>JAHZHB010000018.1:11022-11850 GCA_019420465.1 Lachnospiraceae bacterium
CCAATATACTGGTATCCTTCATGGCTCTCGTCCGCTACGAGGAACGAAGCCATAACGTTCCTGCGACCAGTCAGGTACAGGAATGGCTCGATACCGACTACAACGATACCGTCATGCAGCGGATCTATCCCAATGCGATCAGTACAGATCCGTGATATATTTATAGTGAAGAAAGATATTTGCTGTATGTAAACTGAAATACTTTCAAAATCAGTGAGACAGAAAAAGGCCCCTGCTCCGGGTGGTATCTGGTGCAAAAACGATTAAAAGTGCGCTTTTAGCCTGGATGAGATCCATCGCTTACGCAGACTTGGCACGCGAGCTCGCTTATGCGAGCGTGCCTAGTCGAAGTTAGCGATTAGCTCAGCCAGGCGTTGCACTTGTTTTTGCACCCTATACCACCAGATACCACCCGGAGCAGGGGCCTTTTTCTGCCGAACGTCCGTCCGACAGTTAGCTAGATCCTTTCAACCTTGATCATATTCGTATTTCCCGGTTTTCCGTTTAAGAGTCCGCCGGTCAGGATCACATTGTCCCCATCCTTCAGATTAAATGTCTCCTTCGCCATCTTCAGGTCATTGGCGAAGATATCCTCCAGAGATTCATATGTGTCGGAGAGAACCGGTGTTACACCCCAGCTCATATTCAGCTTGCGCCATCCCTTTTCAGAGGCAGTCAGTCCAAGAATATCGACCGGACAGCGGAAACGGCTCACCATACGTGCCGTAAGTCCCGTCAGAGAATTGACAACGATACATTTGGCATTGATATCCGTAGCCATCGCACAGGTCGCATGGGACACCGCATCCAGATTGTTCTTGATCGTAA
>JAHZHB010000019.1:0-20221 GCA_019420465.1 Lachnospiraceae bacterium
CCCCGCTACGAACCCCTTTGACAGTGTGTTTTCCTAATAGGCGCTAATCATATGTTACCTCCCGCATTTCGGCTAGTTTTGCCTTTTGGTTTCAGTATACCATACATGTCAAAAAAGCTTTCCCGAAAAAAGGACATACCGGGAAAGCTTTTTTTCTTTATTTTTGTTACCCATGTTTTTTATCGTTATTTTTGTATGATTTATTATTCATTTTTCGTATATTTTGTCAGTTATTCTTTTCTATCTTTTTCTGTATGATATATTTATAAGTGATTTTTCACCTGTTTTCATACATTTATGACAACTGTAAATACATACCGGCCATTCAGAGACAGTGATTATATGCTGACCGAATGGTTCGCTGACTATGTCCGCCGCCTGATTCTGCAGATGCTGGACACACAGAACTGAGCAGGAGAACCTATGAAAACAAACATCACCACAGCCAACCCGATCCTGGAGGGACCAATCACAAAACAGATTCTGTTTTTCTTCTTTCCGATCCTGTTTGGCACGTTTTTTCAGCAATTATACAATACTGCGGATATGATCATCGTCGGCCGCTTTGTGGGCACGGATGCACTGGCCAGTGTCGGCGGCTCGGCAGCACAGATCATCAATCTGGCCATTGGTTTTTTCACCGGTCTGTCCGCCGGTTCTGGTGTCATCATCGCCCAGGCGTACGGTGCCGGAGACAAAAAACGTCTTGCCGACAACATCCATACCGCCTACGCCTATGCGCTGATCGGTGGCCTTTTATTCATGATAGCAGGACTTTTGTCTGCCGGTCCGTCTCTTTTGGCCATGCACAATCCGGCAGAACTTATGGCAGATTCTGTACTCTACCTCAGGATCTATTATAGCGGCATTGTCTTTGTTCTGCTCTTTAATATCGGATCAGCGATCCTCCGGGCGCTTGGTGATGCCAGACGGCCGCTGTATGCCCTGATCATCTGCTGTTTTCTGAACATTATTCTGGATGTTGTTTTTGTTGTATTTTTACACTTTGGCATTGCCGGAGCCGCACTGGCTACCGTACTGTCCCAGGCGGTCAGCGCAGGGCTTGTGACCTTTTATCTGATCAAAAACGTACAGAGTCCTATGCACTTAAACTGCATCCGCTGCCACAAAAGCTGCCTCGGTGCACAGCTGTATGTCGGCATTCCGGATGGCTTTCAGACCGTCATGTACAGCTTTGCCAATCTGATCATCCAGGCTGCTATCAACAGCTACGGCACCGATGCCGTAGCTGCCTGGGCTGCAGAAGCCAAGATCGAAGCCTTTTTCTGGATGGTCAGCGGTGCCTACTGTGTGGCCGCCACTACATTTACCGGACAGAATTACGGTGCAGGCAAATACGACCGTATACAAAAAGGTACCCGGATCTGCCTTTTACTGCATCAGGGCACCTGTGTGGTGATCAGTCTTCTGTTTTTTGTTTTTGCAGCACCGCTGCTTGGCATCTTTACAGACGATCCTGAGGTTGTCCGCCTTGGTATCCGGATTCTTCACCTCGTCACACCGTTTTATGCGGTTTTCAGTTTCGTGGAAATCCTGTCCAGTGTGCTTCGTGGCATGAACGATGTGATCATACCGATGATTCTGACACTGTTTGGTGTCTGTATTCTCAGGATCATCTGGACACTCGGTATCGTCCCGCAGCATCCGGGGATTCCCATGCTGTGTGCCAATTATCCGATCACATGGATCACGACATCTATTTTATTTATCATCTATTACCTCTACCGGAAAACCCACGGACTGTATCCAAAACTGTAACAGTTCACTGCAAAAAACGCGCATACAACATCTGCCATTGTATACAGATATTGCATGCGCGTATATTTTTCCGTTAGATATTTTTATATGCTTTTTAACAGCCGTAAGCGAACAATGCCTCTCCCTCTTTGATGGCTAGCGTCGTAACCACCATCAGTACTTCTGCATCATAATCCGCGTAATATGTTTTCAGAACATTTCCAAAAAGATCCTTGATCTCGCCGATCTTCTGCCCCTTTTTCAGGCTGTCGTTGCGTGTGATCGCCGGATACCATCTGCCTGAACAGTCGGCATCGATATATGTACCTTTCGTAATCTGTCTGGCTGGTTTTTCCGGCTTTTTTGCCTCTCCCGGAAGGACGTTCAGGTACCGCAGGAGATTGTGGATATTTTCCATATACAGCTGCACTTCCTCCTCAGACCAGTTGCCATTTTCACCAAGCTCCAGAAGAAGCGACGGCACAGACAGTGCTGCGGACAGTGAATACGCATGATTCGTAGCACTTGATTTTATCCGGTATGTGGCATGCAGGACATAGCCTGCTGCCTCCTCACACAGACGCAGCGTTTCTTTATCCTCACTGATGCCCGGATAATACACATAGGATGTCTGTTCCTCCGGGATATCTCCACCGTGCAGATCCAGATGGAAATCTGCCTTTTTGATAAACTCTTCCGTCAGCGTCCAGGCGATCCTGTCTCCCAGCGTACCGTCCTTTACCGGCGGAAACAGACGGTTCAGATTTTTACCGTCCTGCACAACGATATAGGGGCGGCGCTCAATAAAAGCATCCACATTAACCGGATTGATAATAACCAGCTGACCGGAAACATCCTTTGGATCCGTGGTCTCTGCCAGGCGAAAAGCGGCTTCAATAGACGGATATTCACAGCCATGGATCGCCGATGTTACAAGTACCGTCTTTCCTTCTTTTTCACCATTGATCACCGTTACCGGCAGTTTATATCCGGTATTCTCCACTTCCACCCAGCCTCTGGCTGCTGTACCCGGTGCTGCTGCAATTCCACAAAAATCTACGGTCTGTTTCATAAATAATCTCCTTTTACTTTTGTTCTGCTTTTTCTATGGTATTTTCTGTTCAGAGTTATAGGTTCTCTTACGATTTGTTATTGCAGACCTATTATAAAAGGAATATCTGTGTTCGCATATTATCAATTTATGGGGTAAAAGTCATAACAGATTGTTAGTACTTTTATCATTTTTCAGGATTTTGCGACACTCGTCCAGCAGCATTTCTTCCCGTCCGGATATCGCGCAGCCTTTTTCTTTAATATAGCCAAGCAAAAGCTCCGTATCTTTTCCGGTCACCCGAATAGACCGGATCCGTGAATCTGTCAGCTCCTGTTTTACCAGATCAATGGAATATGCTGCCAGATCGGTCGTCGTCAACAGCTCTTCCATCAGATATTCACTGTTTGTATGCACCATGGTCTGTCCGGTAATATCAGCTCCGGGACCTACATTGATCATTTCGTATTCGTGTTCGATCGCAAAAAAGTCAGATAAACCGGTCATAAACTTAAGATCAGCCAGTTCTTTGGCCGTAATGGTTTCTTTTTCGTAAAATAGATTTCTTTCCCCGACGAACACACAGGCCTTTCGTCTGTCCAGTTCCTGAAATTCCAGATTTCTGTGTGACAGAACATGATCGAATGCCGCTTTTTGCTTTTCCGACACATAAACGATACCGATCCCACTGTATCTCTGGTATACATCCTCGATAATCTCCTCGAGTGTTCCCGGTCGGTATTCCACCGGACACTGCGGGTATGTCCGGCAAAAAGCCGCCAGTATCCTGGCCAGAATATGACTGTGATAGGAAGAAATGCACAGTTTTTCTTCCGGCAGATGCTGCGGTGCATTCACCAGAAGATGCATATTCTGCGAAACGTTCTGCGCGTATTCGTAAACCGAACGGCCCGCTTCCGTCAGACGCAGCCCTTTTGTCGTTCTTTCAAACAGAGGCATCTTCATCTCTGCCTCCATCTCACGGATCACCTTGCTTACATTCGGCTGTGAAGTATATAAGTGCTGTGCCGCCTTTCCCAGACTCTTATATTCCACACAGGCAAGAAAAAATTCAATATGTTTGATATCCATCTGCTGTTCCCTGTCTCCTGCGATTTCTCTTCATATTTTCATTCAAAATATCCGGAAACTTTTTTATCAGTTTTTTACATCTGTTGTCTGCAAATACATACATATTCTGCATACTCTATAAAACGATCTGTTCCATATCATCCGGTACATACAGGTTTCCCCTGTATCGTCTCCTGTTGTATTATTTTTGATTACCTTTTCCAAGTACCGAGATCAGTGTCTTTATAATCTGATCTACGTCTATAGGTTTTGCAACGTGCTCATTCATGCCAACGGAAAAGGCCTTCTGTCTGTCCTCCTCAAAGGCATTTGCCGTCATGGCAATGATCGGGATATTGGCTTTTGCTTTATCTGAAAGCTGCCTGATAATTTGTGTTGCTTTATAGCCATCCATATTGGGCATCTGGATATCCATAAGTACAAGGTCATATGTTCCGGCCGGTTCTGTCTCCAGTTTGTCCACACAGACAACACCATCCGATGCTCGATCCACCTGAAATCCGGCTTCTTCCAGAACCGTAACCGCTATTTCTGCATTCAGATCATTATCCTCTGCCAGCAGAATACGTTTTCCGCGAAAATCCGTCTGCATTTCTCTGTCCGTGCATACTTCCTTTTTTTCAAAATAGTTTGCATCGGCCAGCTTATGCTCCAGTGTAACGGTAAACCGGCTTCCCTTCCCCAGTTCACTTTCCACTTTGATCGTGCCATTCATCAGATCGACGAAGCTTTTTACGATAGCCATTCCCAGTCCTGTGCCAAGCACTTTTCCGGCCGTTGTATTTCTCTCCCTGGTAAAAGGATCAAATAACTGCGGCAAAAATTCTTTGCTCATCCCTATACCGGTATCAGCCACAGTACTTCTGATCCTGACATATCCTTCCCGGTCACATGGCAGCTCATCTGTTGTAACGGTGATTTTGCCTCCCGCGGGGGTATATTTAATCGCATTTCCGATCAGATTGGTAAAGATTTCCTGTACCTTTGTAGCATCAACGAGGATATGCGAATGTTCCACATGTACCTGCCGTTCCAGGATAATCTGCTTTTTCTTTGCTTCCACTTCAAAGACATCACACACACCATCTATGATCTTACCGGCTTCACCATAGTTTTCATCCGGGGCTACTTTTCCGCTTTCTATCCGCGCCATGTCCAGTACATTGTTGATAATAGACAATAGAAGATTACCTGACTGTTCGATCATTTCCTGATAATGAAGCAGCCTGGTATCATGCAGCTCCTTTTTCATCAGCTGCGTGTATCCTAAGATCGCATTCATCGGTGTACGGATATCGTGTGACATATTGTAAAGGAAGGTTGTCTTTGCCTCATTTGCGCTCTCTGCCACTTTGTAGGCCACTTGCAGGCGTTCTTTCTCCAGCTCCTGCTGTTTTTCCCTGCTCACGATTCTGGTCACATAAAGAATATGTGTGACATTTCCATCGTGGTCTCTCTTTTTTTCAATAAAACGGGCCTCATGCCAGTTTCCATCAACGGCATGATATTCCATCTCAATCGTATCGGTATATGCAAGCCTTTCTCCCACAGTAGACAGATCAAAGAACTTTCTGACCATATCCCGGTATTCCGTTGCAACAAAAGTACTGCATAATTCGTTCATCTTTTTCTGAGCTTTTCCTGCATGTCCGGTAATTAAATGGATCGAATTGTCGCTGGCTACTTCTTCATAAAAATCATGCTGCAGGTCGATTCTGAAAATAGCAAAATACAGCTTGCTTACAGAAGAAATGATCTCATTTTCCAGTAAAGCCCTGTTCTTTGCCTCTTCAGCTTCTTCGACCACTTTGCAGAGAACCTCATATGCCGCATGTTTTTCATCCACATTTACTACAAAACCATCTAATGCACTTACGGTTTTGTCCGTTCTTCTTGAAATCCTGGCACAGGCGCGGAACCAGCGATATTCTCCGTTTTTGTCGGCAATACGGTACTCTTCATCATAAATCCGTTCTTCCGTACGGCTTTTCACCTGTCGCCAGAATGTATTCAATACACGCTCTTTGTCTTCCGGATGGATACGGTCCGACCAAGATGCAAATGTATTCGGAAAATCGCCTTTGGATTCAAAGCCAAGAATTTTTCTAAAGGAAGGTGACCAGACACAGGACGTCAGCTTACCCTGCTCATCAAATTTCATGTCCCAGAGTCCCGGCGCCGGCTCTTTATGTTTGTTTCGGATCGCCTGTATATCATTTTGCAGTTCCAGTCGTTTCTGATTTTCTATTTCCAGTCTTCTGTCTTCATCGATCAGCCGGTATGTATACAAAACCTTTGTCAGATTTCCCATCGGATCTCTTTCCACCTCGATAAAGCTGCCTCTTACCCAGCCGGATATCACCCCTTTATATTCCCGGTCAATACAATGGCCAGACCTCATGCGCTCTGATAATGTACGCAGATCAACAAAGCGAAGCACTTTTTCCAGATACTCCGGCTGAACGGTCTTTTTAATTGCTGTTGAGATCGCTTCCTGTGCGGAACCGATCTCTTTGATTATCTGATAAACCTCACCCTGTCTTTTCGCAGGAATATAACTGTCATTTACCAGATCAATATAAAATACTCCTGTATAAGCAGCCAAAAGAGATCTTGATATCTGCTGATCCATAAGCATTTTCTTTTCCAAGCTGCATTCCCCCATAATTCTTCGTTCACTTCCGTATCCTTAAGCAAAATGATCCTGTCACTGATTAAAATTATACATTTCCGGTGGATAAATGTCCATATTGTATTCCATACACAATACATCCATAATACTTTTTTCCTGCTGCAATTCCAAATGTCCATCAAATAATCCTTATGGACAGTAAACATTTTGCCATACGTGTTTGTAAATATCAGAAAACAGTATCCACTCACGTTATTTAACATATAAAAAGCAGACAATATAAAGGCAAAAAAGACCCTGAATTTCCTATTTTCACAAGAAATTCAAGGTCTTTCATCAATTCACATAATCAACTAATCATTCAGATATTTATGAACGGTTTGACTATTTATTCATCTGAGCGGCAACCTCAGCTGCGAAGTCTTCATTCTTCTTCTCCATACCTTCGCCAGTCTCGAAACGAACGAAACCTTTGATGGTGATGTTAGCGTTGTTTGCTTTTGCAACCTGCTCTACATATTTGGCAACAGTCTGTTTGCCATCCTCAGCTTTTACATAAACCTGATCAAGCAGGCAGATCTCTTTGAGCTCTTTGTTGATACGGCCTGTGATCATGCCCTGGATAACCTTTTCCGGCTTCTTGGACTCTTTCGGGTCGTTCATGATCTGAGCCATCAGAACTTCTTTCTCATGCTCGATGTATTCAGCGCTTACTTCTTTGTCGCTTGTGTACTGCGGTCTCATAGCTGCGATCTGCATAGCTACGTTTGTACCCATTTCTTTAACAGCATCGTTTACAACATCTGTCTCGATGTCAACCAGAACACCGATCTTACCACCCATATGAGTATAGGATACGATCACACCGTTGTCCTGAGCTACTTTCTGGAAACGACGGATGTTCATGTTCTCACCGATAACAGCGACCTGACCAGCCAGTGCTTCTTTTACAGTCTTGGAATCATCAAATTTCCATGTCTCAGCCATGAAGCCTTCGATGTCGTTTGCTTCTGTTTCCATAGCCTGCTCAGCAACCTGTGCTACGTAGTTCTGGAATTTCTCGTTCTTTGCAACGAAGTCTGTCTCAGAGTTAACCTCTACAACGACAGCTTTCTTTCCGTCATCAGCAACGAGAACCTTGCAAAGACCCTCAGCTGCGATACGGCTTGCTTTTTTCTGTGCTGTAGCCAGACCTTTTTCTCTCAGCCATTCTACTGCTTTATCCATATCGCCTTCTGTAGCTGTAAGAGCTTTCTTACAGTCCATCATACCAGCGCCTGTTGCTTCTCTTAACTCTTTTACCTGTGCTGCTGTGATAGCCATATCTATCTTCCTCCTGAAATATTGTTTTATAAACCGTTTGTCTGTACTCCTAAGACAGACGGTCGTTTTAAAGCTATTGCCTTACTTTGTGCATTTGTCGAGTAAGCAGCCGGTCTGCCGCATGGGCAGACCAGACTGTTGTATACGAAAAATCTTTCGTTTCACATCTGTTATGTGAGCAGTAACGATTATTCTTCTACTTCTTCCTCAACCGGAACTTCAACTTCCTCAGCCTCACCCTGGTTTGCCTCGATAACAGCGTCTGCCATCTTGGAAACGATCAGTTTTACGGCGCGGATAGCGTCATCGTTACCCGGGATAACGTAATCCAGTTCTTCCGGATCACAGTTTGTATCACAGATACCGATCAGCGGGATGCCCAGTGTATGAGCTTCCTGGATACAGATTCTTTCTTTTTTCGGGTCAACTACGAAGATAGCGTCCGGCAGTCTCTTCATATCTTTGATACCGCCAAGGTTCTTCTGCAGTTTGTCCAGCTCTTTCTTCAGCAGGATAACTTCTTTTTTCGGCAGAACGTCGAATGTTCCGTCAGCTTCCATAGCCTCGATCTCTTTAAGACGAGCGATACGGCTCTGGATTGTCTTGAAGTTTGTCAGCATACCGCCAAGCCATCTTTCGTTTACGTAGAACATACCGCAACGTGTAGCTTCTGTAGCGATAGCGTCCTGAGCCTGTTTCTTTGTTCCTACGAAAAGGATTGTGCCGCCGTCTGCTGCGATGTTAGCTACTGCTTTGTATGCGTCATCTACCATTCCTACAGATTTCTGCAGGTCGATGATGTAGATACCGTTACGCTCTGTGTAGATGTACGGAGCCATTTTCGGGTTCCATCTTCTTGTCTGATGTCCAAAGTGAACACCTGCTTCCAAAAGCTGTTTCATTGAAATAACGCCCATGTTTTTGTTCTCCTTTTTGGTTTTTTCTTCCATGTGTTTTACTGTAAAACCGACCCGAAGGGCTTCGGGCACCGGGTTTTCTCCACACACGTGTTTATTTACAACATTCGGATTATAGCATAGGATTTTTTACATGACAAGGGTGAAAATGCAGGTTTTCGGGCATTTTACGGAGTTTTTTTGAATACGGACGAAAAATCAGGCAGGTTTTATGCGATATATTCTTTCCGCATCGCTCCGGCTCCGTCGGTCCGAGCCTGTAGTCTCGGACACTTACTCGCAAAAGTCGCTCTGCTGCAAGAATATATCGCATAAAACCTGCCTGATTTTTCTGACTTTGATAGGAATTACTTTACATATTTATTGCGAAGGATCTCGTCTATGGCTTCGGCGGGGAGATCACCGCGGATTTTTAAGATGCTGGCGTTGTTGATCCAGCGGGAGTGCAGTTCTTTGATCTCCTCTTCGGTCAGTACGATGTCGTATGACGGGGTAATCTTCTCGATCAGGGTGATGAATTCTGCTTCCGGCATGCCGATGGCTTCGTAGAAGGCTGCGGTGTAGGCGGGGTCTGCTGCTTTGTTGTGGGCGAGGAAGGCCGGTAAAAACTGGGCGCAGGCGGTGCCGTGGGGGATGCCGTGGTTTTCGCTCAGGAAGTAGCCAACGGCGTGGGGCATGCAGGTACCGGTTACGTGGATGGCAAGGCCACCGTAGATGGAGGCGTTGTACAGGGTCTCTCTGTCTTCTTCTGTGACAGCTTCAAAGCCGTTTTTCAGCATTTTTTCGAATTCACTGATCAGAAGGCGGATACCGCGGACGCTGTAGCAGCGGGAAATCTCGTTGGCACCACGGGTGAAGTAGCTTTCGGTGCAGTGAGCGAGGGCATCGATAGCCGTGGATTTGGTGAACAGCTCCGGCAGGGTGTTGGTATAGGCCGGATCACCGAGGGACAGTACCGGGAAGATACGGTCATCGTTGATGCTTTTTTTGAGACCCTGCAGATTCGTGATAACAGCTACTTTTGTTACTTCGCTGCCGGTTCCGGCGGTGGTTCCGATCGCGGCTACGGGAAGGGGCTGATTGGCCCAGCTGTAGGAATATAAGACTTCCTGTGTCATGCCGGGATTGGCGGCAAGTACGGCGATACATTTGGCTGCATCGAGCGGGGAACCTCCGCCGATGCCGATAACGGCATCTGCACCCAGGGATTCTGCTACGAGAGCGGCTTCCATACAGTCAGAAAGCTTTGGATTCTGTCCGATACCATCGTACAGGGCGTAGGACTGTCCGTTGGCTTCGAGTACTTCGATCAGATCATCCAGAGCGCCGCTTTTTTTTGCTGCGGAATGGCCGGTGACGATCAGGCAGGCTTCGCCGAGGGCTTTGATCCTGTCTGCGTTTGCCTTTACGCAGCCTTTGCCGGTGATCAGACGGGTGGGCATATACATATTCATCGTATTCATGATACATCCTCCATATAGTATAAAATAGCGTAACTTCTTTTTTCTAAATTATAGGAATCTTTTTATTTAAAAACAAGATGCAATGCGCATTTTCTGCCATACAATCACTGTTCCTGGTTTCGCCGGGTAAGATCACGGATTTCGGATGTTATCCTGTCAGCTGACCTCTTTTTGTTTCCTGCACAAAAGGCTGTTTTTTCCACAGATAAGATGGTATAGTGGACGTATCAAATTTCAGGAGGTCTTAACTATGATCAGAAGAGCCAGAGAATGCGAAAAGGAACTGCGTGAGCATATGCGTGACGGCGAGGGGACTGTAGAGATTTTAAACCTTGCCACACCGGGGGAGCTCAACGATAAAGGGCGTCTGTTTGCAAAGATCACGCTGCACACAGGATGCAGTATCGGCTACCATGTACATGAAAAGGATTCGGAACTCTTCTATATAATAAAGGGTGAAGCTTCTTACAGTGATAACGGTGAGACAAAGATCATTTCTGCCGGGGATGTCACGGTATGTCCGGCCGGTACGGGTCATTCGATCGCCAATCATTCCGGTTGCGACGTTGAACTGATCGCTGTCATCGTGTACGCTTAAAAGCACAAGGTTTGTCAACGGGAAATCCTCTTTTTTCCGTTGACAAACCTTTTTTCTGCGTGTACATTTATAGTGTCAGCAAAACACATTGTCCGAACAGACAACCCTTTTCGGCAATGTTTTTTTTGCGCATATTTTATTCTAAACATAAGGAGGTTAAACCATGGACGCAGACAGTTGCAGTAGCGGCGCGGGACACATACCTATATACATTGGCGATACGGCACGTCTGTGTTGTTTAGCCTGACTGGTTCATAGATATGTCATACCCGCAGCTTTTGCCTGCATCTCCTGAGCAGACCCGAAAGGAGAAGTTATTTCCCCTTTTGGACGGAATTCAAGAAAAACCTGCCACAGTTTGGTTAAAACCGTGACAGCAAGGAGGAAAACAGTATGACAGATGCATTAGAGACTCTCAAGGCCAGCATCAAAGCCCTTGCAGAAGTCAAAAAGTATGCCACCCTGCGTGACATTCTGTGCACGATGAATGCAGCGGATATCGCTTCACTCTTCGAGGATATGAATGACCAGGTGGTACCTTTGCTTTACCGCCTGCTCCCCAAGGAGCTGGCCGCCGATACGTTTGTTGAGATGGAGCCAGACACACAGGAAATGCTGATCCGCGGCTTCTCCGATAGCGAGTTAAAGGAAGTCGTCGATGAGCTGTATGTCGATGATGCGGCAGACCTTGTCGAGGAAATGCCGGCCAACGTTGTCAAACGTATCCTGATGACCGCCGACCCGGAAAAGAGAAAGATGATCAACAACATCCTCAAATATCCGGACGATTCCGCCGGCAGCATCATGACGACTGAGTTTGTAGAGCTCAGACCCCACATGACGGTGGAGGACGCGATCCTGCACATCCGCCGCAGTGGTATCGATAAAGAAACGATCAACAACTGTTACGTGTCATCCAAAGACCGTCGGCTGATCGGTGTGGTTACGATCCGTGACCTGATCATGAACGAATCTGACGAGGTGCTCGACCAGATCATGGAAGACAATATCATCTCTGTCGAGACCATCACTGACCAGGAGGAAGTAGCCCAGATGTTCTCCAAATACGGTTTTCTGGCCATGCCTGTTGTGGATACCGAATCCAGACTTGTCGGTATCGTCACGATCGATGATGTCCTGGACGTCCTGGAAGAAGAGGCTACAGAGGATATCGAAAAGATGGCCGCTATCGTACCGGCTGACAAGCCGTACCTCAGACAGACCACCTTTGACCTCTGGAAATCCCGTATTCCCTGGCTGTTACTTCTGATGATCTCCGCTACCTTTACCGGTATGATCATCACAAGCTTTGAAAATGCCCTGGCCAAATTCGTTATTCTGACCGCCTATATCCCCATGCTGATGGATACCGGTGGTAACTCCGGTGGACAGTCTTCCGCTACGGTTATCCGTGCGATCTCTCTGGGCGATGTCGAGTTCAAAGATATCTTCCGTGTCATCTGGAAAGAGATGCGTGTGGCCCTGCTCTGCGGTACTACGCTGGCTGTATGTAATTTCATCAAGCTTCTCTTATTTGACCGTCTGACAGTTCCGGTTGCTCTGGTCATCTGTCTGACGCTGGTGGTAACGATCTTCTGTGCCAAAATCATCGGCTGTACGCTGCCGCTGATCGCCCACCGTATCGGCTTTGACCCGGCTGTTATGGCCAGCCCGTTCATCACCACGATCGTCGATGCGATCTCCCTGCTGGTATACTTCCAGTTTGCGACGCACATCCTCGGTATCGGCTGATAGGCCTGTTACAGATATGTACAGATTTCCTGTACATATCTGTTTTTTTCTTCAAATCCAAAGAATTATGAAAATTCACTTTTTTACCCCAAATATCTATTGTTTTTTGTATTTTTCCATGTCATAATACTCACATAATCTGTCGATTATCAGACGATGCCAGCCGTTTTCGTCAACGGCTTTTTGTTTTGTAATTTTTTAAATACTTACAGGAGAGAAATCCACGATCATGGTATTTTCAAGTTTACTTTTTATCTTCTTTTTTCTGGCCATTCATCTGGCCGTCTATTATTTTATCCAGCCCCGTTACCGAAATCTGGTACTGCTTGTCAGTTCACTGATCTTTTATGCCTGGGGCGGTCCCCGCTATCTGCTGCTTCTGATCTTTGAGACCTTTGTGGCATGGGGTGCGGGCGTACTGATGAGCCGCTGTGATACTGAAAGCCGAAAAGGCGTCCGCTACCGCCAGCTTTGTCTGATCGGTGGATGTGCGATTCTTCTTTTGCTTCTTGGTATTTTCAAATATCTCGGTTTCTTATGTGACACCTTTGATTTTCTGATCCCTGCACTGGCCGATGTACCGCGACTGGTACTGCCGATCGGTATTTCCTTTTATACGTTCCAGCTGATCTCCTATATCGTGGACGTCTACAGGGAAGAGGTGACTGCACAGCCGGTCTACTGGAAACTGCTTTTGTATGCGAGTCTGTTCCACCAGTGTATCGCCGGTCCTATCGTCCGCTACGAGACAGTTTCCGATGAGATTGAAGAACGCCATGTCAGTCTGAATGATATCTACGCCGGTATGCGCCGCTTCTGTGTCGGTCTTGCCAAAAAGGCGATACTGGCCAATGGCTGTGCCAGCGTGGCAGATACTCTGATGCCATCCGGTGTGGAAGCACTTGGCGCGCAGCCGGCACTGGCGATCTGGCTGGGTATGGCCTTTTATATGCTCCAGATCTATCTGGATTTTTCCGCCTATTCCGATATGGCGATCGGTATGGGACGTATGGTCGGTTTTCATTATATGGAAAACTTCAACTACCCCTACACGGCCGTTTCCGTACAGGATTTCTGGCGCAGATGGCATATTTCCCTGAGTACGTTTTTCAGGGATTATGTATACATCCCGCTCGGCGGCAGCCGCTGTTCAAAAAACAAGTACATCCGCAATATGTGTGTCGTATGGTTTCTGACCGGTCTGTGGCATGGTTCGAGCTGGAATTTCATTTTCTGGGGACTGTACTATCTGGCATTTTTGCTTCTGGAAAAGTTTGTGATCCAGGACAGGATCAAAGGGGCATGGCGTCATGTCTACACGATCGCTGTGGTCTACTTCGGCTGGATCCTGTTCCGCTTTACGAGCCTTGGTGAACTCTTTACAGCTCTGAAGGGTATGTTGGGACTTGGCGGCGGTTTTACCGGCATGGCTGTAGCTACACAGTTTATAGGACATATTTTCTTCCTTATCTTTGCCATCATCGCTGTCACGCCGCTTGGCAAAAATCTTCGCCGTACACTGTATGAGCTTGGCAAAGACAACAAAGTATTTTATACCATATTAAATATTACGGAAATGCTGACTCCGGTGCTTCTGCTGTTTTTATCCATGCTGGCACTGATCGGCGACAGTTACAATCCGTTTTTATATTTTCAGTTTTAACGAGGTATCTTAAATGGCACGAAAAAAGCTGTCTTCACAGCAGAAAAAAGTTATGCAGCAGTATCGCCTGCTCGGATGTATTCTGGGAGCTGCACTGTTATTTATCGGTGCTTTTCTCGGCATTCTGATTCCCTTCAGGCCGTCTGTTTCTACAGTAGAAAACCGTACACTGACCAAATTTCCGGAGTTTACACTGGAGAGCTTTTTAAACGGAGAGTTTTTCTCGGATGTCTCCACCTGGTATTCCGATACGTTCCCGCTGCGTGACCGGCTGATCTCTGCCGAGCAGAAGATCACTGCCCTGTACGGCATAGCCGGAAACGAGCAGGTCGTGGGTGCAGACGTACAGGCGGATGACATCCCTTCTGTGACCTCCACAGTACAGCCGGCAGCCTCTGCTGCGTCCAGCACTGTTCAGACCGATACAACCGCCGCCGATGCACAGGCACAGGTAGGTACCGGTCAGGCTACTTTACCGGATTCCTACAAGATGGAGACAGAAGTTCAGAAACAGATCCAGCAGCGTCTCTATGTAAAAGACGGTGCCGCCTATACGATCTACGCTTTCAATCAGGAAGCTGCGGACACCTACATCCAGGCACTGTCTGATGCAGCCACAAAGCTGTCCGGTATTGCCAATGTATATTCCATCCTGGTTCCTTTAAATTCCGGTGTCATGCTGGACGAGGCTACGCTGAAATCACTTGGCGGTTCTGACCAGCAACAGACGATCAGCTATTACTATAATTCCTACAAAGGTGTCCAGGGCATCGAAACCTTCAATACCCTGCGCGAACATAACAGTGAATACCTGTACTTCCGCACAGACCATCACTGGACAGCCCTCGGCGCCTACTACGCTTACCGCAATTTCTGTCAGGCCAAAGGTATTACGCCAAATGAACTGACTTCTTTTGAAACGATGCAGTTTACACCGTTTCTCGGTACATATTATACAAAGTTAAACAAGCCGTCCGACATGGCCGCCAATCCGGATACGGTCACTGCCTACATCCCGCATGGTACCAATTCCATGAAATACTGGGACAAAGACGGTAAAGAATACGACTGGAACGTGATCCGCGATGTCAGCAAGCGAGGTGAGGGTTCCGGCTATGCCACCTTTATCGCCGGAGATAATCCGATAGCTACCATCGAAAACCCGAATATCAACGATGGTTCCTCCTGTCTGGTATTAAAGGAATCCTACGCCAATGCACTGATTCCTTTCCTGGTGGATCATTACCAGAAGATCTATATCGTGGATTTCCGTTATGCCAACGTCAATGTCGTTGACTACGTCAAACAGAACAATATACAGGATCTGATCGTAGTCAACAATATCGGTATCATCAATTCCAAAAACGTTGCGACCACGATCAAGGGACTTTTATAAAACCGGATTTTGGTCCGCCGGACCGATAACGACTATATCCATCTGCAAAAAGGTGGTCATCTCACACTCTTTCGAGGGAGATGACCACCTTTTCATTCACTTTATTTTTGAGGTATGTTTTTTACTTTTCTGCTGTTTATGTTTTCCCCTTGCCACAGAGCAGTTTATTCTTTTTCGGCCGTCACGGCTTTTGGCATTTCCCAGCCGTAATGATCGGTATGCAGATACTCTTCGGCCTTTTCACTGTACGGTTCACCCAGCCAGTCTTTGTACAGATACTGCACCTGCTCATTCTCATGAGAGAATCTGAGCTTGCAGCCCTTATCCAGGCTATAGAGGATCTTACCGCGCTCTGGTGCACGTTCTTCGTCATCGATGGAGATCGGCTGTCCGCCACCGCCTACGCAGCCGCCCGGACAGGCCATCACTTCTACAAAGTCATATTTAACTCTGCCGTCAAGGATCGCTTCGATCAGCTTTCTGGTATTGCCAAGTCCTGTGGTTACGGCACAGCGAAGCGGTGTTTCTCCCAGCATGAAGGTGTACTCTCTCCAGCCATCCATACTACGGATTTCACTGAACGCATCCGGATCCGGATTTTTTCCCTGTGTCAGGAAATAGGCCGAACGAAGTGCCGCTTCCATAACGCCACCGGTAGCACCAAAGATTACACCGGCACCGGTATATTCGGCCAGCGGATTGTCAAACGGTACCTCTTCCAGCTTGGACGGATCGATCTTGTCGGCACGGATCAGGCGGTTCAGCTCTCTTGTTGTCAGTACCAGATCCACATCCTGTCCTCTCTCGGACTGCATCGTCGGCAGCTCACATTCGGACTTTTTGGCTACACATGGCATGATGGACACAGAATAGATATTGGCCGGGTCGATCTCTGCCTTGTCTGCGAAATACTGTTTGATCACACTGCCAAACATCTGCTGCGGACTCTTTGCCGTGGACAGTCTGCCTGTCAGCTCCGGGTACTGGCTCTTTAAGAAGCGTACCCAGCCCGGACAGCAGCTGGTAAACATCGGATAGCGCACCAGATCGCCCTTTTTCAGTCGGTGCAAAAGCTCTGTACCCTCTTCCATGATCGTCAGATCAGCGGTAAAGGATGTATCAAAGACATAATCCACACCCATACGTTTTAAAACAGCGGCGATACGGTTGACCGTAGCTTCTTCCGGCTTTAATCCCAGCTCCTCGCCCCAGGCCGCACGCACAGCCGGTGCGATCTGTACAACGACCACTTTTTCCTTGTCGGAAAGGGCACGCAGGAATTTCTTGGTATCGTCTCGCTCTCTGAGGGCACCTACCGGGCAGTGCGTGATACACTGGCCACACAGGACACATTCAGACTCTTTGATCATACGGTTGTAGCTTACATCGATATGGGTACGGCTTCCTGTACCGGCCAGATCCCAGATGCTCACACTCTGTACCTTGTCACAGATCTGGATGCAGCGCATACACTTGATACACTTATTATAATCTCTGTACAACGGATATGTGGTCGTCCACAACCGGCGTTTTCCCTCCGGAAGATCCTGTGCATAGGGGATATCCAGAATGCCCAGATCATTGGCGATCCGCTGCAGCTGACAGTTGCCGCTTCTGACGCACGTCGCACACCGGCAGTCATGCTGGCTTAAGATCAGTTCCACATTGATCCGGCGTGTACGTCTCGCTTTCGGACTGTTGGTATACACGACCATATCTTCGCGTACAGTACTGTTGCAGGCCGGAACCATGGCTCTCTCGCCTTTGACCTGTACACAGCAGACACGGCAGGCGCCGATCTCATTGATGCCCTCCAGATAACACAGGTGAGGGATGTCCACACCCACGCTGGCGGCTGCTTTCATAATCGTTGTTCCTTCCGGTACACTTACCGGAATATCATTGATCGTCAGATTTACCATTCGCGGTTCCTCCCTCCTTTAAAACGGCCATAGCCAAACTGGTCACAGCGCAGACAGCGTCTGGCCTCCTGCAGAGCTTCTTCTTCAGTCATACCCTCTTTGACGAGGTCGAAATCATTGCGGCAGTCCTGCATGTTCCGGCTCTTTAAGCCGACACGGCCACAATGCGGGGAGTTGGTCAGCTGTGGTGCAGGAATCTCCACATCCACAGTAATGCGATGGTCAAAACCAAGATAATTGTCAATATTGGCAGCAGCTACTTTGCCGGCAGCTACAGCACGGATCACTGTTGCCGGACCGGATACGGCATCACCGCCGGCAAACATATTGGTACTGTTTGGTACAAAGGTATTTTCACCGGCTGTGATCATGCCACGCTCAGTAGACAGACCGGCTGCCTCAAACGGCGTGGAATCGATCCGCTGACCGATAGCAACAACAACAGCATCGCACGGAATACGGAATTCCGGTACATCAGCGTCCTTCGGTTTCGGACGTCCGTCTTTACCATAGCGGCCGATGATCTGCGGTCTGGTCCAGAGCGCTGTCACATGACCATTTTCATCCGCTTCGATGCGGCTGGGTGCCTGCAGCGGCAGGATCTGGCAGCCTTCAGCAAAGGCGTCATCGATTTCTTCCTGCAGGGCTGTCATATCCTCGACACGGCGTCTGTAAACGCAGGTTACAGACTTTGCACCGAGACGGATCGCTGTACGGGTCGCATCCATAGATACATTACCACCACCGATCACGCATATATTTTTATCTTTGAAATCCGGTTTGTTGCCTTCACCGATACCACGAAGCATCTCTACAGCAGAGATCACGCCTTCGCTGTCCTCACCCTCGAGGCCAAGCTTCTTGTCGGCATGTGCACCGATGCAGACATATACAGCGTCAAACTGCTTCTGCAACTCTGTAACAGACAGATCCTTACCCACAGAAACGTCAGTAAATACCTTGACACCTGTAGACAGAATATGGTCTATATCCTTATCCAGAATATCCTGGGGCAGACGGTAATCCGGAATACCATAGCGAAGCATACCGCCAAGCTTTGGTCTCTGCTCATATACAGTCACTTCATGGCCCATCAGGGACAGATAGTAGGCGGCTGTAAGACCACCGGGGCCTCCGCCGATAACAGCAACTGTCTTTCCCGTGGAAGCAGCCTTCGGCGGTGCCGGCATATCTTCGCCGTTATCTACGGCAAAGCGTTTCAGTCCGCAGATATTGACAGCATCGTCCATCAGACGGCGACGGCAGTTATTTTCGCACGGATGCTCGCATACATAGGCACAGGAAAACGGGAACGGATTGTCTTTGCGGATCAGACGTACGGCGTCACCGTAGCGTTTGTTTCTGATCAGGGCGATATAGCCCGGGATATCTACATGAGCCGGACAGACGGCTACACAGGGTACCGGATGGTTCAGACCGCAGATACAACGACCGTATTTGATATGCTCTTCATAGTCCTCACGAAAGCCTTCAATGCCCATCGTTACCATGGCTGCTGCTTCATACCCGATCGCACAGTCTGAAGAATCGCTGATCACACGGGCGGTCCTCTTGATCAGATCGATCGTATCCAGTGTGGCTCTCTGCTCCAACACATCCTCCAAAAGGCTCTCGAGCTGGCCCAGACCGATACGGCAGGGGGCACACTTACCACAGGTCTGTGCGTGGCACAGACGCAGAAAGTTGAGCGACATATCCACAGGACAGAGTCCCGGCGGGCTGGCAGTCAGTCGTCTGCTGACATCACGGTAGAGACCGTTTAATACGGTCTGCGCATGAAGTGGTTTTTCAATATGCAGTTTTCTCAAAACACTTCCTCCTTTAGGTTGTAACATTATCCTCCTATTGCAACTATGTCAATTATAACAGCTTTTGGCATTACCACCAATAACTTCGTTATATTTTTATCATTTATGTGAATTTTGCACAATTTACTGTTTTGTTTTTAGAGAAAGTGAAAACTAACCATGTTGCCATTTGTGTATTATTTTAAATTATTGTCTGTGTTTTTTCCGTTTTTTTGGTTAGGGTGACGATGAAAGCAGCAGTATTCACTGTTTTTCTCGTCGCCGTTTTTTCTTTCTGCCACCTGTTCTATCTTTTCTGTCAGCCTGTCGATCCGTTCCGCATACACCCGTACCGTCCAGTGCCTCGTAGATCGCCCGGTAGGTCACGGCCATATCCTGTCCCACATGGGCCACGCTCCGTTTCATCGCCACCGCTTCCACCATGTCAAGGATCAGCGGTGTGAACGAAAACAGCCCGAAACAGATAAAGGTTAAGACCGTCAGGAGCGCGGGGCAGCTGACCCTCGGGCCATACCCCCGGATCACAAACCCGGCAAGCATGATCCGCGGATTATACTCGGCAAAGGCCGCACCCCCTGCCACAGCCATACAGGCATACCGCCGCCAGCGTGCCAAACCAGCCAAGCAAAAACTTATCCCTTCCGGTAAACCGGTAGATGGAAAAGGCCGTCCGCCCCTTTGAGCCATAGCCGCGGCTCCGCATCGAATCCGCCGTCTCGATCGCGTTTTCGAGTGACCATGTCACAAGGATAGACAGGATATTCAGGCCATGCCGGGCCTTTTCCCGCAGGTTTCCGTCCTTTACGTCCATCCCGACACATTTCT
>JAHZHB010000019.1:20278-21469 GCA_019420465.1 Lachnospiraceae bacterium
AGAAGTAAAGAGATTGCCGGAATGATCCGGCCAAACAGGTAGATAAACTTGTCACTGGTCATCACACTGTTATAACAGGCAAACCACAGCATCACGATAAACAGAACACAGCCCAGCACAACACCATATAGCCTCTGCAACCATCTGCTCTTCGCCTGTCTGTTTCCTTTTTCCGGTATGCGCAACAGTCACACATGAATGAATACCACGACCCGCCGACTATACGGCGTAGTATACGAGGTTTGCAAGAACGTATGGCATTTTCAGCTCATTTGCCGAGGTATTCCATGGTTAGATAGCCCCCCAAGTCAATTATGTCAATATGTTTTACGTAATATATTAAACTGGCATATATCTGTTGTCATTCTTCCTGCCGCCGGGCATATTTTCACCTTTTTATACACTTAGTCGAGGTAAATGTACCGTATTCGGCAGTTCCGTTTTCAGTGATATTCCATTTTGTTTATCCTATTTGGAATATGCACTTGCATATAAACGGTCTTTTCCTGCTTTTTTATCCCACGAGTCCTGCCTTATGACTACAAAAAAGGATGTGATAAAGATTACCTCCTCTTTATCACATCCTCTTCGGGCTTTATTTTTCGCAGAAAACTATCTGTTATCTGCAAAATCCCCTGCAGCGCCGTCACCGCCTGATCACTTTTTTATTTCACGCTCTTCGCCTGTTTCTGATATTTTCTCAGTTCAGCCTCCAATTCTGCAATCTTTCTCTCTGCTTCATTTGCTCGCTGGCGTTCCGCCTCTCTGTTCTTCTCCGCTTCGTCTGCCCGCTGGTGCTCTTCATCCGCTCGCTGACGTTCCGCCTCCCTGTTTTTTTCCGCTTCATTTGCTCTCCGGTGTTCTTCATCCGCTCGCTGACGCTGGGCTTCCATTTTCCGCTCCGCCGCCTCCGTGTTTTTCCGCTCTTCGGCACGACCCTCTTCCAGGCTTTCCTCACGCAACATTCTGTCTCGCTCAAACCACTTCATATATCCTACCGTCACCTCCTGATCCCGCTTCACGATCCCCGGCTCTTCCATACATGAATTTATTTTTCTAACAAGGCTTTCATCTTGGCAAGCTCTTTCTCTGCCCTTTCTGCTCGCTGTCGCTCTGCTTCCAGTTCTACCTTTTCCTGCTGACGTTGTATGTCCACTCTGGCAAGTTTTTTCTCTGCTTCATCCGCTCGCT
>JAHZHB010000002.1 GCA_019420465.1 Lachnospiraceae bacterium
AGATCGGCCTCTTCTTTTGCCTCTGCCAGTTTCAGCTTTTCGCCACGTTTTAAGATCTTAAAGATCAGTTTTTCATTTTCTCCACCCTGTTTGCTGCACAGGTTCTCGATATGCTCTACACATGGAGTCTCAATGGATGAGAAACCGAATGTCGCATAGGTTTCTTTGATCAGACGGATCATATAATCACGAATGACCATCTCCTCCGGCAGAATATCCTTCATACCGGTTACCGGTTTTTTCTTTAAAGCCATAATTTCCTCCTGGAATCTGTATTTATTTCTCACATGCCGCCCGGGACTTTATCCAAAAGCTCTCCAAGCAGTGTCGTCTGTTCCTGGGCAGACAGTGTCTGCAGCCAGCGGACCGGGGTAAGCTCCTTTTCGTGTACCAGCCGCTGAAAGGCCAGAAACATCTGCATGTCAAAATTTTTCACCTCTTCGATCATCAGAGACATCGCCGTATTCCGGTCAAATGCCCTTCGGTAAGGTCTGTCCGACAGAAGCGCCGCATACACATCGCATACTCTGAGTATCCGGGCTCCCCTGGGAATATCCTCACCTCTGAGATTGCGCGGATAGCCGCTGCCATCATAATTTTCATGGTGATACAGCACCATTTGCTGTATCTCTTCAGAAAAGCCCTGGCGTCTGAGCAGTTCGCTGCCAAACATCGAATGCATACGGACATATTTGATCTCATCTACAGTCATGGACTTGCCGTCTTCCACATAGCGTCCCAGACGGATCTTTCCGATATCATGCACCATACCGGCCAGCCCGATCGTCTCTGTAAACTCTGTATCACAGCCAAGTGCCCTGGCCAGCTCCATTGCAAAACGGCTGACCGTCAGTCCATGATCGATCTGTTCCAGCAGCGTATAATCCAGCAGATGTCCCGTCTGCCGGCCCGTCTTTATCTCAGCCACTTTTCTATTCCTGCCTTTTTCCGTTCGATCATCTCGTCGATTCGCTGGATATAATGTTCCACAGACTTGACGTTTTCCACACGCTCGATACGTGCGCCGTGATCGAAGACAAATTTTGTGGATGCTCCTGCTCCGCAGGCAATAATAGACTGCTTTTCTTCCATAATCAGTATATTGTATATTCCCGCTTTGTCAACCTTTGCATAACCCACATTTTCAAAATTTCCGGCAATATTTTTCTGTCTGTACATATAATATGGACCCATACCAAGCTCCATCGCCGTACGCTCACACAGGGACATGATCTCCTGACTGTTCTCAAAAGACATCTCCGTATACTCATCTTTGAACAGATTTAATCGTGTGGCACGTTTCAGTGCCAGTGAATGTACCGTCAGACTGTCCGGTCCCAGCTCCCGGATACGATCCAGTGTATGACTGACTTCCGGATAGCCTTCTCCGGGAAGACCTATGATCAGGTCCATATTGATATTGTCAAAGCCAAGCTCTCTGGCGGTATAAAACACATCGCAGACTTCTTCCACCGTGTGCTTCCGCCCGATGAGCTCGAGTGTTTTCTGGTTCATCGTCTGTGGATTCACGGAGATTCTTGTAACCGGATACTTTCGGATCACAGCAAGTTTTTCGGGAGTGATCGTATCCGGACGGCCGGCTTCGACCGTAAATTCCAGCACATGAGACAGATCAAACCTGGTCGTCACTGCCTTCAAAAGGCGATCCGACTGCTCTGGTGTCAGCGTTGTAGGTGTACCGCCACCGATATATATACTCTGCAGCTTCTTATCAGAAAAAGCGTTCGCGCAGAAATCCAGCTCATGGATCAGCGCATCCAGATATTCATCCACTCTTTTTTCCCACTGTTTCAGCGGATGGGAACCAAAAGAACAGTACAGACAGATACTCGGGCAAAACGGGATTCCTATATACAGGCTGTACCCGTTTTCATAGTCCATTTCCTGCAAAAGTGCCCGCTCTCTGTTGGCGATGCTCACTGCCAGGGAAGTTTTCTCACAGCTGACATAATAGGTGTCCCGCAGATACGCCGCGATATCGACATTCTTCCAGCCTTCTTCCAGAAGGTGCATCGGTATCTTGGTCGGCCGTATACCGGTCAGCGTTCCCCACGGTAACGTCTGTCCCGTCCTTTCAGAAAGCAGTTTGTATACGAGCTGTTTCAGCACATTTTTGGTTTCTTTTCTGTCTTTGTAAAAATCAATCTCTGCTGACTTATCCGCGATGCATGCTTCGTTTTCCCATAAAGCAACGGTGATCCGGTCCTTTTCATACGTCAGTCGCAGTATACATGAAAATTCCCCGGTGCTGCCCTCATCGGTATAGAAATTGGTTACTTCTGCAGCCGGATAAAAGGCTTTTACCAGGGAATACACATCATATTCAAAATCATGCAGGTTAAACTCTATGCCTATATTAAGCATATGGATTATTCCTCTTTTCATATCCTATTGTTGTGGCTTCACCATGTCCCGGAAGCACCTGTGTTTCTTCCGGAAGCTCTTTAAGAAGCCTGTCAAGGCTGTTTTTCATGGCTGCCCCGCTTGACCCCGGAAAATCCGTTCTTCCTACAGACTGGCAGAAAAGCGTATCCCCGGAAAACAGGATATCTTCTCCCTCCAGTGCATAGCAGCAGCCCCCGGGCGTATGTCCCGGCGTATGCAGCACATGGATCTTAAATCCGGCGATTGTCAGCACATCCTTGTCTTTCAGCAGATGGTCTGCCTTCAGTGTCAGACTGTCAGCCCAGCCACCGGAAAGATTCAGCGCCGGGGAAGCCAAAAGCTCTGCCTCGGCTTCATGTGCATATACCGGAATCTGATAACGGCTGCGCAGCACATCCGCCGCACCGATATGATCAAAATGGCCATGCGTCAGAAGGATCGCAGAGGGCACTGCACCCATCTGACTCACCAGACGGATGATCTCACCGGCATTGTCTGCCGGATCCACTATAAATGCTTCTTTTGTCTCAGCGTGCATACAGACATAGACATTTGTCGATACCATGCCCAAAACCCGCTGTTGTATGATCGCATGTTTCATCGGTGTCCTCCTTATCATGAACCTGTCGTTCGCTTGACATCCAGCACACTCTCCACCTGACGCACCTTTTCGATCAGGTAATTGAGCTCTTCGATACTGTGCACATCAAAGCTCATCGAGATCGTTGCCGTTCCCTGCTTGCTCGTGCGCACATTCATGGACGCCAGATCGATCTGTTTTTCGGTAAACAGTCTGGAAATATCCACCACCAGACCTGTTCTGTTATTGGCATAGACGGTGATATCTGCGGTAAACAGCTGACCATTCGTCTCTTCCGGCTGCCACTCGGCCTCGATCATCCGCTCTCTGTCAATGCCGTCCATATTGAGGACATTAACGCAGTCTGTCCGGTGGATCGTCACACCACGGCCTCTGGTCACAAAGCCGACGATCTCATCACCCGGGATCGGATTACAGCATTTGGCAAAGCGAACGCTGACATCATGGCTGCCTTTAACCATGATCGCCCCTTTATGCTTGCCCGGTCTGGTACCGTCCTTTTCCTCAGACATGCTCTTTAAGACATCCTGATCAGTCAGAAGCTGTGCATGGTCTTTATCGTAGGACTCGATCAGCTTGTTTAAGATCTGACCTTCTTTCAGGCCGCCATGTCCGATTGCCGCCAGTACGGAATCCCAGTCACGGAAACCATACTTTCGCAGTACCGCTTCGATGTACTGCGGCTTTGTATATTCGCCTAGGACTTTTCCTTTCATTTTGGCATAGTTATTTAAAAGCTCTTTGCCCTTGACGATATTGTCCTCTTTCAACTCCTGTTTGAACCACTGGTTGATCTTGTTGCGGGCCTGTGTACTCTTGACGATCTTTAACCAGTCACGGCTCGGACCTTTGGAATTCTGGCTGGTCAGGATCTCGATACGGTCGCCGTTCTGGATCTGGTATTCGATCGGTACCAGCTTGCCATTGACACGGGCACCGACCATCTTGTTGCCGACTGCACTGTGGATACTGTAAGCAAAGTCGATCGTCGTAGAGCCGCTCGGCAGTGTTTTGACATCACCGGCCGGACTGAAACAGTATACATTATCCGCAAAGAGGTTTAAGTCACTCTTTAACAGTTTTAAGAATTCTTTATTATCCGACATATCCTGCTGCCATTCGAGGATCTGTCTGAGCCAGCTTAATTTGGCTTCTTCCTGATTGCCCTGTACCTTTTTGCCATCGGAAGCCTCTTTGTACTTCCAGTGAGCGGCAATACCATACTCTGCGGTTCTGTGCATCTCATACGTACGGATCTGAATTTCAAACGGCTGGCCGTTCGGTCCGATCAGCGTCGTATGCAGCGACTGGTACATATTGGGTTTTGGCATGGCAATATAGTCTTTAAAACGTCCCGGGATCGGCTTGTACATCTCATGGATCACACCCAGGGCTGCGTAGCAGTCCTTGACAGTCTCCACGATGATACGCACAGCAAACAGATCATAGATCTGGTCAAGTGTCTTGTCCTGATTGACCATCTTCTTATATATACTGAAGAAATGCTTGGCACGTCCCTCGACCTGTGCGTCAATATGTGCATTTTTCAGATGCTCGCTGACTTCGGCCACGATGCCACTGACAAACTTTTCCCGTTCACTCTTTCTGAGTGCGATCTTTTCTACCAGATCATAATAGACTTCGGGCTTTAAATATTTGAGAGAAAGGTCGTCAAGCTCTGTCTTGATCTTGGAAATACCAAGCCTCTGCGCCAGCGGGGAATAGATATCCATGGTCTCACGGGCTTTTTCTTTCTGCTTTTCCGGACGCATGTATTTGAGCGTACGCATATTGTGCAGACGGTCAGCCAGCTTAATCAGGATAACACGGATATCCTTTGCCATCGCCAGAAACATCTTTCGCAGGTTTTCCGCCTGCACTTCCAGCTTATCCGCTGAATAGCTCAGCTGTCCCAGCTTTGTGACACCATCCACCAAAAGAGCGACCTCAGGGCCAAAGATCTCCGTGATCTCCTCGTCGGTCATTACGGTATCTTCCACGACATCGTGCAAAATACCGGCAACGATCGTTTCCTTGTCCATTTCCAGATCCGCCAGGATAATAGCCACACACAACGGATGGATGATATACGGTTCCCCGGACTTTCTGAGCTGTCCCTCATGGGCATTTTTGGCGATCTGATACGCCTTTTCGATCATGCTGATATCATCCGATGGATGATATTTGCGCACACTGGCGATCAGCTCATCGTACAGCTTTTCCGGACTCGTAAAATCCTCCATAGCCTTGACGCTTTTTTCCGCATCCTCAATCTGTCGTTTTCTTTCTTCAGCCGTCAGGTTCTCTGTTCCCATTCTCTCTTCTCCGTCAGACGTTTTTCGTTATCATTCCCCAGGTTTAAGACGTAACGTCTTTATTTACCATCGTAGCAGATGACACTCTCCACATCATAGCCTTTAAGCTTGTCTCTGCCCTTTAATCCGGCCAGTTCCATTAAAAAGGCGATCTTTACAACTTTGCCGCCGAGCTCCTCGATCAGCTTTACTGCTGCGGACACTGTACCGCCGGTAGCGATCAGATCATCGATCACAGCAACCGTCTGCCCCGGTTTGATCGAATCCTTATGCATTTCGATCGTCGCACTGCCGTATTCCAGATCATAGCTCATCTCCACGGTCTCTCTGGGCAGTTTGCCCTTTTTGCGGACCAGTACAAACGGCTTGTGCATATTGTAGGCCAACGGCATACCGAAAATAAAGCCTCTGGATTCCAGACCCACGATCACATCCGGGTCGGCATCTTTGATCTTTTCTTCCAGAAGATCGATCGCCAGCTGCAGGCCGTCGGCATCCTGCAAAACTGAGGTAATGTCACGGAAAATAATTCCTTTTTCCGGAAAATCCGGAATACTGGTTACATAATCTTCAATATTTTTCTTCATATCTCATTATCTCCTGCACGCAGTAAGTATCATAAATTTCAGTATAGCATCGTCCTGTTTTTTTGACAAGTTTTTTGCCGGGTTCAACAGTATCCGTTGATGCGAAACTGGATCGAAGTCACGCCTCGAAACGTATTAAACTGCGGCGAATACAGAATGGACATCGTATCCCGTCCTTCCAGCCAGTGATACAGAACATCCCCTTCATTAAAGCATACCGCATCCGTTTCAAAATAATCCTGTGTCCGTATCCGCACAAATAATGTCTTTTTGTTGGCCCCGGCCAGACGCTTATGCAGTACCCGGACATTCTTTTCTGCAAAGACCGGCCGGGCATTTCCTCTGCCAAAAGGCTCCAGAAGAGAAAATTCCTCCAGAAGCTCAGGCGTCACATAGGAAAGCGGCATCGGTACATCGATGTGGATCTTTTCGGTCAGATCATCCTCAGAAAGGGCACACTGTGCATTCAGTTTCCGGCGGAAAGCCTCCAGATTTTCCTTTTTCAGGGAAATACCGGCCGCCATCTTATGTCCGCCAAAGCGTTCCAGCAGATCTTTGCACTCTGCCAGATGTGTATACATGTCATATTCATCGATCGAACGGCCGGAGCCTTTCAGACCGTCTTTGGCATCGGTGACCACATAGACCGGCCGGTAGTATCTCTCCCGGATACGGCCGGCGATGATCCCGGCGATACTCTCGTGGCAGTCAGGAAGATACACCACAAGCACACGGTCATTTTTCATCTCTCCGGTCTCGATCAGTACCTGGGCTTCCTTTACCCCCTGTTCTGTCATGGCTTTTCGGCTGTCATTTAAAGCGACAAGCTGTCCGGCGATCGTTTCTGCCTCCACAGCATCCTCCGTCAGCAGAAGCTGTAAGGCCAGCTGGGCTGTATCAAGTCGTCCGCTGGCATTCAGACACGGTCCAAGAATAAAACCGATATGATAGGATGCTATCGTTTCCGGCTGCACCCCGTTGGCTTTCATCAGAGCCAGAAGCCCTGGATTCTTCAGTTCTTTAAACATTTTCAGTCCTGTGCGCACGAGGATCCTGTTTTCATCCACCAGCTCCATGATATCTGTCACCGTTGCCATGGCGGCATATGGAATAAAGGACTCAATGCCGTCTTTGGAAGCCCGCTTATACAGAAGTTCGATCAGCTTGTATGCCACAACAGCTCCGCAGAGACCTTTAAACGGATAGGCACAGTCTGCTCTGTGCGGATTCACCACAGCATCTGCCGGTGGAAGGACATCCTGCATTTTCCCTGCAACCATCTGCTTTGGTACTTCGTGATGATCCGTCAGAACCACACACATGCCAAGCTTCTTTGCCAGTGTGATCTCATCCACTGCTGAAATCCCATTATCGCAGGTCACGATCGTATCTACGCTGTCCGCTCTGGCCGCCTCTATCATCGTGTCATGCAGACCGTAGCCGTCCTGAATACGGTCCGGGATCACGACATCTGCCCTTGCGCCCAGTGCTGTCAGTCCCTTCAGCAGGATATAACTCGACATGATACCGTCACAGTCATAATCTCCCATGATACGGATCTTTTTCTGTCCCCGAATCTTTTCTTCCAGAATCTCTGCCGCCCGGTCCATATCCTTCATCCGGCTGCCGTCATACAGATCATTCAGACTGCCGTGCAGATATCTCTCGATCTCCTCCGGTGTTGTCAGATCCTTGTTTCTGAGCAGTCTCGCTGTGACCGGATCTATATGAAATCTGGCAGCGACAGCGGCAAAATCCGCACGCTTTGTCATCACCATCCATTTTGTCTTTTTTGTTGCTTGCATACTGTTCTCCATAAAAGAACTGCCGCAGGCAGCCTTCACTGCTTGCGGCAGAACCATATCCTGTCTTTATTTCTTCTTTGTTTTCTTTCCTGTCTTTGTCTTGATCGTATACCACAGCGGACCTGTTACACATACAGAAGAGTATGCACCGCAGATGATACCTACCATGATCGGCAGAGCGAACTCACGGATAGAAGATACACCCATGATCCACAGTACAAATACCATGATAAACGTTGTCAGGGATGTATAGATACTTCTTGTCAGTGTCTGTGTGATACTTAAATTAACCACCTCAGCCAGATCTTTCTTTTTACCGTAGGCTGTGCCAAGATTTTCACGGATACGGTCAAAGATAACGATCGTCGCATTGATCGAGTAACCAACGATCGTCAGCATGCAGGCGATAAATGTCGTACCTACCGTAACACGGGATACCGCATAGAAACCAAGAACAACCAGTACATCATGCAGAAGAGCCAGTACGGCACTCGATGCAAAGCGGATATCCTTGAAACGGAACCAGATGTACAGAAGCATAAAGATCGCAGCTACGATAACGGCAACGATCGCGTCACGGCGCATCTCATTGGATACAGTTGCGGAAATACTCTGGGATGTGATCGTCGTCTTATCTACACCGAAATCATTCACCAGCATAGTTTCCAGTGCATCACGTTCCTCTACGCTTAACGTTCTTGTCTTGATCGTAACGGCATTGGAATTTACAACCTTGACACAGGTAACATCTGCATCCTTTGTAATAGCCTCAACCTTCGGATTTACTTCGCTCTCCAGCTGTTCCATGGACATATTTTCATTGAACTCTACGTTGGTAGATGTACCGCCCATAAACTCCAGGCTGTAGTTTAAGCTCTTGCCTGTGGCAGCCTTAAATCCGCCCATACCGGCGATCGGTACGAGGATGGCCAGGATCAGAGAGATTGTAAAGAAGATTTTCTTCTTTCCGACAAAATCGATCGTTTTCTGTTCCTTTGCCTTGCCATAGAATTTCTCATCTCTGAAGCCTACAGCATAGAATGCATTGACGATCAGACGGGAAACCACCAGCGCTGTAAACATGGATAAAACGATACCAAGAGCCAGCGTCATGGCAAAGCCCTGTACACTACCTGTACCAAGGAAGCCAAGGACTGCAGCTGCGATCAGGGTTGTGATATTACCGTCAAAGATCGCAGAAAATGCCTTTTTAAAACCGGTTGTGATCGCATTATGAACGGATTTGCCTGTGGCGATCTCCTCACGGATACGGGCATAGATGATAACGTTGGCATCCACCGCCATACCGATTGACAGGATGATACCTGCAATACCGGGCAGTGTCAATGTCAGGTCAAACGCATTGAGCATCACGAGCTCAAGACCTGTATAGATGATCAGTGCCAGACCGGCTACCAGACCCGGCAGGGCATATACAATGATCATAAAGATAATCACAAGTGCCAGACCGATACCACCGGCGATCAGACTGGTACGGATCGCACTGCTTCCCAGCGTAGCACCTACAACCTGGGAACTGATCTCATGCAGAGTCAGTGTCAGGGAACCGATACGCAGTGTTGTGGCCAGCGCTTTGGCATCTTCGATGCTGTTGGCACCCTCGATCACAGCTTTACCGGCTGTGATGACAGAATTTACGCTCGGTACACTGACGAATTTATTGTCGTAGTAGATACCGATCGTCTCCTTATTTTTATACGCACGCTCTGTAGCCTCAGCGAAAGCCTTTGTACCTTCAGCGTCAAATTCCAGTTCTGTGACATATTTGCCATTGCCGGAATTATCCTGCTGCACACCACCCTGGGCATTGACAACAGAAGAACCTTCCAGTACGATACAGCCTTTTTCCTTCAGCTCGTCGATCGTGTAGTTTAACTTGTAACTGCCCTCTACGCTTGGATCGTAGCTGTAGCAGGCATTTCCGTCATCGTCTGTCTGACGGATAAAGTACAGCGTACCCGGTGTACCCAGCTCCTCCAGGATCTTGTTGGCATCTGTAACACCCGGGATCTCAACTGTGATACGGTTTGTACCCTCTTTGTAAACCTTTGCCTCTTCACTGTAGCTCATAACACGCTGCTGCAGCTTGTAGACAGTATCAGCCATATCCTCTGCAGACGGCATGTCCTCATCTGCCGCATACGTAATGCTGACACCACCGGACAGATCAAGTCCTGTGATAATGTTTCGCGCAGATCCCGTACCTGTAGGTCCGATGCCGACTGCAGAAGTAAATACCAGCAGTGCGATCAGAAGAACCGTAAGGATAAGGACTGCAATTCCCTGTTTTTTCTTCATGATAATATCCTTTCTCTTAGTCTGCCAGAGCAGCTTTGATCATTAATGCACACTCGATACGTTTTCTCTGCAGTTTGCAGCCGATCTCATAGGCACCATTAATGGAACCGGAGAAATTATAGGCATTAGCTGCGCATCCGCCGCTGCAGTAGAAACGGGAGAAGCACTTTTTACAGTCTTCTTTTGCGTATACGTTGCAGTGTTTGAAGGTATTTACGATGTCTGTCTTTACAACGCCCTCATCTACATTGCCAAGCAGAAAGTCTTCGTTACCTACAAACTGGTGGCAGGGATACAGGTCTCCCCACGGGGTAACGGCCAGATACTCTGTACCTGAACCGCAGCCGGACAGTCTCTTATATACGCAGGGTCCGCCGGTCAGATCGATCATAAAATGGAAGAAATTGAAGCCTCGGCCCTCTTTTTCTCTTTTGATCATCTCTTTTGCCAGCAGATCGTACTGTTCACAGATTGTCGGGATATCTTCTTCGCGGATCGCATAATCAGCCTCCGGCGGAGCCACAACCGGCTCGATAGAGATCTGCTTGAAGCCCATATCCGCAAGGCTTAAGACATCCTTTGCAAAGTCAAGATTATAATGGGTAAATGTACCTCTGACATAGTAGTTCGTCTGATTACGGCTGTCCGCAAATTTCTTAAACTTCGGCATGATCAGATCATAGCTTCCCTTGCCGTTTCTGAACGGACGCATGAAATCATGGACTTCCTTACGGCCATCCACACTCATGACTACATTGGCACATTCTTTGTTGGCGAATTCCATGATCTCGTCATTTAACAGTACACCATTCGTTGTCAGAGTAAAGCGGAATTTCTTATTATGTGCTTCCTCCTGGCTGCGACCGTAAGCGACCAGATCTTTGACTACCTGCCAGTTCATCGTCGGCTCACCGCCAAAGAAGTCTACCTCCAGATTTCGTCTGGAACCGGAATTGGCGATCAGAAAATCCAGCGCCTTTTTACCGACTTCATAGGACATCAGGGCTCTGCGGCCATGATACTCACCCTCTTCTGCAAAACAGTAACGACAGGCCAGGTTACAGTCATGTGCAATATGCAGACACAGTGCCTTGACAACTGTCGGTCTGTCTGTGAAATGCTCGATTGCATTTTCATAGATATCCTCGGTAAAAAGCATGCCCTGTTCTTTTAATTCGAGACATTCTGCCCAGGCATCCCGAATATCTTCTTCGGCATATGTACCGGCAAGCTCTGTCAGCGTATCCTCCAGAGTCTTTCCCTCATCCATACGGGCTACCGTGTCATAGACCACATCATCCACAACATGTACGGAACCACTGTTGACATCCAGTACGATCGGAATGTCATTATTTTTATACTGATGTATCACGTTTAAACTCCCTTCCATATTTTTTGCATACCGGACTTTTAGATGTATGGTCATCTCTTACACCTGCCAGTGGCATTTTTTCCGGATGCATGGCAACGCAAAAATAGTCCTCTGCGCAGGCGCGAGGACGAACTGCTGCCCCATTTCCCCGATAAAACTAGAGACTTCGGGGTATAATCATTGGCATGTTACCATATTTCCGACCATTTGTAAACCATTTACAGCGTGTAAAAAGAGCCGATGCATATGCACCGGCTCTCCTTTTTTCTTTTATTTCTGCTCGCAGGTCTGGTTTCCTACTGTGCAGGATGTCTTACATGCAGACTGGCAGGATGTCTGGCACTCGCCACAGCCGCCTTTTTTTACAGTGTTCTGTAAGCTCTTTGTATTTAAAGTCTTAATGTGTTTCATTGCAAACTCCTCCTACTTATATGATTTGATTTTGTTCATTATAGCATAGGGCACATGCTTTTTAAAGATTTTTTTCGGAAATCCTTACTTTTCTTTCACAGTTTTCCGGTATTTCACCCCAGCATACCACCGATACAGCCACTGACGGTACACAAAACGCCGGTAAACAGCCATCTGGCCGTGTCCGTCATCTCCCCGGGTACGATGCAGACCGTAAGCAGTGAGAGCATGAGATAATAACAAAGCCCTGTACCCATACCCCACAGAAACTTTCTTCTGTCCATCTTATGTCCCATATAAAGGCCGCCAAGAAAGCTTGCAGCAATATAAGTCAATATGAACGCAATACCAAAAACTTTCTCTCCGGGATCCGCTTTGTACATCCAGACGGATAACAGCATCAGGGAGAGCACCGTCACAAGGCCTGCGATCATCAGGGCTTTTATCATACGAAACAGTATCACAAAACATCTGGACTCTTTCATATCTCTACTATATGAAGACGTCAGGTAAATTATCTCTTTTCTTCACCATTTTCCAGATCTTCTCTCAGAATCTCACCAAACTGGGTACCACAGCGGCTGATCTCACCGAGCACGGTATCGATCCCTTCTTTGGTCTGGTACCAGTTGTCTGCCCGGATCTCATGCGCACAGGGGCAGACCAGAAATTCTGTTTCCGGGAAAAGCAGCTGATAGTACAAAAGGCATCGCCTTGCGTGGCTCGGCTTACAGCACAGCAGGGCTTTTTTTACCGGATACTTCTTCTTTTTAAGCAATTTTCTGGAAAATATCGCATTTTCATAGGTAAACGTTGCTTCCTTTTCTAACCATATTGCCTCTTTGGGTACTCCCTGTTTCAACAGCACCGCTTCCAGATATTCTGCTTCTGTAGCAAATTTCCGGTCATCTCCGGCTTTCTCGTTTTCCGGCAGGATAAAATTTTTCTGGCAGATGCTGTATCGGCCTGACACCAGTATCTGTGGTATGTACCCTTGTTTGTAAAGCTCTGCTGCCTTTTGTGCCAGCGCTTTTTGCGGACTTCCTGGAATCAGCAGTATATCTGCCTTTTGCGGCATATTCTCCACAAAGATAAATCTGGTGTAGGTCTCGATCAGCTTACTCCTGTTCATCTGTTATCTCATCCACGATATCTTCAGAAAGAAGGCCGCTGTCCATAGACAACGTTTCTTCCTCATCGGTATCGTCTTCCTCTACATCCGATCCGGCATCTTCTGCGGCATAATACTCATCTTCAGTCACATAGGTTATCTTTGCATTGTCATACAGGAAATCCCTTACCTTCTCATTCAACAGAGATTCTGCCAGTGTTTCATCCGTGTA
>JAHZHB010000020.1 GCA_019420465.1 Lachnospiraceae bacterium
CAGAGAGCAGACGGGGTGCACAGCTTATGTCCGGCGGGGCCGTCCGTCCTCCACAAACCACAATCCGATCCCCCCATCAAAATTTGTCCACGGGACCAATTCTTGATATACGCGGCAAAAAAACAAAAGAGTACACCATCTCCAGTCCAGAGACAGCGTACTCTTTTTTTCACAATAAATCCTATATTCAGATCAGCATTTCCGTAAAAGCTTCTGCCGATACAGGCGCCGAAAATAGATTGCCCTGCATAAGATCACAGCCAGTCTCAGCCAAAAGACGGGCCTGATCCTTTCGTTCCACACCTTCGCACAGCACAGTAAAACCGAGCCCCTTCAGAAGATGTACGATCTGGCGCAGGAAAAAAACTCCCCGCTCACTGTTTTCACATTTGTCGACAAAGATACGATCGAGCTTTACAACATCCAGCGGAATATCCGCGATCAGATTCATGACAGAAAATCCGGCTCCAAAATCATCAAGGGCTGTGGTAAACCCGGCTTTCTGAAAATCAAAAAACATCCGCCGGACACTCCTGTAGTTAAAAACAGTGGCCGACTCCGTGATCTCCACCTGAAACAGCTCCGGAGACAAATCATACTTTTGCAAAACAGCAAGGTATTTATCCACCGTATGTTCATCTGCAGCATGCAGCGCTGACACATTTACAGACACAGGCACGACCGGCAGACCCCTTTGCTTCTGGTCATACAGCATCTGGGCTGTTTTTTCCAGAACATAATAATCAAGCTCTACAATACGGCCATTTTTCTCATACAGAGGAACAAAAGCATTGGGTGTCAGAACAGTCCCGTCCTGGCGGATCCAGCGGATCAGGGCCTCCGCACCTGTGATATGGTCATCCTGCAGAGATACCTTTGGCTGATAAAAGACACAGAATTCACCATTTTTCATAGCCTCATCCATGCGTCCTATGATCTCATTTTCCTGTGCCTGCTGCCGTTTGATCTTCTCACTGAAAAAGACCACTGTATTCTCACTGTTTTCCTGTACCTGTTTTCTGGCATAATTGGCCGCATCCACAGCCATGGAAGCTCCCATACACTGATCACCGACACGATAGACACCTGTACGCACTTTGATATTGGCTCCCGGGAAACGATGTTCCATCAGCGTCTGGAAATCCCTGTTGATCCCGCTGATGATCTCTGTAACCAGCTCGTCCTTCTCAAAAGGCATAAACAGAACAAACTGATCAGCAACGACACGCGCAAAATACCCCTCTACGCCCTCCGGCATGCGCTCCATAAGAAAATTGGCAAACTCTTTCAGCAACAGGTCACCGGCTGCATAGCCGTACTTCTGATTGAAATATTTGAAACCGCAGATATCCGCATAGATCATCAGATATTTTCCGGCATATCCGCCCATGATAATGCGCTCTGCCTCTTCACGGAATCTGGCATAGGATAACAGTCCGGTCAGGGCATCATAGCCCGGTGCTGCAAACTTGCCGCCGACCCCCGCATTGATTGCCTGGCATTTGGCCATATGGGCGGATACGATCTTGGTCAGCTCGCCTAACTGCTTTCTGTCCTGTTTGGACCAGTATCTTTTGCTGGAGCAGACCACATAGGCGATAGCCCCGGTATATCTGCCCTCACAGTACATACCGGCATACAGTACGGTTTTGGCATTTCCCTGCATAAGAAGCTGTCTGCCCTCCGCAGAGTAGCCGCTCATATGATCGTGCTGCAGTACGGTAGTGCCGTACTCATCATAGCTGCGAAACAGCGTGAGAAAATCCTCTCGGCTGTAGCTTCCCGGTTCATCCGGCACGGAAATATCTTCCATATCCTGTCGTTTCCACTGGTACTGCACCACGGCATTCTGTTTTGCCACATCCGTCTGAAGAACCGTGATACGGTCCAGCTGAAAACGGATACCGATCACCTGCAGCAAGAGCTCCAGGGCCGTATCAAAGCTGTTCTGTTTTTCAAAGATTTCAAAAGCACTCGCCACAACATCGTTTCGCAGGTATCTGGTATCGATACAGCTTTCTTCCTCTGTGCTCTGGGCTTCCAGTTCAAAACGTTTCAGATTGTCACAGAAGACATAGCGGTTTCTGCCGTTGATCTTGGCCTGATACAGTGCCCAGTCCGCATTTTCAAACAGCTGCTCATAGCTGTAGCCTGCCACATTTTCCGGCAAAAAGCAGACGCCAACGCTGCAGCTGATCGTGACAGACGGATCTGAAAAGCGGATTTTTCGCACCATACGGACAAAGTTCATGGATTTTTTGAGAAGATTCTGATGGCTGATCTCTTTTAACAGCACCACAAACTCATCTCCGCCTGCACGGACAAAGATATCCTTTGGTTCAAAGAATCCGCGTAAAAATTCGGCAAACTTTGTCAGCACCTCATCACCGAACAGATGGCCATAATTGTCATTGATGTTTTTAAAATAATCAAGATCAATGACCATCATACCGCAGGAGGACAGCGGAGACTTTTTGGTCAGTTACTCCCTGATCAGTATCTTTCCGGTATGATTATTGTACAGTCCGGTCAGAGAATCGCGCTGTGCCTGCTCCTGCCAGATTTCTTCTCTTTTGCGCTCCTGGGTCACATTTTTCATTGAACCGATCCTGAGACCATCGGCCCGCTCACCCAGCGCATCCATGGACATCCTCTGGTAGTCTGCATCACGTTCTTTCCTGACACGTATCTCGATCGGGCCCTGCAGCTCCCCCTCCAGAAACTCCTGCAGCTTCCAGAAATCCTCCGGATGAACCAGACTTTTTCTGTACGGATCATGCAAAACGCCTCTGATCGTATCGATCTGTTCAAGCCTTGCATCATATACGTCCATACTATCTGTCTGCCGGTCATAGCTAAACATAAACATCCTGCTGTGCAGCATCAGGATCTCCAGACCCTTACACCTGCTTTCGCCGGATGAAAACAGTTTTTCCCCCATAGTTCTCCTTTTCCTGCGTCTGATTATCAGTCCTGTATACAGACAATTCTCCATAATTTTGCATAACGCTCTCTATATACGCATCGTCGGCTCTGTCCTGACGGATATGCCAGACCAGGACACCGATGCCAAGTGCTGTGCACCACACACCGGCAAATACGATTGAAAAAACGTGCTGCAGCATTTCGGATGTGCTGCCGCTGTCTTTCTTTTCGAGCTGTGTGTCAGATTGCCCGGATACGGCCTCCTCATGATTTTTACGTGTAGCTGTTGTCTCCTGCTGCTGTTCGATCACCAGCGCAGACTGACGGTAAATATCTGTATCCGCCTGCACGGGAGCTGAAAAATACAGGCTCACGAACAAAACTGTATTCCATAATAAGATATTATACCACCATCGTTTACCTTTCCTCAAGCTTTCTCGTGTATCTTTCATAGCAATCCTCTTCTTCCCGCTTCACGCACGGCCTCAGCCTTGCTGGAAACCGCCAGCCGCCTGTACAGCTGCTGGGTATGATACTTGACATTTGCAGTGGACATATGCAGCTGTCTGGCAATATGCTCCTTTGTCAGACCGTGTGCCATCAGCTCCAGGATCTGCAGCATGGTCTGGCTCAGCATCGGATTGGCATCACTGTGCTGCAGATAGCAGGGATAACACGATGCCATACGCTTAGTCTCATCCTGTACTTTTTTCCAGAATTCACGGTTTTTTCGTGTTTTTTCTTTTTCTTCACTGACCGAGGGTGCCCATCCTGTTTCCTGCAGAAGCGGCCATATCGCAGCCCCTTCCCGGCTGATCAGACGCACAAAGCCATAGCTTTCGATCCGTATCAGCACATTGGACAGTGTGAGCTGCCAGTTTCTGTCCCCGATACGATACTGGATGATGGCCCGCAGAAGCTCCGTTTCCATGGAAATATAGGTACGTTTCATCACCTGTGCATAATAGGAGCAGCGTTCCAGAAGCTCCTGTGCTCTGGCATACTGGCCTCCGGCAATATAGACGCGGATCCTGGTCATATAATGAAAACGGTCATAAATGCAAAAGCCCTGTTCCTCATCCGGTGCTGTCTGCATCCATTCTGTCACGGTCTCCCTCTCATCTGCATACAGGGCACAACGGATCAGGAAAGTATCGATATTGGGGATCAGGCGCTCAGCCTGTTCGTGCACCGCTTTCTGCCTGAACCTGAGCATGAGGTCCCTGGCTTCAGCCACCCGGCCATTTAAGATATGCAGCCATGCTAAAAGTCCGTCACCGACAAAGCACTGTTCGATCTTTCCGCCGGCTTCTGCCTGCATCCGTCCTTTGCTGGCCAGTGTGGAAACCTCGTAATTGTCCTCGCCTTTTTCCAGAAAGCTTTCTGCCAGAGCCAGATTCACCATACCTTTGCCATAGCTTCCCATAAGGACCTCCATAACCCTGCCGATACTGCCGGCCAGCTCACGGTCCCTTTTGCTCCATTCACAGAAATCCTTGCCCCCGTTCATCTGGGAGGCCTGATTGCTTGTCACAGAAAATTCCTGCAGTTTTATCTGACGGTCCGTCAGAAGTGTATAGGCCTTTTTTGCGATATTGATCATATCCTCGCTGCCTCTGTGCGGCAGTCCGATATCCAGATAGACCAGACAGGTTTTTGCAGCCTTTTTTTCACTGCCTGTATGTACTTTGACATATTCCTCCAGGATATGATACCATCGTTCACTCTCCGGTACATTCAACAGAAGCGACTGCAGCATACTCATCGCACACATCAGCTCCGGGCTGCGGCGGATCGTTTCCTCGGGAAGGGCCAGATAATACTTTTTCAGTTCGTAATAATAGCCCATGTTCGGTGCCACGCGGGCATTGTCGATCAGAAGCGATGCGATGCGCTCCGTATCGTTTACGCTTTCATACATTTCCAGTGCTTTCAGCGGTTCTTTATGTAACTGGAAATACAGACCGGCATTTTCATAGAGTGCACGGATCTTTTCCCTGGTAAATTTGCGGCGCAGGCGACGACGCATACTGATCAGCACCTCATCGCGCAGATGGTAGACGGTCTCATTTTCTTTTAGCTCCACCTGCATAAAATTACCAACCCACTGCACTCTCGACAGCAACGGCTCCACATCTGAACGGCCAGTGATCATTTCCGCCAGATGAACGGTAAATTCATCTACGATCGACAGCTCTATCAGAAATTCCTGAATCGTTACATCCCACTGGTCATAGACATGATACTCCAGATAATCCCACATCTGGCTTTTTACCTGCTCAGTGAGAAGAGCAAACTGACTGTCCGAAAGCATCGGCTCTGCATGTTCTTCATCGCGGATATGACAGTAGGTATCCCTCACCACATTCCAGGCCAATGCGACCCCCGCACAGTTCTCTACAGCTATTCTCATCTGCCCCGGGGTAAACCCGATCCCTGTTGTCCGGACATACTGCAGAGACATCTCTTCGTCAAACAACAGCTGCTGCTGGTCGATCACATAAAACACCTCATTGTACCGGGTAGCCGTAAGCCAAGGCGGTACTGCACACCGTCCGACCAGAAGCAGCCATACATCCGGCCGGCGGATCAGATCGATCACCGCCTGTTTGAGCTTCTCATCGTCCTCCTGCTGTGCCATCTCATGCAGATTGTCGATCACCACGATTCTGCGGCGCTGCGTCGGCTCTACCTTGAGATCCTGCAGAGTCATGGTCCCGGCATCCAGCAGAATGTATCTTCTGTTTTTCAGATAGCGCCGGTAAAGCTCTGTCTTTCCTATCCCTGTAACACCATATATATAGACCGTCAGATTGTCCTCATCTGCAGATTTCAGCCTTTTCAGAGCGCGCTTTGGCCGGACATAGCAGATCTTTTCCTGTCTGGCAGATTCTTTTCTCTCCTGATCTGTCTCCATGGCTTCCTCCTGTACTTTATCCGTTTTTTACATTTCTCTATTTTTCTTCTGTTTATCTGCATTTTATCAGCTGTTTTTTGCTTTGTATACTAGCCAAACGGTTAGGATTTTTATTTTTTTGCCCATTATTTATTCGATTCACTGAAAAAACATATGAAAACAGACTGTATGGACAGATATTTTTGCTTTTTATCTGTCCATACAGTCTGTCAGAACTGTTTTTTCTCTTTGCCGTTATACTGGATTATGCCTGCACGCGTTTCAGACATGCCACGACCTCTGTGTGGCTGGTGTGCGGAAACATATCAAACGGCCATGCTGTGATCGCCCGGTAGCCATGCTCTGTCAGATACTTGAGATCTCTGGCCATCGTCTCCGGATTACACGAGATATAGACGATCTGTTTCGGGGAAAGCCGCACCACCGAAGACAGAAACTTCTCGTCACTGCCGCTTCTGGGCGGATCCATAAAGACCACATCCGCCTTTTCTCCGCCAAGAGCCATTTCCTCCATAAATTCGCCGGCGTCCTCACAGTAAAACTGGGCATTGGTGATATGATTGGCATGCGCATTGCGGATCGCATCGCGGATCGCATCCTCATTCAGCTCGATACCGATCACCTCTTTGGCACGGTCTGCGGCGATCAGACCGATCGTACCAATACCACAGTAGGCGTCTACGATGCGTTCTTTTCCGGTCAGTCCGGCCAGATGGATCGCTTTCTGGTACAGCTTTTCGGTCTGTACCGGATTAATCTGATAGAAGGAACGCGAGGAAATACGAAACGTCTTCCCACAGAGCGTATCGGTGATATAGCCCTTGCCATACAGCACCTTTTCCCGTTCACCAAGCACCATGCTGGTATCCTGATCGTTGATATTCTGGACGATCGTGGTGATCTCAGGGTGACGTTTTCTTAACTCTTTGATAAAATTATTTTTTGACGGAAAGATCGGTGACACCATGACCAGCACGACCATGATCTGTCCGGAGGTCTTGCCCACACGGATCAGGATATGGCGAAACAGACCAAAACCATTATCCTCGTCGTAGATCTTCATCTTAAAGGACTGTAAAAGCTCCCGGATCGTCCTTATGATCGCATCAGCCTTCTCATCTTCGATCTGGCAGTCATCCACAGCCACGACATTGTGGGAACCCTCGGCATAAATACCGGAGATCACCTGCCCTTTACGGTGGCTTAACACGGCATGCACCTTATTACGGTAATGATATGGGTCATCCATGCCCGTAATAGGAAATACACGGCAGTAGGAGCCGATCAGCTCCTCTGCCTTTTTTTGTTTGTCCATAAGCTGCTGTTCATAGGGAACCCCCTGCAGCTGGCAGCCGCCACATCTGGCGGCGTAGGAACAACCAGTAGATTCTTTTTTCATAACATACTCCTGTCGTCTGTAATTTTACACATATCAGTTGAGGTCAAACAGCTGGCGCTGTTTCAGCGTAAGCTCTGCCACAGAACTGTTGGTTCTCGGCTGACCGTAAAGGTATACGGTACTGGTCACTTTCACATAGACTTTGCACGTCTTTTTATAGCCACCTGCCGCGTCCATCGTCTCGGACGCACCGTAGCATCGGTCAATCGCCGCCAGTACATCCCGCGAGGAAGCGATATACGGCTCCACCTGCAGGTTCGTCACGATGGAAATATCGTCGATCGCCGCCATATCCATAGGATCTGCCATCGCCAGATGCAGGATATTGGCATTATAGGGATCCAGTTCAAAAGGAATACACTGGTACTTTTTCAAAAGGTTGACACTGATCAGGTCGCGGACCTCTTTCGGAATCACCACGCCGGCCAGCCGGACGACCTTTAAGCCCAGCTGCATCTGCAGGGCTCTGACGATCATCTCCTCAGTGATCATGCCGCTGTCCACGAGCACCTCACCGATCTTTTTTCCCGTGCCTTTCTGCATCTCCAGGGCCTTTTTTAGCTGTTCTTCTGTCAGCACATTCTGCTTGATGAGGATATCACCAAGTCTCATTCGTTCACGCCGTATAGCCATTTTTTCTCCCCTTCATCTATATTAATTCAAGATGAATACACTTATTCTAAACTATACTTCATAACCAATGTCCAGTCAAGAATGATACGACTCCACATTGACATATGTTTTTATCTTAATACACAAAATTACTTTCATTCTTTTTTTCGTCTTTATTCTTTACATTCTGTTTTATTTACGCTATAATGACTATGTTTTTAGTTTTTTATATTGATATATATCTTTCCTTCGTGTTTTTCTGGTGAAGGAAATATTTTTTCACTATATTTTCAAGTAACTTGTAGACCTGCAGAAAATCCGCTATAATAAAAAGAAAAAGGCGGTGAAAAGGATGAACGATATGACTGAAAAAGAATTAAAAAGCGTAAAAATGGCTACTTTGTATGAATTGCGTCTGCTTTTCACACAGAGTGACAAGAAAGAATACACCAGAGAAGAGATCGTACAGCTGCTCGATCAGATTGCTTCGTCTAAAGATCAGAACTGACTGTACAATGCCAGTCGCTTTTGATAGCTGATCTGTTTTTAAATACCCCAAAATCTAAAAGTGCCACAGAACACACCTTGTTGTTCTGTGGCACTTTCCTGCTTCTGTTGGTTCATTGAACCTGACTTTTTATATATTAGTCACGTAATATTGTATCAGGCCTCAGCTTTTTTCCCTCGCACTGCCCCAACGATCAGGCAGATCACGATCGTGATCACCATATCCGGCAATGTATTACCGCATACCAGATCCACACGCATCAGCATACGGTACAGAATAAAGCCGATCAGCCAGATGATCAGATTGCACCAGTCAAAAGGACCGGCCGCTTTCTTTCTCTTTAGCAGGAAGAAATCAGCGATCTGTACAGCGATCATCGGTGCAAAGACAGAGCCGATCAGGTACAGGAAATCTGTGATATCGTCCATCGGATATACGATCGCAGCGACCGTACCGATCACCGTCACGACGATAGCTACATATTTTCCCTTTACAGACGCTACGATGGATTCACTGGAAATACCTGCGGAATACGCATCCAGAAACGTCGTCGTAACCGTTGAAAAAACAACGATCAGAAGTCCGGCGATGCCAAGGCCTGCCTTTACCATGATCTGTGCTATATCGCTCTCTCCGGTAAAGATCGCAGCACCCATACCGATCAGATACATAAAGCAGCTGACGATACCATAGACGATCGCACTGACTGCCGTAGCCTTTACCGGCTCCTTCGCTTCACGTGTATAGTCACTGATCAGCGGCAGCCAGGACAGCGGCATGGCCACAGCCAGCTCTACAGCCGCACCAAAGGACAGGGAATCGTCCACTGTCGCTGCCATCGGATTGCCACTGAAGAAAATGATCTTTGCCAGGATCAGCGTCAGGATAAACAGTGCTGCCATAGCGATCGTATTGACCTTACCGAGGTTTGTGATACCGATCAGGATCCATACGATGATCAGCACACCGATCACCAGACACCATACCCACTGTCCGACCGGGAAGATCCCACCGGCAGCGAGTGCACCGTCATAGATCATGATCGCCGTCCAGCCAACCAGCTGCAGCACATTCAAGAACGCAAACAGCTGACCGCCATGCAGACCGAAGCTTTCCTTTACGGTCTCCATGGCACTCTTGCCCATTTTACCGCCGATCACACCGGACAGAAAGAGCATGATACAGCCGATCACATGACCGATCAGAATCGCTGCCAGACCCTTCCCAAAACCTAAAGAAGCAAAATATGTACCCGTCAGGATCTCTGCGATAGAGACACCGGCGCCGAACCAGATCAGTCCGTTTTCAAACAGTGATGTTTTCTTTTCCATAATCAGTCCTCCGCCTTTTTCGTATACTCGTTGTCAATAGCAAAACCATGATCCATGGGACCACTGCCCTTTCCAAGATCAAGCATTGCTGCGAGTGCACCGGAGATATACTCTTTGGCACGCTTTACAGCTGTTTCCAGATCATATCCCTTGGCCAGATTGGCCGCGATCGCGGAAGACAGGGTACATCCTGTACCGTGTGTATTCGGATTATTGATACGCTTACCGTTAAACCAGCGGTAAGTGCCATCTGCATAGAAAAGATCGTTGGCATCGTTGACATGATGCCCTCCCTTGCAGAGTACCGCACAGTGATACGTCTCAGAGATCTCCTTTGCCGCCTCGATCATCTCTTCGGTGCCGGTGATCGTTCGTCCGGTCAGTACTTCTGCCTCCGGAATATTCGGTGTCAGCACATCGGCCAGCGGAAACAGCTCGTTTTTCAGCGTATCTACCGCTTCCTCACTGATCAGTCTGGCACCGCTTGTCGCTACCATGACCGGATCGACAACAATCTTCTTTGCGCCATACTGGCGAAGCTTTGCTGCGATTGTCTTGATCAGCCCGCTTTCCGATACCATACCGATCTTTACCGCGTCCGGGTAGATGTCCGTAAAAATCGCATCAAGCTCATCTCCTAAAAATTCCGGGGTTACATTTAAAATAGAGGTCACACCGGTCGTATTCTGTGCAGTCAGAGCCGTGATGGCACTCATGGCATACACACCATTGGCCATCATCGTCTTGATATCTGCCTGGATACCGGCGCCTCCGCTGGAATCACTTCCGGCGATCGTTACTGCTGTTCTCATACATTTCTCCTTTTCTTTCGTTCAGCTAACGTTTTATATAGCGGTCTGAGGTGGTGCCCCCAACGGGCCGCTTTTTCAGCACGGTGGTTGGCCATGCATGAAATTCATGTTAAATTTTCCGTACTTTACTGTATTTTTATAACTGTTATATTGTTGGTAACTGTGTGGCAGCTGCCCAAACGGCACATCTTCCGCTTTACTGCAAAACAGAAGAAATTTCCAGCGGCAACAGTTGCCGGAAATCTTCGCAGTACAGATCTGCCGTTTTTTTCAGCACATCCTGTCTGCTCTCACCGTCGGCATCGTACACACCTACGGTTTTATATCCTGCCTTTTTGGCCGTCTCAAGCGCATAAAGCGAATCCTCAAACACCAGCGTTTCCTCTGGTCTGGCATCCAGTGCCCTGGCCGCCGTATCATAGATCAGCGGTGAATGCTTGCTCTCACCGATCTCGCCGGTCGTATAGATGGCTTCCATATACGATAGCAGACCGTTTCGGTCCAGTGCCCTTGTCACATGTGCCCGCGGACTCGATGTGGCCGCCGCCATGCGTATACCACTGTGAAGAAGCTCTTCGAGAAGCTGCAAAGCACCAGGCTTTGCCTTTACTTCAAAGTAATAGAACTCCTGCAGCATCTTTTCCAGATCCTCAACGATCTCTTTTTCAGATACCGGCAGGGCGAAATTTTCCTTTAACCAGGCTGCGCCCTGTTCCATGCTCATCGCAAACAGCGTCTCGCTCATTCCCGGCAAAGGCTTTAATCCTTTTCCGAGAATATATCTCACGCCCAGATCCTTCCAGATTGACATGGAGTCCAGCAGCACACCGTCCAGGTCAAAGATCGCCGCCCGAATCATGCGTTTACCATCTCTTCGGTAGCTTTTTTCAGCGCCATCGTGGCTTCTTTAATGTGTTTCTGCCCATAGATTGCACTGATCACGGCGATACCGCAGATGCCACTTTTGGCCAGCTCTTTTACATTCTCCTGTGTGATACCGCCGATCGCAATCACCGGAATGGAAACAGCCTCACAGATAGCTTTTAAGGTTTCAAACGGTACATCCTCGGCATCATCCTTGGAGCTGGTTGGAAATACCGCACCGACACCGAGATAATCTGCGCCGCGCTTCTGGGCTAAAATCGCCTGTTCTACCGTCTGGGCAGACACACCGATGATCTTGTCCGGGCCAAGCTTTGCACGCACATCCCCGGCTTCCATATCACTCTGTCCCACATGTACACCGTCGGCATCCATTTCAATCGCGATATCCACATTGTCGTTGATCACGAAGGGAACATGGTACTCCTTACACAGCTGTTTCAGGTCTTTGGCTTCCTCAAGAAAATGTGCCTGATCCAGATGTTTTTCCCGCAGCTGGACAAAGGTCACACCACCGTCCAGGCTCTCCTTTACCACCTCGTGCAGGGTGCGCTCTCCCAGCCAGTAGCGGTCCGTAACTGCATATAAAAGCAGATCCTGTTTATCGCACTTCATATTTTGCCCCTTTCTCCAGAGCTTCGCCGTCCATATTGCAGATGGCATCGATGATGCGGTTTCTGTAGGTAGAATTGCCGTCGCCCTCTGCCATACGGCTGTAGCCGATCTCACCGGCCAGACCCATCGTGCAGACAGCTGCTGCCGCTGCTTCAAGCTGGTTGTCCGGGTTGGCTACGATAAAGGCTGTCATCAGACCGGACAGCTGGCATCCTGTACCTGTGATCTGTCCCATCTCCGGACGGCCGTTTCGGATCACATAACAGGTCTCTCCGTCACTGACCAGATCGATCGCACCGGTAACAGCTACGATGGAACCGCTCTTTTTTGCAAAGTCTTTGACAAATTTCACAGCATCGTCCAGATTTTCCTCTGTGACCTTATCTGCCACATCAGCATCCACACCCTTGGTCGTACCGCTGCCGAGTGCCAGCGTCTTGATCTCCGAGATATTTCCTCGTATAACAGTCAGTTTCAGTTCTTTCATCAGATCTACGGCTGTGTTGGTACGAAGTGCTGATGCACCTGCACCTACCGGATCGAGAAGGATCGGATGACCGAGCTCGTTTGCCCTCTTTCCTGCCAGATGCATAGCCTCGATACTGGATTTGTGCAGAGTACCGATATTGATGTTTAATCCACCGCAGATGGACGTGATATCCACCACATCCTCCGGCTCATCAGACATGATCGGGCTCGCACCACAGGCCAGGATCACATTGGCTACGTCGTTGACCGTCACATAGTTTGTGATGTTGTGTACCAGCGGTACTGTTTTTCTTACGTTTTCGCTACATTCTTTCAGCATATGCTCGCTCCTTTGTATAAAAGAAAATGCGGATATGCCTGTACAAGACATATCCGCATATAGATCGCGTGGTGTATATCCCTACGTTGGCATTATCCAAATCAGGTTACGGGTCAAGACCCTGCGGTCTACTCTCAGCCTGCGCATACGGCAAGCTCCCCTTTAACGTTTTTCATTATAGGCTGATAGGCAGGGAAATGCAAGTATGAAATACCGAACAGAAACGTTACTGCATCCCTTTCGACCTGCATTGCCCTTCTGTAGCGGATTACCTGTCGAATTCCACCGTGAATTCTTCTCCCTGCTCATTTGTCAGGATAATGCCGGCAATTTCATCCGGATCGACGATCTGCTGAAAACCATTTATGGATATGGCTGCCGGAGGATTGACCACTTTTCCCTCTCCATTCTCCATAATAATTGAATCCACAAAGGCATCTGCCATTTCTTTTGTCAGCTTACGCTTT
>JAHZHB010000021.1 GCA_019420465.1 Lachnospiraceae bacterium
TCCGGGGAGTTTTCCCTTGCTCTGGCACGATTCTGACACCGGATTTGTGATATTGGCTCGTTTCCGGGGAGTTTCTGTCTGGTTCGGAACGAATTCTGCATCGGATTTATCATAATACACTTCTTCCGGTGCCACATTCGGCATCGGAAGAAGTTATGTTCACATTTGTTAACTTTATTCGAATTCGATCGTGCCCGGGGGCTTGGATGTGAGGTCGTAGAATACGCGGTTTACACCTTTGACTTCGTTGATGATCCGGCTCATGACTTTCTGCAGGACATCCCACGGGATGTTGGCTGCTTCTGCAGTCATAAAGTCGATCGTACATACGGCACGCAGGGCCACAGCATAATCGTAAGTTCTTTCATCTCCCATAACACCGACGGAACGCATATTGGTCAGAGCGGCAAAGTACTGGTTGATCTCTGTGTCGATACCGGCTTTGGCGATCTCTTCACGATAGATCGCATCGGCATCCTGCACGATCTTTACCTTTTCTTCGGTCACTTCACCGATGATACGGATACCAAGACCCGGTCCCGGAAACGGCTGACGGAATACCAGGTACTCCGGAATACCAAGCTCCAGACCTGCTTTACGAACCTCATCCTTGAAAAGATCACGAAGCGGCTCGATGATCTCTTTAAAATCTACATAATCCGGAAGTCCGCCGACGTTATGATGGGACTTGATCACAGCGGACTCACCGCCGAGACCGGATTCTACAACATCGGGATAGATCGTTCCCTGTACCAGGAAGTCTACAGCACCGATCTTTTTGGCTTCTTCTTCGAAGACACGGATAAATTCTTCACCGATGATCTTACGCTTTGCCTCCGGCTCTTCCACACCGGCCAGCTTGTCATAGTAACGCTGCTGGGCATTGACACGGATAAAGTTCAGGTCATACGGGCCGTCCGGTCCAAAGACTGCTTCGACCTCATCCCCTTCATTTTTACGAAGAAGACCGTGATCTACAAATACACAGGTCAGCTGTTTGCCGATCGCCTTGGACAGCAGTACGGCAGCTACGGATGAATCCACACCGCCGGACAGGGCACAGAGCACACGGCCGTCACCGACTTTTTCACGGATGGCTTTGATAGAATACTCTACGAACGAATCCATCTTCCAGTCACCTGCACAGTGACATACATTGTATACAAAGTTGGAAAGGATCTCCTTACCGCGTACGGTATGCAGTACCTCCGGATGGAACTGGATCGCATACAGATCTTTCTCTCTGTTTTCAGCAGCAGCTACCGGACAGTCTGCTGTATGAGCGCAGATCGTAAATCCCGGGGCAGCCTTTGAGATGTAATCAAAATGGCTCATCCAGCAGATCGTCTTTTCCTCGATCCCTGTAAATAACGGGGACGCAGTATCTACAAATACCTCTGTCTTACCGTATTCACGTACCGGTGCCTTTTCTACCTTGCCGCCGAGCACATGCTGCATCAGCTGTGCGCCATAGCAAAGACCAAGTACCGGGATACCGAGCTCAAAAAGCTCTTTTGTGCAGGTCGGTGCACCATCCTCATAGCAGCTGTTGGGGCCGCCGGTCAGGATGATGCCCTTCGGATGCATATCTTTGATCTTCTGGATGTCAGTTTTATATGAATAGATTTCGCAATAGACATTACATTCACGGACACGGCGGGCTACAAGCTGGTTGTACTGACCACCAAAGTCAATGACGATGACCGTTTCTCTGTTCACTGGCATTTCCTCCTCATTTGTCTTTCCATTGATTCTTTCATTATATGTCACCTGTCCGGTTTTTACAATCGTTTATTTTTTACAGTTTTTCTTCCTAAAATATATTTTTTGAATCCTCCCGTCCTATGCTCCTGCACTGGAATTTACTTTTTCAAGTCAAGTACGTTTTCTTTCATTATCTTTTGTATTTTTTTATTCTATATAAAATTATTTTTATTGTTTTTGTTTATTTTTATCCATATGTTTCATTTGTATTTTCTGTTTTTGTGTGGCTTTTTTTGGTTTTTTGTAATTTTCCACTGGACAAACGATGACTTATCGTGTAGGATATAGCCAACAGATAACACAGCAGATGTTTCACTGATATTTGATTTGTACTCTGGCACCTGCTGTTCATACTGCGGTTCACAGGATACCTGCAAACTGCATCGATATTTCAGAAGGAGGATCTGAAGATGAAGGTATTGGATATGACATTTGTACAGGGATTTATCCGTATGGCGGATGACGGTTTCCGCATGGGATGGCATGAGAGAAACGGCGGTAATCTCTCCTACCGTATCAAACCGGAGGAGATCGCCATGATCCGTAACCGTCTGAAAAGTGACGGTCCGTGGCTGCCGATCGGCACATCTGTACCGGATCTGGCCGGTGAATTCTTCCTGGTTACCGGCAGCGGCAAATTTTTCCGTGATATCAAAGAGGATCCGGAAGCTACTCTTGCAATCATCGAGCTGGATGACAAGGGCGAAAACTACCAGATCAAATGGGGACTTGTTGAAGGTGGCCGTCCGACCAGCGAGCTTCCCAGCCATCTGATGAACCATGCGGTGAAAAAGCGTGTAACAAACGGCAAATACCGTGTCATCTACCACGCACACCCGGCCAATATCATTGCCCTGACCTTTGTTCTCCCGTTAAAGGATGAAATCTTTACCCGTGAACTCTGGGAAATGGCTACGGAATGTCCGGTTGTCTTCCCGGACGGTATCGGTGTAGTTGGCTGGATGGTTCCGGGCGGACGTGAGATCGCCGAAGCTACCAGCAAGCTGATGGAAACCTACGATGCTGCGATCTGGGCACATCACGGTATCTTCTGTGCCGGTGAGGGGGCACACAATACCTTCGGTCTGATGCATACGATTGAAAAATCTGCGGAGATTCTGGTCAAGGTACTGTCCATGGCACCGCAGAAGCTGCAGACGATCCAGCCGGATCAGTTCCGCGAGCTGGCCAAAGCTTTCAAGGTAGAGCTTCCGGAACGCTTCCTGTATGAAAAATAACCCAGACAAAATATTTACGGCGGGTACTTACTGTACCCGCCGTAAATATTTTTCTTTCGTGGCCATTCCGCCACGGATATGTCTCTCCTGCTTGTTGATGTTGAGGACTTCCCTCACCTGCATGGCCAGTGCCGGATTGATCTGTACCATCCGGTCGGTACAGTCTTTATGTACAGTGGATTTGGATATTCCGAACTTTCTGGCTGTCTGACGTACCGTAGCACTGGTTTCGATAATGTAAGTAGCGATCTTTACTGCCCGTTCCTCGATATAATCCTTCAAGGAAAAGCCTCCGAAGTCGTTCATTTTTACAGTGTATGCCAGTCTGCTTTGAAAGTATGCCAGTCCATCACTTTATATTTCTTTATCTGTCATCCGGGCACTTTACCTAAATACCAGTTCCTTTTTCTGAGCACCGATCAGAGTATTTGCTTCTTTTTCTTCGGCAAACATTTCCTTCAGCTGGTCCTGCACATCCTGCAGACATTCCAGCAGAAGGGGATTAAATGCCCCGCATTCCCCGCCAAGGATCATTTCCATGGCCTTTTCATGGCTGTAAGCCTCCTTGTACACACGACGGCTGGTCAGCGCATCGTATACATCAGCGAGGGAAACCACCTGCGCCGATATCGGTATATCGTCTCCTTTGAGCCCGTCCGGATAGCCCTGTCCATCGTAGCGTTCATGATGCCAACGGCAGATCTGGTACGCTTCCCTGACCAGAGGCTCATTTCTGTAGGTTTCCAGACCGTCCAGTATCGAAGCTCCGATCAGTGTATGTTTTTTCATCGTTTCAAACTCATCGGACGTCAGCCGGGCCGGTTTGTTTAAGATCTGTTCATCGATACCGATCTTTCCGATATCGTGCAGTGCAGACGCTGTAACGATCAGATGCTGCCGGCTCCAGTCCAGCGCATATCTGTCCGTTTTCTGTGTCAGACGTTCCAGAAGCAGTTCAACGATCCGATTGATATGTACGACATGCAGACCGCTCTCTCCGTTTCTGAATTCAACGATCTGACTGAGCACATCTACCAGAATATGGCTGTTTTTCTCTTTTTCATAGATCTGGTTTGTGACCATGGAGATCAGACGCCGCTGCTTTGCGTAGAGCTTGATCATATTAAATATACGCTGATAAACCACCCTGACATCAAACGGACGGCTGATAAAATCTGCAGCACCGAGCTCATATGCCTGCCGGATCGCTGTTCCGGAGGTTTCGCTGGAGATCATGATAACAGGAATATCAGAGATCCAGTGTCTTTTATTCATATATTCAAGTACTTCGTAGCCGTTCATCCCCGGCATGATAATATCCAGAAGGACCAGAGATATCCCTGTACCATACTGCTGCAGGATATGTATGCCTTCCTCCCCGCCGGACGCCTCCAGGATATGATAATCGTCTTTGAGCATATCGATCAGCAATTCCCTGTTCATCGCAGAATCATCTATGATCAGGATCTGCTGTTTAAATCTGTCACTGTTTGGCGTTTTTTCAAGAGCAGTGGTATCGTTTTCCATATCCCACTGTGTGACTACCGTATTTTTGTGATGTTTTGCCAGATACATCATCTTGTCGGCACGTTTTACCGCGTCTTCAATATTCTCATTTTCAGCAAGAACACCTCCGATGCTGAAAGAGATCTGCAGACGGCTGTAGTCTGAAAGCACAGTATTTCGTATCTTCTGCTGGATCTCATTGAGCTTTCTGATCAGCGTCTCTCTGGTGATCTCCGGCAAGATCAGGACAAATTCGTCTCCGCCATAGCGCACCACGATATCCGTCTTTCGTATACAGCTCTGGATCACATGTACGGCAGTGGCCAGAGCCGCATCACCGGCACTGTGTCCGTAGGTATCGTTACAGATCTTAAAGTCATCCATGTCTATGACCGCCACACCGGCCACACCACGGATCTTTTTGACCTCTTCCTCAAAATAACGGCGATTGTATACGCCGGTCAGTGCGTCGGTATACAGCTTGCGGGTATAGGCATTCAGACTGCGTGCCAGACGGACATACTCCGGATCATCCTGGGACAGTGCTTCGTCCAAACGCAAAAGCAGTTCCAGAATATATGGTTCGCCATCGATTTCCAGATACTGTGCAATAACCTTGTAGATCTCTCCGTTTTTAAATTCGATCTTTGTTCTGTCTTTTTTCTGTAACAGGGCTTTACGGGCCACACAGTCTTTGCAGAACGTTTCTTTGTTTTCGAGATAATACTGCTGGCAAAGCCCCGGCGTATCTTTCAGGTTTTCCTTTTTTGGCAGCGTATGCAGCTCTTTTCCACTGAGCAGACGCGCTATGGTAAAGACCTTTTCGTATGTTTTTACTTCCTGCAGCGCCTGGGCCATTGTCATTATCCTTGCCATATTTACTCCTCTTTTGTCTTTTGGCTTTTTGACAGCTGTACAAAAAGACCTCCTGACCCAGCAAATTACTATGCACTGTCAGAAAGTCTTTTCTTTAAAAGACAAATCCATATAACTCACTTTTACAATGGCTTTATTATATGCAAAACAGAGCGCGCTGTCCAGTGGTGACCGGATAAACCTCCCTGATTTTACTGAAATTCCGGTGCATGTCTGCGATAATGCAACGGAAAAAGCGTCCGCTGGCAGTCCGGATTTTCTCTGGCTCTGATCGCGATCGTCTGAAAAAACTCCTGCCACAGGACCGTATAGATATCACGGTACTTTTCCGTCTTTTGCAGCTGCAAAAACTCCTCCTCGCCCAGCTCTGTCACATAAAAAGGCTGGTCAGCCTGATGTACAGCAGCTATGCGCCGCCTGTCATCGATCAGAATCCAGTTTTCCGAGGGCATCCGGTCCTCAAAATGCCAGGCCACCAGTCCGACGATATTGCAGTCCGGCTCTATATGGGCCACATAGATCCCCGGATCGATCCGGGTAAACCGGGTAAATTCCCGGTAATAATGCATATCATTGCCCGCCCGGCGACTCAGCTCAAACAGGCGCATGACCGGTGCATCAGCCATACGCTTTGTCACTGTCCGGCCAACAGAAAATCCCAGAAGCAAAAAGCGATAGATCGCGTCCAGCCGGTCATCCTCATCACTCATCGCCGCCAGATAAACCTGACGGTATGCCTCCCAGGATATCCCGTTCTGTATGCTTCTTGTGACCTTTTGAAATTTTGTGGTATCCCTGTCTATATGTACATAGGTACCAAACATTTCCTGCTGGCCGACAGGCTCTATCTCCAGCCGGACATTCTGGCTGCCATGTCTGGCCGCCCACACATCAAAGATGCATGTCATCATACTTTCAAAATCCTCTGCACAGGTATATATATACATGGTCTCCTCCCTGTCTGTCATGCATGCACGCCAAAATCAGTAAACAGTGACATCTGTCTGGCTTCCTGCTGATGCGTCATCTTCCAGTTGTCCTTATACTCTGCATCCGTCAGGCGCCGCAGGATATACTGCCGGTCGATACGGATCGGATACAGTGTTTTCCCCCTGCAGGTAATAAAATAGTGGGCCCTCTTCAGGACAACCCCCATCTTTTTCAGATGGTCAAAATCAAGACTGCCGTACCGTCTGGCCTGCACGATCCTGGATACAGACCGTGGGCCAATGCCGGGGATACGAAGCAGTTCTTCATAGGAGGCCGTATTGATCTCTACAGGGAAAAGCTCCAGATGCCGCAGTGCCCAGTCACATTTGGGATCGATCTGTTCGTTAAAATTCGGCTGACTTTCCGATAAAAGCTCATCCGCACGAAATCCATAAAACCGAAGCAGCCAGTCCGCCTGATACAGGCGGTGTTCCCGAAGAAGCGGCGGTTTGGTCTGCAGGGAGGGCAGATCCCTGTCCTCGTTTAAGGGTACGTAGGCAGAAAAAAAGACTCTTTTCAGATCGTAGCTCTGGTACAGTGTCTGTGTGGTCTTTAACAGATGATAGTCTGTCTCGTCCGTCGCCCCGATGATCATCTGGGTACTCTGCCCTGCCTGGGCAAAGGGGCGGTTCATCAGCTCTCTTTTTTCCCGGGCAGACAGTGCAGGCAGTAAGGTGGATGCCTTTTGTACGCTCTGTCCGGTGATCCGCCGCTGACTTTCGGAAAAAATGCTGCCCTGCAGATATCTGTTGGACACCGAGCGCTCCATATAGGCACTTTTCCCCTCGATCAGCCGGTGCATGGCGATGGTATCCGTGACCTTTTTCATCGGTCCGAGGATCGTGCGGTGACTCTTGTTTGGCGCCAGCTTTTTCATGCCCTCAGCTGTGGGAAGCTCCAGATTGATGCTCATGCGGTCGGCCAGATATCCGGCACGCGTGATCAGCTCCTCCGATGCTCCGGGTACAGTCTTGACATGGATATAGCCGTTAAAACGGTACTTTGTCCGTAACAGCTGCAGCGTCCTGCACATCTGTTCCATGGTGTAGGTCGGATTTTTCTGTACGCCGGAACTTAAAAAAAGGCCCTCGATATAGTTTCTTTTATAAAACTCGATCGTCAGCTCACACAGCTCCTCAGGGGTAAAGGCTGTCCGGGGAATGTCATTGGATGCCCGGTTGGCACAGTATTTACAGTCATATACGCAGTGATTAGTCTGCAGTACCTTTAAAAGGGAAATACAACGCCCGTCTGCTGAAAAACTGTGGCAGATACCGCAGGCCCGCGAATTACCCAAAAAACCCTGTCGGCCACCACGGTCCACGCCACTGGACGTACATGCCACATCGTATTTGGCCGCATCCGCGAGAATATGCAGCTTTTCCTGCAAAGAATATCCTGTACTGATCTCCAAGTTTCTCACCTCCATCGTGCTGCTGCCTTTGCATATTCCCTGCCAGAGGCCATGATTGCTTACGCCTTTACAGACAGCCTGCATCCGTTCCTTCTTCCTCTTATTATATACGAACATATGTTCGGTGTAAACAGGAAAATTTTACCCGGTCTTAAAAGCCGGGTAAATCTGACATTTTCTCTTTTTTGTTTTTTCAGGCCAGCGGCTGTATCTTCTGCCCGCTTTTTTTCTGCAGAAGCTGCCACAGGACTTCACAGTCGTGGTGATAGGCATGCTTATATTTCCATACCAGCAGTACGATCATAATGATCCAGCTCACATCATAGCTCGTATAGATGACCCGCATATCCCAGAAATGCGGCAGTAAAAGCTGACACCATGCCACACGGAAAAAGCAATAGCAAATCATAGAGCAGACCATCGGGCAGCCTGTATGGCCAAGGCCTCTTAAGCCACCGATATAGACCTGATTGATCGCGTACAGTACATAAAATGGAAAGATATGCATAACCGCCGACTGTCCTTCCTTCAGGATCGCCGGATCACTGGTAAACAGCCACAGAATCCACGGAGATACCGCAGCCAGAAGAAGACTGAACGGCAGCATAAAGGCACAGGCCGTACGCACACTGATCTTCATGGCTTCTTTTACACGGTCCATTTTTCCAGCACCATAATTCTGTCCGATAAAGCCGGTCAGTGCCATGCCGTAGCAGAAAGCCGGATAGTATAAAAATCCCTCCACGCGGGCAAAGACCACCATACCGGCGGCAGCCTTTGCACCAAACGAATTGATACTCAGCTGGATCACCAGTGAGGAAATACTCATAAAGATCGCCTGCAGACCGGAGGGCAGACCGGTCTTTACGATATAGCCTGCATCCTGAAAGCTTTCTGTCTTTGCCAGTGTCTGCAGACGGTATGCCGGGTCCAGCCGGCACAGACGTATAACGATCATCCCTGCCAGTGCCCACTGTGACAGCACCGTCGCTGCAGCAGCGCCCAGAAGCCCCCATGGCAGTACCACGACGAACAGAACATCCAGTACCAGATTCAGTACACAGGAACCCAGAAGATAATACAGCGGCTGCTTTGTATTGCCCAGTGATCGCAGCAGGGCATTTCCCATATTGTAGATCAGCTGTGCCGTCATACCAAGTAAAGACACCTGCAGATACCCTGTTGCCTGTACCAGTATATCCTTTGGGCAGTTCAGCCAGAGTAAAAGCTGTCTGGCCATAAAGATTCCCGGTATTGTCAGGATGATTCCCACGACAACGCTCACCAGAACTACAAATTTCAGCAGAGACTGCAGTTTTTCATACTGCCTTGCGCCAAAATATTTGCCTGAGATTGCACTTACCCCGGTAGAAAATCCTACGAAAAAATTAATGATCACGGACAGAAGAAGGGCTGCTTCGCCTGCGGCGGCCAGACTGCCGTCTCCGCCAAACCTTCCCACAATCATGCAGTCGGCCATACTGTACAGCTGCTGCAGGATCTGAGATACCAGTACCGGCAGCGTAAACCACAAAAGTGTGGTGCCGATATTGCCTTCTTCCATATGTATTTCTGTTGCTTTATGTGTTCTGACCGCACAGTGAGCTGTACTGTGCGCAGCTCCTGCATGACCGTGAAAAAAATGATCCATATGCTCTCTCCTTTACGGTAAGCCTACCACAGGAGAAAACATATGGATATACACGGTTTTTTATGCTTTTGTCATAAGAATTATTTATGTTTCTTCTTCCATATCGTTATATCTGCTCATTGTCCTGCAACACAGCAGCTTTCAGGAACTCCAGAAAGCTTTCCATATGCGGAAGCAGTGGCCGGTTACGGTATTTCAGATAACCAAAGGCAATACTGCCCTCGTAGCCGCTGATGCGGATCCTGCCAAAATCATATTTACGGTACAGGTCACTGAGCCAGTAGCTGCCGATATTGCACAGATCCGTATTCTGCAGCATCTGGATCATCATATGGCCACTGTTGGTGATGATCGTCTTTTGCAGGTGATGATGTCCCTTTCGAAAGACCTCGGATTCCTCCAGCACATCTTCCAGAGAAAAAAAGTCTTCTTCCAGCTGTACCAGCTTGACATCCAGCAGTTTTTTCGGACTGATCCTGGCGGTGCCGTAAAGAGGATGATCCTTCTGCACATACAGTACCAGATCCGTCCGGGTCAGCGGCACAAACTCCAGATACCGTCTGTCCAGCATACTTTTCAACGCATATTTTCTGTCATCCGGCACAAAAAGGAAGCCCAGATCACAGGCACCCTCGCGGATCTTTTTTAACATTTCCTCGATACCGCACTCTGTATATTCGATGACCGGCCCGTTTTTACTCTGTTTTCGATAATAGTCAGTCAGAAGCATCGCCATATGGCTGCTGGGATTGGACGCTACACGGATACAGGGGGTCGTATCCATACACAGATCCTTGACTGTACGGGCATTCTGCACCGCATTGACGGCATAGGTATAAATACGCTTGCCTTCTTCTGTCAGCTCCACACCTTTGGCTTTACGGTGAAACAGCTGCACACCAAGCTCCTGTTCGAGACTTTTGATGATCTGGCTCACATGGGGCTGGGTCATATACAATTCTTCAGCGGCCAGTGTCAGAGATCGGTTTCTCACACATGCCAGAAAACATTCCAGCTGTCGGATTTCCACGGTTTACGCCTCTTTTCCCTCTTCGATCGGTGTGCCGGTAAACTTAAGCAGCATCAGTACAAGCAGCATCAGTACGACAGAGATCACCAGAGAGATCACTACATTCTGTACAAATCCGGCGATCAGATACGATACGAACGATACAGCGGCAGCTACGATCGCATACGGCAGCTGCGTCGATACATGGTTGACATGGTCGCACTGGGCACCGGCCGAAGCCATGATCGTCGTATCGGAGATCGGCGAGCAGTGGTCACCGCAGACAGCACCTGCCATGCAGGCAGAGATTGCAATGATCATCAGCTCATGGTTCGTATTCTGGAAGACACCGACAACGATCGGAATCAGAATACCGAAGGTTCCCCAGGATGTACCCGTGGAAAAAGCCAGAAAGCAGCCTACAAGGAAAATGATCGCCGGCAGGAATTTCTGGAAATCACCTGCTGTGGACTTCATCACAGTCTCTACAAAGACCTTGGCACCGAGACTGTCTGTCATGGCCTTTAAGGTCCACGCCATCGTCAGGATCAGGATGGCCGGCACCATGGCTCTGAAACCATCGATCAGGCAGTCCATACATTTCTTAAACGGAAGTACACGGCGGATCATATACATAACGATCGTCAAAATCAGCGCAAAGAAGCTGCCCACGGCCAGTCCGACAGACGCATCACTTCCGGAAAATGCGGTGATAAAGTCCGCACCGGCAAAGAAACCGCCACTCCAGATCATACCGATCACACAGCAGATGATCAGGCATATGATCGGGAAGACCAGGTCGATCACCTTGCCGTTTGGGTTGGCATCGGCATTGTCATCTTTTCCGGCAAACGGGTGCTCTTCTTTGGAGAACAGATCGCCTTTAAGTGCATTCTGCTCAAATCTGGCCATCGGACCAAATTCCGTTTTCAGAACGACCATACCAACCATCATTACGATCGTCAGGATCGCGTAATAATTGTACGGAATCGCACTGACAAACAGAGACAGACCGTCCTCGCCCTCCACAAAGCCACTGACAGCGGCTGCCCAGGAAGAAATCGGCGCTATGATACAGATCGGCGCAGCCGTTGCATCGATCAGATAGGCCAGCTTTGCCCGGGATACCTTATGGCCGTCTGTGACCGGACGCATCACGCTGCCGACAGTCAGACAGTTAAAATAGTCATCGATAAAGATCAGTATGCCAAGCAGGATCGTGGCCAGCTGCGCACCGACTCTGGTCCTGATATGTTCACTCGCCCAGCGTCCGAACGCTGCGGAACCTCCGGCATTGTTCATCAGCGCCACCATCGTGCCAAGAAGCACCAGGAAGATGATGATACCCATATTGTAGCCGTTAGCAAGCACGCTGATAAAGCCTCCGTTAAATACCTGGTTAATCGTTCCCTCAAAAGAGAAACCGGAGTACAGCACACCGCCGACAACGATACCGATAAACAGTGAACTGTATACCTCCTTTGTGATCAGAGCCAGCGCGATCGCGATCACCGGCGGCACCAGTGCCCAGCCCGTGGCATATCTGGCCGGAAGCGCTGCCTCGGCTCCCTCCTCTGCTGCAAACACCAGTACCGGACACAATATGGTAAACAGAGCTGTCAGCGTCAGAAACAGAGCTCTTTTGTGTTTCAGTAATTTTCTCATGTCTTTTCCTTTCTTTTGATAAAGTGTTATTGTATCAAATTTTCTCTCACTTCACAGTATACGAGGAATTATTTTATTTGAAAAGAGTAAATTTACCACAGACAGCAATATTTTTTGTAAACGGCATGGAAAAAATACGGTCTGTGCAGTATACTCGTAAAAGAGGCTGCAGATGGCTGTTTTAACATCTGCATTACAGACAAAGGAGTACGAAGACATGCGACTGGAAAAAGTGCAGCAGAAGCTGCGTGACCGAAATATTGAATTTACCTACAATGAGGAGGACGGCTGCGGCAGTATTGATTTCATGCACAGAGGACTTTCCTATCATATCTGGGAATATGCGGACCAGGACACACCCATCGGCGTGGAGACCAACCTGATGCATGCCGGAAAAAGTGAAGATGTGGAGGGAGACTACGAGAAAACGCTCTGTGGCTGGCTGCAGAAGTATTTTTAACCCCGCCAACCGCCCCACGCCGGCAGACGTTTACTGACGACTTTCACTGCCAGGATACATCAATACCTGGTTTGTTCATCGGACCAGGTATTGATATGCATGGCAACAAAAACAGACAGACACACCGTATATATGGTGTACCTGTCTGTTTTTGC
>JAHZHB010000022.1 GCA_019420465.1 Lachnospiraceae bacterium
AGAAAAATATGGAATTTACCCATTCCAACTATGACGATATCAAGCCGGTTTACAGTATATGGGTCTGCATGGATGCCAGAAAAAACAGCGAATCGATCATCGACATCGCACTTCATCCTGTCGTTCGGTTCGGACAGCCTGTACGAAATTTCTTATTTAATCTTATGCATGGTGTCATCCTTAACATCCGACCACAGGATTCTGAAACCAGCCCGGAGCATCCCTTACTGGCCATGCTGGGACTTTTGTTTTCTGATATTCCTGCAAAAGAAAAGCAACAGCTTCTGGAAGAAAAATATGACTTGAAAATGACAACCAATTTAGAAAGGTGTGTGAAAGAAATGTGTAATATCAGCGATTTTTATGAAGAAAGGATTTTGGAACGTGGCATGGTACGCGGTAGGGAACTTGGTATGGCTCAGGGCATGGCACGCGGGCAGAATCTGACTTTGGTTTCTCAAGTTTTAAAAAAGATATCCAAAGGTAAAACGTCTTCTGCCGCTGCAGATGAACTGGAAACTCCTCTTACCGTGATCCAACCAATCTATACTTTGGTCCATGATTTTCCTGATGCCAATGCCGACCAGATCTGTGAACGTCTGGAACCACAGGCAGACTCATAATATGATCCATATGTAAATCATATTCCCTGCGCCCAAACGGTAAACAACAGTATTTCACCACGGGATTTGACTTTTCCCACTCTTTTCTATAGAATATAAATCATTCTATCAGACAGGAGGTTTTCACCTATGAATATACAGTCCATGTTCCAGCTGAAAAAAGCATGGAATACCTTTACTGCAAACCACCCGAAATTCCCGGGTTTTCTGAAAGCTGCGCAGGGGACGCTTCGCGAGGGTACGATCCTTGCTTTTACGATCACAACACCCGAGGGTCAAACGATTGAATCCAACTTAAAGCTCACAGCTTCGGATCTGGAGCTTATGCGGACATTACAGCAGATGCAGAAATAGACATACGCAGCATGCGCTGTACCTGACATTTTTGCATCTGTATGTCATGTAGTATTAAGAAATAGCATTTTGCAGGATCAGGTATTTTATGAAAAGAAGGGTATGGCCAAAAGCCATACCCTTCCTGCATGTATAACAGAGTTTTACTTATGCCTTATTTAAAGTAAGCCACACCGGATTCAAAGATCTTAATATCCTGCTCACCATAGATATTAATAGCCACACCATCACCACGACGTTCGCTGTGTGCCATCTTACCAAGTACACGGCCATCCGGGCTGGTGATACCTTCGATAGCAGCATAGGAACCGTTGACATTCCACTCTTCATCCATGGATACATTGCCTGCCGGGTCACAGTACTGTGTAGCCACCTGACCGTTTTCGAACAGCTTTTTGATCCACTCTTCGCTGGCAACGAAACGTCCTTCACCGTGGGAAGCCGGATTGGTATATACTTTACCAACCTCTGCCTGTGCAAGCCACGGGGATTTGTTGGTCATTACCTTTGTGTATACCATACGTGAAATATGACGGCCGATGGTATTGAAGGTCAGTGTCGGAGAATCTGCTGTCTGTCCTTTGATCTCACCGTAAGGCACGAGTCCCAGCTTGATCAGTGCCTGGAAACCGTTACAGATACCCAGTGCCAGACCGTCTCTCTCATTTAACAGCTTCATGACAGCTTCTTTGATCTTTTCATTCTGGAAAGCCGTTGCAAAGAACTTGGCAGAACCATCCGGCTCATCACCTGCGGAGAATCCACCCGGGAACATGATGATCTGGGCATCAGAGATCTCTTTTGCAAAAGCATCTACAGACTCTGCGATGTCTGCTTCACTTAAGTTTTTGAATACGCAGGTACTTACACTTGCACCTGCTCTTTCGAAGGCCTTTGTGCTGTCGTATTCACAGTTTGTACCCGGGAATACCGGAATAAAGACTTTCGGCTGTGCCACTTTATGTTTGCATACATAGATCTGTCCTTTGGTGTACAGCGGGCTTTCTACCTTGTCTGTATCCAGAACAGCTTTTGTCTTGAATACTTTTTCCAGCGTACCCTTCCATGCATCCAGTGCATCCTCTTCGGAGATCACTGCATTTCCATAGGAGAAGGTCTTGTCTGCTGTAACCTCACCGATCAGGGTATAGGTGCTGGTCAATTTATTCACATCTTCTGCGGCTACTTCCAGAACCAGATCACCGAATCCAGGTGCGAAGAAATCACGCGGATCCAGGTTATGCTCGATCTTTACGCCGAACATATTACCGAAGGCCATCTTGGATACAGCTGCAGCGATACCGTGACGATCCAGTGCATATGCGGCTTTAACAAGTCCGGCCTGCATATCTGCATGTACAGCATCATACAGTGCCATTGTTTTCTCATAATCTACGAGATCCTTGTCTGTCTTCGGCAGACGGATCCATACCAGCTTGTCTCCGGCATTTTTCAGCTCCGGTGTGATCACGTCCTGAATCTTTGCCACATCTACGGCAAAAGAAACGAGTGTCGGCGGTACATCAATATCATTGAATGTACCGGACATACTGTCTTTACCACCGATAGACGGCAGGCCAAAACCGATCTGGGCATCGTAAGCACCTAAGAGTGCAGCAAACGGCTGACTCCATCTGGTCGGGTCTTCTGTCATACGACGGAAATACTCCTGGAAGGTAAAACGAATCTTTTTATAATCACCACCGCAGGCTACGATACGGGCGATGGACTCTGTTACGGCATAAATAGCACCATGGTACGGGCTCCAGCTGGATACATACGGATCAAAACCGTAGCTCATCATCGTTACACTGTCTGTCTTTCCGTTCATTACCGGCACTTTTGCCACCATAGACTGTGTCTCTGTCAGCTGATACTGGCCACCATACGGCATCACAACACTGCCTGCACCGATGGAGCTGTCGAACATTTCAACCAGACCCTTCTGAGAGCATACATTCATATCAGCCAGTGTTTCCAGCCATTTTGCACGAACGTCACTGATCTCTTCCGGACGAACCAGTACATTGTCTTTTTCGGCCGGAATCTCTACAAATACATCTGTCTCCTGATGCGCACCGTTGGTATCGAGGAACGCTCTGGACAGGTTGACGATCTCTTTACCTCTCCAGGAAAGTACCAGTCTCGGCTCTTTCGTTACTACGGCTACAGCTACAGCTTCCAGATTTTCTTCTGCTGCGTAACCGAGGAAGGTATCTACATCTTTCGGATCTACAACAACAGCCATACGCTCCTGGGATTCGGAGATAGCGATCTCTGTACCGTCCAGACCGGCGTATTTTTTCGGAACTTTGTCAAGGTCTACTTTCAGGCCGTCAGCCAGCTCACCGATTGCTACGGATACACCGCCAGCACCGAAATCGTTACATTTTTTGATGATATGTGCCACTTCTTCACGGCGGAACAGTCTCTGGATCTTACGCTCTGTCGGCGCATTACCTTTCTGTACCTCAGCACCGCAGGTTTCGATGGAAGAAGTCGTATGTACTTTGGAAGAACCTGTAGCACCGCCGCAGCCATCACGACCGGTACGTCCACCGAGAAGGATAATGATATCTCCCGGATCGGAAGTCAGTCTCTGTACGGCACGTCTCGGAGCAGCACCCATAACAGCACCGATCTCCATACGTTTTGCCACATAGTTCGGATGATAGATTTCTTTTACATAGCCGGTAGCCAGACCGATCTGGTTACCGTAGGAGCTGTAACCGGAAGCAGCTCCACGGACAAGCTTTTTCTGCGGAAGCTTACCGGTCAGTGTCTCTTTGACAGATTTGGTCGGATCTGCAGCACCGGTCACACGCATTGCCTGGTATACATAGGTACGTCCGGAAAGCGGGTCACGGATCGCACCGCCAAGGCAGGTAGCAGCACCACCAAAAGGCTCGATCTCTGTCGGATGGTTGTGTGTCTCATTCTTGAAGTTGATCAGCCACTCTTCTTCCACACCGTTGACATCGATCGGCACTACGATAGAGCAGGCATTGATCTCATCGGACTCTTCCTGATCATCCAGTTTCCCTTCTTTTTTCAGTTTTTTTGCACCGAGAAGGGCCAGATCCATCAGGCAGACAAACTTGTCAGAACGTCCTTTGTACAGTTCATCACGGTCAGCCAGATATTTTTTGAACGTACCCTCGATCACATCTTTGTAATCGCCATCGCCGAAGGTAACATTTTTCAGCTCTGTGGAGAATGTGGTATGACGGCAGTGGTCAGACCAGTAGGTATCGAGCACACGGATCTCTGTCATGGACGGATCACGTTTTTCTTCATTCTTAAAGTAATTCTGAATATGCTGGAAATCCTTGAATGTCATAGCCAGACCCAGGGAATCATACAGCTCCTTCAGCTCTTTCTCCGGCATGTCGGAAAATCCGTCAAAGATCTTTACATCTGCCGGCTCATCAAATTTCTGGATCAGGGTCTCCGGTTTTTCCATACCGGTTTCACGGGAATCTACCGGATTGATGCAGTGATGCTTGATCGCAGCATACTCTTCTTCTGTGATATCACCTTCGATCACATAGGTCACAGCCGTACGGATCACCGGCTGTGCACTCTGGTCAAGGAACTGCACACACTGTACAGCGGAATCGGCTCTCTGGTCAAACTGTCCCGGCAGGAATTCTACGGAAAATACTCTCGCACCTTCTGCCACCGGCAGTTCTTCCTGATAGCAGACATCAACGGGCGGCTCTGCAAACACGCACTGGCAGGCTTTTTCAAATACTTCATCGGAAAGATTCTCCACATCGTAACGGATCAGTTCCCGAACACCAGTCACGTCCTTGATACCCAGATAGCTGCTGATCTCATGCTTCAGCTCATGTGCCTTACCGGCAAAATCCGGTTTTTTCTCTACATAGACACGTCTTACTGTACTCATTGTGCTTCCTCCTGTGAAATCACTCTATTTGTATATTCTTTAGTTACATTTTTGTAGGTAATCTCATTCTAGCACAGCTTTTTTCATTAGTAAAGATAATATATATCGTTTTATTTATTATTTATTCTAATCTTTTCTTGTAACTTTACTATGTGCAGTTGCAGAGACAGGTCGTGGGTATGGTTGGGCCGGGATGCTGTGTGGCGGAGAAA
>JAHZHB010000023.1:0-4650 GCA_019420465.1 Lachnospiraceae bacterium
GAGACGACAGCGCTGTCGGCACATCTGGTATGGATTCATGACGGTATGGCGATGTTCCTGTGGCCGATTGCCTTTGTCCTGCCGAATATGATGCGCGCGTGCAACGATGTGCGGTTTACGATGGTGATTTCCATCTTTTCCATGATCGTTTTCCGGATAGGGCTGAGCATGGTGTTCGGTGTGCATTTTGGCTGGGGAGCTGTCGGCGTATGGTGGGCCATGATCGTGGACTGGGTCTTCAGAGCCGTCTGGTTTGTGGGCAGGTATCTGAAAGGCAGCTGGAGAAGATACTGTACGTTGAGCTGAAAAAGCAGTTTGTGTCGCTGCTTCAGTGAATTATCCGGTAATATTACATTTTCATAGAGAGAAAGTAGGAATTTCAGAAAAGCTCTTGACAATTAGATAAGACTAACCTATAATCATTAGCAAGAACTAACCAATAAAAACAGAGGAAAAACAAGGGGATATAGGTATGAGTATTGTAATTGTCGGAGGACATGACCGCATGGTCTGTCAGTATAAAAAAATCTGTAAAAACTACAAATGCAAGGCAAAGGTGTTCACCCAGATGTCAGCCGATATGGACAAGCAGATGGGCAGTCCGGATGTGTTTATTTTATTCACAAACACGGTTTCCCATAAAATGATCAAAACAGCAGTAGATGGCGCCAGGAAGTCAAATGCACAGGTCATCCGCTGTCATACCAGCAGTGGCGCCGCTCTGGATGAAATCCTGAAAAACTGCACCAAAACAGCCTGATCAGGGTATTTTTCTCTCTCAAAATAATAGATAACACAGGAAAAACCAGACTGCTATGCGGCCTGGTTTTTCTTATACGTTTAATTCACTGTACTTTTCGACAAATTTCTTGCCCGTTCGACACGACTGTGATAGTATGTCGATGATATATCTTTTATAGAAGAGTATCTTCTGACTGTTTAGCAGATACTTACAACAAGGAGGGAATCTAATGGCCGTTATCTTTCATTTTGGTAAAAACCGGAAACAAAAGGACAGAGAGGATTACGTCTGGGAGCAGCCGTCCCGGCCCACGATGCATCCGGCGCTTCGTTTCCTTTTAAGCCTTCTGATCACCGTGGTCTTTGGCGCAGTGTATTTTTATGTGGAGCTTCCTGCGCTGAACATCCATGCGCTGGATCTGTATGTCTTTCTGTTTCTGCTCTGTGTGGTTTATACAGTCAGCCGTATCGTCCTGGGACGCGTCAGGGCAGGTGGGGCCAGAGGCTATCTGGCGTATGTCAAAGATACGATGAAGCTGCCTTTTGTTTTTGTGATCGTACTTCTTCTGATTGTGGTGCTGGGTATGGGCGCAGGTCTGCCGCTTTTCAGAGCTTCCGCCTATTCGGGGCTGCTTGAACCTGAGAGTGGTGATTTCGCTGCGGATGTTGCGGAGATTTCGCTGGACCAGATTCCTATGCTGGATTCGGCCTCTGCTAACAATCTGGCCAACAGAAAGCTCGGTGATCTGTCTGATCTGGTGTCTCAGTTCTTTATCAGCGAGGATTCTTCCCAGATCAATTACAAGGGAAAGCCGGTGCGTGTGGCGTATCTGGGTTATGACGGCTTTTTCAAATGGTGGAAAAACCGTGCAAAGGGTCTTCCGGCCTATATGATCATAGATATGGTGACGCAGGATGTACAGGTCGTACGTCTTGACGAGGGCATGAAGATATCTCCGTATGAGCTGTTTAACAGAAAGCGTGAGCGCCAGCTGCGTTTCCAGTATCCGACGTTCATTTTTGACAATGTCAATTTTGAGATCGATGAAGATGGTACGCCGTACTGGGTGGCCTCTGTAGCGGAGAAAAAGATCGGTCTTTTTAACGGCGATGATGTCAGGGGAGCTGTTTTGATGAATGCGATCACCGGAGAGAGCCAGTATTATGCGGTAGCGGATGTGCCGACATGGGTAGACCGTGTCTATTCCGCAGACCTTCTGATCAGCCAGTATAATGCCCATGGAGCGTATATTCATGGCTTCTTAAATTCCTACTTTGGTCAGACGGACTGTACGGTGACGACCGACGGATACAACTATATCGCCATGGATGATGATGTGTGGCTGTATACCGGTATTACGTCTATTACAGCCGATCGCGGCAATATCGGTTTTATTCTGGTCAATCAGCGTACCAAGGAGGCCAGATACTATGCATGTGCCGGTGCCGAGGAGTTTTCCGCTATGTCTTCTGCAGAGGGTATGGTGCAGCAGTACAATTATGATGCCACATTCCCGCTGCTTTTAAATATTGCAGACGAGCCGACTTACTTTATGGCTCTGAAAGATACAGCCGGTCTTGTGAAAATGTATGCAATGGTCAATGTGGAACAGTATCAGATCGTAGCTACCGGCCAGACGGTGCAGGAGTGTCAGGAAAGCTACCGGTCGCTGCTGATCGAAAAAGGTATTCTTACCGAAGAAGAAGCCGATCAGAGCGCGCTGACAGACAGTGCATCCAAAACGCAGGTGTCCGGTCAGATCCAGGAGATCCGGAGTGCGGCCATGAATGGTGACACCTACTATTTCTTCCTGTTATCCGGTGATCCACATTACTATACGGTCAATGCCCGTGAATGCCCACTGGCAGTGATCCTGAACACAGGAGAGACTGTCACGATCACCTATACCGGTGAACAGCAGGAGATCACACCGGCCACAGAAATCAGCAGATAAAGTATACAATATCCCATATGCCCGGTTTTTTCTGAAATCCGACACGATTCGACAACAGAAAAAACGGGCATATGACACATAGTATCCTCCCACAGGAGGAAAACTCTCATTCTTGTCGAAAGCGGTCGAAACGATGTAGCTTTTGCGGTAAAATATTCCATTTCCAGGCCGTCGAATATTGAATTAGGTAAAAACCAAAATTATAATTTACGTTACATGGTGCAGAAACAACTGCATGGGCCCTGAACTTAGAACATACTGATCAATATTACGAGCAATTGAAGAACGGAGAGGAGAGAAAGGTAATGGAAAAGATCGGAGTCGCTATCGCAGATGATAATGAGAGAATCATACATATGCTTGGCAGTGTTATTGCCAGTGATAGTGAACTGGAACTGGTAGGCCAGGCAGATAACGGAAAGGATATCTACGATATCATCCTGAACAAGCAGCCGGATGTGGTGCTTTTAGATATTATTATGCCAAAAGAGGACGGACTGACCGTAATGGAGCGGATTCAGAGAGATGAAAACGTAAAAAAACAGCCGGTTTTCATCGTGGTGTCTGCTGTCAGTCAGGAAAGAATTACAGAAGATGCATTTAATCTTGGTGCGTATTATTATATTCTGAAACCCTTTGATAATGACATGATTCTGAAAAGAATCAAAAATCTGAAAAGAGGCATACTTCCGGGACTTTCTCCAAAAGCCGATATCATAGCTGCAGGGCAGACTCCGAAAGTACTGGAACGAAATCTGGAAATGGACGTGACCAATGTGATCCATGAGATCGGTGTTCCTGCACATATCAAGGGATACCAGTATCTGAGGGATGCGATCATCATGTCGGTCAACGACATGGAAATGCTGAATTCTATTACAAAGATCCTCTATCCGACTATAGCCAAAAAGCACCAGACGACGCCGAGCCGTGTGGAAAGAGCGATCCGTCATGCCATAGAAGTGGCATGGAGCCGTGGAAAGCTGGATGCGATCGACGAGCTGTTCGGATATACTGTAAATTCGGGAAAAGGCAAGCCGACAAACTCGGAATTCATTGCGCTGATCGCTGACAAGATCCGTCTTGAATATCGTAACGTGTGAATATAATACTTCCTTTTGCCGGAAGATTGCAGTATAATATATGTAATCATTACATGTATTACGGAGGGTGTACACATGAAAAATATTTTGTTTGTGGCTTCAGAGTCCATGCCTTTTATAAAGACCGGAGGACTTGCGGATGTTGTCGGTTCTTTACCGAAATGTTTCCCCAAGGAGTACTTTGATGTCAGAGTCGTGATCCCCAAATATGCGGCCATCAAGCAGGAATTTCGTGATCAGATGCAGTACATTACAAATTTCTACATGGACCTGAACTGGAGACAGCAGTACGTCGGTATCTTTGAGATGGAATACGATGGTATCAAGTTTTATTTCATCGATAACGAGGAGCATTTCAGTGGAGATCAGATCTATGCCGGTATGCCGTGGGATCTGGAAAAATACGCCTTCTTCTGTAAAGCAGCGCTGTCGATCCTTCCGGTGATCAATTTCCGGCCGGACATCATCCACTGCCATGACTGGCAGACCGGTCTGGTGCCTGTATATCTGAAAGAACGATTCGCTGCAGATGAATATTATCGTGGAATCAAGAGTGTGATGACGATCCACAATCTGAAATTCCAGGGTGTGTGGAATATTCCGACGATCAAAAGCATCACCGGCCTGTCCGATTATTTCTTTACACCGGACAAGCTGGAAAAGGACCATGATGCCAATTTCTTAAAAGGCGGTCTGGTATATGCGGATGCGATCACCACAGTCAGCAATACATATGCCGAGGAGATCAAAACACCGTTTTACGGCGAAGGTCTGGACGGTCTGATGAATGCCCGCAGTCATGACCTGCGTGGTATAGTCAACGGCATCGATTACGATGTGTTTAATCCGCA
>JAHZHB010000023.1:4660-6166 GCA_019420465.1 Lachnospiraceae bacterium
AGATAATTTCCGCAAAGAAAAAGTGAAAAACAAAGTGGCTCTGCAGAAAGAGCTGGGGCTTGAGGTAGACCCTAAAGCCATGATGATCGGTCTGGTATCCCGTCTGACGGACCAGAAGGGGCTTGATCTGATTGCTTACATTATGGACGAGCTGTGCCAGGATTACATCCAGTTTGTAGTCCTTGGAACAGGAGAAGAACGTTATGAAAATATGTTCCGCCATTTTGCATGGAAATATGACAAAAAGGTTTCTGCCAATATCTATTATTCCGATGCCCTGTCGCACCGGATCTATGGTGGCTGCGATGCCTTTCTGATGCCGTCACTGTTTGAGCCGTGTGGCCTCAGCCAGCTGATGAGCCTGCGCTACGGTACTGTGCCGATCGTCAGGGAGACGGGCGGTCTCAAAGATACCGTAGAGCCTTACAATGAATACGAAGGAACAGGTACCGGCTTCAGCTTTACCAATTACAATGCGCACGAGATGCTGGGTGCGATTCGTTATGCTGAACAGGTATACTATGATAATAAGAGAGAATGGAACAAGATCGTGGAACGCGGCATGAAAAAGGACTTCTCCTGGGCCAGTTCCGCCAAGCAGTACGAAGAGATGTATACATGGCTGGCTGGATATTAAACAGCCGGGCAGAGAAAACGGGAGCCGTAGGGCTTCCGTTTTTTACATGATGCATAAAAAAGGAAATAGAGTTGACAGCATGATAGTTGAATACTATAATAATAGTACAAAAGCGTTTCAATGTTATTCCATGAAAAGTAAAAAACATATTGACACACACCGGCTTTTCGTATACTATTAACCACAGAGCGAACAAATGTTCGCATAGACTATGGAGGATCTTAATTTTATGAAAGATGACACTATGAAAGAAGATAAAGTCAGAGCACTGGACGCGGCCATCGGCCAGATAGAAAAACAGTTTGGTAAAGGATCGATCATGAAGCTTGGCGATTCCTCTGCCAATATGAATGTAGAGACGATCCCCACCGGTTCCCTGAGCCTGGATATCGCGCTGGGACTGGGCGGCATTCCCAAAGGACGTATCATCGAGATCTACGGACCGGAGTCCAGTGGTAAGACGACAGTAGCGTTACATATGGTAGCTGAGGTACAGAAGCGCGGCGGTATCGCCGGATTTATCGATGCGGAGCATGCGCTTGATCCGGCCTATGCCAAAAATATCGGCGTGGATATTGATAATCTGTATATCTCCCAGCCGGACAATGGCGAACAGGCGCTCGAGATCACCGAGACAATGGTCCGTTCCGGTGCGATCGATATCGTGATCGTCGATTCTGTAGCAGCTTTGGTACCAAAGGCTGAGATCGATGGCGATATGGGTGATTCCCACATGGGTCTGCAGGCACGTCTGATGTCTCAGGCTCTGCGTAAGCTGACTGCTGTGATCAGCAAGTCCAACTGTGTTGTTATCTTTATCAACCAGCTTCGTGAAAAGGTTGGTGTTATGTTTGGAAATCCGGAGACAA
>JAHZHB010000024.1 GCA_019420465.1 Lachnospiraceae bacterium
TGACACGGCGGATCGCACCGTTTTTATGTTTGATGCTGTAGATGGTCTTGATGCAGTCCAGAATATATTCGATCGGATTGTTGACCGGATCTTCACCAGCCTCGATCGCCAGACGCTTGTGCCCCATATCCTGCAGAGCGATGACTTCCTTTGCGACCTCTTCCTGTGTGAGTTTTTTTCTCGCAATGTGTTTGTTTTTCATATGATACGGACAGTATACACAGCCATTGACGCAGTAATTGGACAGATACAATGGAGCAAACAGTACGATTCTGTTGCCATAAAAATCTTTTTTGATCTGCTCAGCCAGAGCATACATTTTTTGTATTCTGTCCTCATCTTCACAGGCCAGGAGGACAGAGGCTTCTCTGTGGTTCAGACCTTTTCGTTCTTCTGCTTTTTTCAGGATCTGATCGATCAGTTCCAGATTATCCTTATTGGCATCGGCATAGGCCAGTGTTTCCTGTATTTCTTCATCGGAAATAAATTCTTCTGCTTTCATTGATTTCGGATCGTACATCGTTTTTTCCTCCTGCTTTCACGCTTTGTTTTCTGCCGCATAGATGGTTTTCGCCGAGATTCCGCTGAGTCTGCCGATCTTGCCGGACAGGGCGCTGATCTTGTCCTGCGGGGCATCCATGGCGATGCTGATGATATTGACTTTTTTCTTCTGGTACGGCACACCCATGCGTCCGATGATATACTCTCTGTATTCGTGCAGCAGGTGATTGAGTTCATCTACTGCATCCGGTTTTTCCACGATAATGCCGATCAGGGCAATTCTCTCTTCCATTTTTTGTTCTCCTTATATTTTGACATGAAGAAAGACCGTCCATGGTAAAGGTACGGTCAGTAAGATTCTTTCGGTACACTGCCGTATCTTCCATCGCAATTATATTTTGATGTCAGAGACAGATCTTTTTATTCGATCCGGATTGCCCGTCACAAAAGTTTTCGGGAAATGCGAATCTATATAGGGATATTATATGTCGATTATGACTGGTTGTCACTGGATGAGATTGACAAGATTTTCACACGGATTGTGGCAGAACGACGTTTTTCGTTCTGCATGACATCTTATACTTGACTAACTGTTTTTGGACGGACGGAAGCGGATGGCCTGCCACAGCTTTTACTGTGATCTCTTCACTTTCACTTGCCGGCAGAAGCACTGCCATAAAACGGCGCACGACCATATCGTAGATTTTTCTTTCGTCCGCACTCATATCCTCCAGCCGCACATACTGTTCTGTCGGAATGATCGCATGGTGATCGGAAACCTTTGCATTATCCACAAAGGATCTGTCCGCCAGAAACTTCTGTCTCGACAGCTTTGCCGCCAGCTTTTTGTACGGCCCCACGGCACAGGCAGCCAGACGTTCGCCCAGTGTTCCCACCATATCTGTCGTCAGGTAGCGGGAATCCGTACGGGGATACGTCAGCACCTTATGCTGTTCGTACAGACGCTGCATCAGATTCAGCGTCTCTTTTGCCGAAAATCCGTATTTTGCATTGGCTTCCCGCTGCAGGGTCGTCAGATCATACAGTGCCGGTGCATGGCTTTTTTTCATCTTACGGGATGTCTCCGTAATTTCCAGTTTCTGTCCTTTGCAGGCTGTATAGAATTTCTCCGCCTTTTCCTTTTCAAAGGTGCGACCACTCCCGGATTTTTCTTCGTTCCAGGAGAAAGTAACGCCCTCTGCGACAGCTTTCAGACCGTAGTATGTCTTCGGTTTGAATTCCCGGATCTCCTTTTCTCTGGCAGCAATGATCGCCAGTGTCGGTGTCTGTACACGACCACAGGACAGCTGGGCATTGTATTTGCAGGTCAGCGCTCTGGTCGCATTGATGCCCACCAGCCAGTCGGCTTCGGCACGGGCAACGGCTGCACGGTACAGCGGATAATACTCTTTTCCCGGTTTCAGGTGAGAAAATTCCTCGCGTATCGCCTTATCGGTAACAGAAGAGATCCACAGTCTCTGTACCGGCTTGTGATTGTCTGCTTTATCCAGAATCCAGCGGGCTACAAGCTCGCCTTCCCTTCCGGCATCTGTCGCTATAATGATATCGGATACATCTTTTCTGTAGATCTGTTCACGGACAGCTTTATACTGTCCCGCGGTCTGACGGATCACGACAAGCTTCCACTCATCCGGCAGGATAGGCAGCGTATCCATCTCCCATTTCTGGTACTGTTTGCCATATTCCTCCGGATCTGCCAGCGTCACCAGATGACCAAGCGCCCAGGTCACGATATACTGTGCGCCCTCCATATACGAATTCGTCTTTTTAGAACACCCAAGCACCCGGGCAATATCACGGGCTACGGAAGGTTTTTCTGCGATCACCAAATGTTTCATTTCCATCCTGCCTCTATTTCTTTCACTCTGTCATATAAAAATTCATTCACCGGGACTAAAAGATCCTGTTCTTTTGCCCTGCGGATCACCGTTCCTGCAAACATCTCAATCTCCGAAGGACGATGCGCTACACTGTCCTGCTGCATGGACGGGATACCATCCGGGGACAGGGTTTTCAGAATATTTACGTAAGTGTTCAGATCCTTTTCTGTCAATGCAATACCCTCACTGTTCGCCAGCGCAATAACTTCACGCATAGCAGAGATCATCGTGCGGTTGGCCTCTCCCTTTGACAGACAGCCGCTGTATGTTGTATCAAATGCCATACAGCACTGGTTGATTCCGACGTTCAGCATAAATTTGCTCCACAGACGGTACATGATATCTTCCTCGCGCACATACGGCATGGAGATTTCTTTGAAATACGCTTCCACAGCATCGACATTTTCCTTCTGGCTATTATAGCGAGCACCGATATGCAGCTCACCTATCTGTGTGAACTTAAGCTCTTCACCGGCTTTCATGGCATCCATACCCTGCGCTACGGTATAGATCATACGCTCCATGCCGTAAGCTTTGGCGATAATCTCCTCGCTGTCGATACCATTCATCACAGACATGATGATCGTATCCTTACCGATACAGCGTTTCATATCTTCGATGGCAGATGCAAGTCCATTATATTTTACAGCTACCATAACAAGATCAGCCTCTTTTGCCGTCGCACAGTCCTGTATAGGCATCTTATACGGCTTTCCGTTTTTATAAAATGTTCTGTCTTTATACTTTGCCACACGCTCGGCGTTCATGATAAATTCCACCGGATGTCCCGCATCCATACTCTGTGTACCGTACAGAATGCCAAGCGCACCCATACCGATGATCGCTACTTTTTCTATCTTTTTCATTATAATCTGTGTCCTCTCATTTTCATGCAATTTTTCAAAATCCATGTAACATCATATCATACCTGTCTGGATATGGCCATTTTTCTGCACGAAAAAACAGATCCGGCATCTGTCTTCTGTAAAGCAAATGTGTAAAATGAACAATAAAAGCTCTGCTGCCCGACAGTTTCTTCCATATGTAAAGAAAAAAAGATATACGTTTGACATTCGCTTCGATAAAACGAGTGCTCTTTACGTATATCTTCTTTTATATTCTTCTCAACAGTCCATCCTGCTTATTTTATCGCTGCGCCAGATATTCCTCCAGACACAGTCCCTTCTCCTGCATTTCGGCTGCAGCCTCCTTGCCGACATACCGGTAATGCCATGGCTCGTTGCTGATACCTGTAATATCCACCTTATCAGAAGGATATCTCTTGATAAAACCATATTTGTAAGCATTGGCTGCCAGCCAGCCATACACCTTGTCCTTAGATTCCTGAGATTTATTCTCGGGATTGATATCCACACTCAGTCCCAGCTGATGCTCGCTCGTGCCGGGTATGGCTACATATTCCTCGGCTTTCTTCTTTGCTTCTTCGGCAGTGCTGCCCTCATTCTCATACTGTTTGATCCGGTCATCCATGATCTGCTGCTGTTCTTCCTGCGTGCGGTAGCCCTCACGGACATACAGCTGCAGCCCGGAGGCCCTTGCCGCATCAAACATAGCCTGCAGATTCGGATAGATCCTGGAATCTACTTTCTGGCCGTTCGATAACTCAGTGAACGTGATCTCATAGTTATCCGGGATTGGATTGTCCTTATTCACCAAAAGCAGCGCCCAGTCATTATCGGAAGTGGTCATATTCTGGTCAGTCTGACTCTGCGTGCTTTCCTCTGTTGCAAGACTGCTCGGATTTTCCTCATCCGTCAATGAGTTTTCGGTCGTTTCTGAGCTTTCGTCTATACCTTCAGCCTGCAAAGTATCCGCTGTACTGCCTTGTGTATCAGCACTGCCTATTGTGCTGTTATCCGTACTGCTGCCATCTCCGGAAGCTGAACTTTCTTTTGCACTGCTCTGTTCTGTACCGACCTGATTCAGCTGCCCCAGCAACGTCATACCCTTCTGTGCTGCCGGTATCGCAAAGCGCCAGATCAGGACCAGACTCAGGATCACGATCAGTGTCAGTATGATGTTCCTAAAAATTGCACGGTTTCTACGTCTCTTGCGGCTCATCTTTTTTCGTTTTGCCACGTTACTCTCCTTCTTTCGCTTTCGTATTCGTTTTTTCCAGTGTATATCAACGCTGCGCCAGCGGATCAGTTATTGATCCGCATGGCGATAAAATTCATCACGCATAATCATACCGCATTTTTTACAGAAAAGACACAACTATTACTGGGTTTTAAGAAAATTTCAGCATTCTCTCAAAAACTCCCAATCATATTTGTTTTCCGATACCTATGCCACAGCATTGGCATTAATGGAATCAATCACCTTTTTTATACCAAACCAGACGGTCAGATCCGTAAATACCTCTGTGACACTTCCCTGATCTGTAAAAGGTGTTTCCTGTAAAACAGACATGTCTTTTAACATACCATTCTGCACAATATATTCCACAATCTGATTTACAAAATAAATCTGTCGGTTATCCAGATCGGAATCCGTAAGGTATGCCGAAAATGCTTCCTTTGCAGCATTCATATCCAAGCCTACAATTTCACGGACAAATTCACCCAATGGTTTATTTCCCATTTCCTGCTCGTAGTCTTTCTTTGTCCCTACTTCGCTCCATAAGATTTCCTGCAACATTTTCACATCCGCTTCTGTCAGTGGGCGATTGGTTTTCAATTTTGCAATCGCTATATTGCTCTGATGCTGCCGGATATAGTATTCCGCTTTAGCCTTATAGTTTTTCAATTCATCCGTATCCAGCTCGGCTTCATGCCACTCCATAGAAAGAAGATCATCTTCAAAATCTGTCATATATACTTTCTGAGTATTATCCGGTATATATTTCATCAGATTTCTGAGTTTTTCTCTCACGTTTTCAAATTCATTGATACCAGCCGTCTCTATATAGTCCGAATGCAATATTTTTTCTATCAATTCCCGCTGTGCCTGAATTTCCGGTATATTTGCCACAGAAGCTATACCTTCCACTTTCCGCAGCAGATCTCTGCGGGCTTTTGTATATTTTTCTCCCAGCAAATATGCCAGTTCTATGCCGTAAAGCAAGGCATCAAACCGCACAGCTGTTACCTCATCTGCATCCGGCAAGATCAACGGTGCTACCTCTTCCCTTACAAGCAGAGTATCTGCATAAGTCAGGCTCTGATAATTTTTCTCAGAAGAATAAAGCTCCACATATTTCATATGCTGTTTAACAGCAAAATTGTCTCTTGGCAGTTCCTGCACTTTCTCAGACATCTGTTTTACCAGCATGTTTCGAAAAGCACAAAGCCTTTCTGTCTGAAAGTTCAGATCCTGTAATTTATAGGACATCTCGAACTGCAAATTAAAGATAGCGCCCTGCAATGCAATCGTATTGGCTGTAGCTTTTCCCTGGTTTAACCGGAAGAATTCAAAATTTCCACAGAAGTCAAAGATATAAAATTTCTGCTTATCCTCGCCGTCCAGCAATCCCGGGCAGAGCCTCGTTCCCCGTCCGATCATCTGCCAGAATTTCGCCTTACTCATAACCTTTTTAAAGAATACCAGATTCACTACCTCCGGCACATCAATACCAGTGTCCAGCATATCTACTGAAATAGCAATCTGCGGCATCTTCTTTGCTTCAGCAAACTGATCGATTGCACTCTGCGCATAGGTCATATAATTATCAATCACCATGGCAAAATCCGGCAGATGTGGATACTCCTTATGAAATACTTCGAGTATCTTTTCTGCATGTTTGTGATTCTTCGCAAAAATAATGGTTTTCCCTATCTTTTGTCCATAGTCTACCTTGATACCATGCTGCATAACTATATGCAGTACCTGTCGAATCGTATCCTCATTAAACACCCATGTATTCAATTTTGCCGAACTGATTGATTCCGGTACACTTCCATCTTCCTGCTCAAAAGTGTTTTCGTAAACCTCCTTATCTTCCTCAGAAAGTTCATCATAAACAATCCCCTGCTCAATAAATTTCAGCTCGGATTCAACAGACATATAATCCACCAGATAACCGTCCTTAACTGCCTGCGCCAGATCATAACCGTAGGTTGGCACACCCTTTTCCAATTCAAAAATATCATACGTATTTTTATCTATTTCATCTTTAGGTGTAGCCGTCAGTCCTACCAGAGGAGCATCAAAATACGTAAAAATATCTTTGTATTTATTGTAAATCGAACGGTGTGCCTCATCACAGATAACAAGATCGAAATGGCCACACGTAAACAGTTTTCCCTGTTGATCGCTCACACTGTCGATGCAGTTCATCATTGTCTGGTATGTAGAAAAGACACAATGCGATGTATACTTGTCCTTTTCCTCTACAAGATTTGTACACGACAGGTTCGGAAGCAGATTAACAAAACTTCTCTTAGCCTGTGTGACCAGAGAATTACGGTCTGCCAGAAACAAAATATTCTTCACCCATCCTGCATCCAGAAGTACCTTGCACAGAGCGATTACCGTTCTTGTTTTTCCAGAACCTGTTGCCATAACAAGCAATGCTTTTCGCCTGTTTTTCTCACCAAAGCTCTGGCATACCGCTTTCACTGCTGCTTCCTGATAATATCGTCCGGCAATATTCTTATCTACTGTAATGTGTGTAAGACTTGTCCGCATCCGCAGAAGATTAAACCATTTTTCCAGATCCCTTTTTGAATAAATCGTAGCACATTTTCTTTCCGGATACTGTCCATCCAGAATTCTCGTTTCGAAACCGTTGGTAAGAAAAATTACAGGTTTTCTTTTATACTGTTTTTCCAGAAGATTGGCATATAACAACGCCTGTTGACGGCCTTTGGATACATCAATGCAAGTTCTTTTCGCTTCAATGATAGCCAATGGCTTATGGGCATCATCATACAAGACATAATCCGCATAACCAGTTTCCGACTTATTTGGCATACCGGAAATCGGCATCTCATTCATCCAGTCTTTGCCTTCCGTCCATCCGGCTTCTGTCAGCATGGCATCTATGTATAACTTTCTTGTTTTATATTCCGACAAATCCAGGGGCTTCGGAACATAGGTCTGCTGTTGTTCTTCTCTACGGGCAGTCAGCTGTTCCTTCAAAGCAGCATTTTCTTCCATCAGTTTTTTCAGATCCATCTGCTGTTTTGCCGACTTTTCCTGTTCTTTTTCGAGCTCTTCTTTTACTGCCTTTGCTCTTTCTTTTGACTCTCTGGCTTTCTCTACACGAGACAAAATAATATTTCTGTCAAAACCGTGTGTTTCCTGCATCGTCGTATAACAATGTGCAACAAAATCCAGATAAATATAGAGATTTTCCAGACAGAGCATAGCTTCGTCACGTCCCTGCTTTCTGGTGCCATGAGCTGCATTGTTTCCACATTTTCGAATATAATCCATGCGCTTCCACAGATCTGCACCGACCAGCTGACGGTACTCTTCTGTATTCATCAGCGTCTGCAGGTTATCCTGATAGGGCATGGTCAGCGATGCATCCACTGAATACATCCATTTCACAGCAAATTCCATCGCACGCCGACAATTCAAGATACTTGCCTGTGGATCAAGAAGAATGATTTTTTCCGCAGCAATCGCAACACCGGCGAAAGCTGAAAATCTTGGTTCTGCTTTCAGGTAATCGAAATTTGTGATCATCGGATACCTCCCCTTTTGCTTATTTTTAATTTACTTTTATGCATATTTTTCATTGCAACTTTTGATTTGTTGACTTGAGCTACAAAATCTAAATAAGTTTCCTGTTTATCTCTTGATGGCACAAGTATCTTCAAAGACTTAATTGCATCAAAATTCAATCCAGCCTTTACAGCATTTTGATTTTTACTTTCAAACTGCCTCTTACCGCCAACTGTTTCCAGGAAATAAGAAACATAAAGTGGATTAATTCTACTCTGATCCAAGCGAACTAAGGATAAATGCTGATTAATATAAGCTCCTACTTCCGCTATTTCTTTTCCAACAACTCCAGTCCTTCCCAAATCAGCAGTTATGCTAATTAACAAATCGCCTTCCTTAACTTTTGTTCTTTCAGCTTCTTTATTATCTGGAGCCTTTATATACTGAACATCTTCAAGAGTAATCTGATTATTCTTTACATTTTTTATGGTTATGAATAATTCATTTTCAGTATTTACAAAATATTTCGCCCATCCTCTTGAACCTGATGTTAAAAAATCTATATATTCTTCAAGTTTATGTTCTTCCCACCCCATTGGGTTTATTACAGTATCTCCAAACAGCTCGACAAATCGGGCTTTAACAAGATTCTCTAACTGCGATAACTCTTGTTTTCTTAAATCAAGCACCTTTTCAAGTTTTGATAAGATATTTGCAATATTATCTTGTTCATCTATTGATGGTATATCTAATTCTATTTTATTTAGTTCTTTTGCAGACAAATGCTTTACTGTCGCAAACGATGTTCTTTCTTCAATCTTTTTAAGACACTTTGATAAAAAAAATCTAATATACTCTCCGTTTGTCTCTCTCTTTGCGACCACTTTGCATACTCGCTGATTTAGTAAAGCGCCATCAACTTTCCACCGAGCAATATTAAACTCGCCATCCATTCCAATGAGTAAGTCTCCCTTTGAAAGTACATACTCCGCTGGATACTCACCACTATAATATGTTTCTGAAAATCCCCGCTTAACATCTCTGATTCTCACCAATTGTGGAAAAGAATTATCCTCAGAAAAGCATTCTGAATCAAATGCATATCCATATTGAACATCACATAAATCCATCAATTTTTTCATCTACAGTATCCCCACAAATCTCAATTTTCAAGACAAATATTTCTGATGCGCTGTTTTCACATTATTCTGATTTACCATTGCATACTGCATCGTAGTATCAATCTGTGAATGACCAAGTATTTTCTGTACTTGCTCGATAGGCATTCCCTTATCAATCGCTCTTGTCGCCATAGATCTCCTGAATTTATGTGGGTGAATTCTTTCCAGATTTAATTTTCTTCCTAGGCTACGAAGTCTGATTTCAACACCACTGATCTTTAACCGGTCATGCGGTGCATCCAGTGTGACAAACAATGCTCTGTTACCATCTGTTCGATGTTCTATATATTCTTTTAAATGAACTTTTGCCTTCGCATCAAAATAAACCCGACGCTCCTTATCCCCTTTTCCATACACCACACATTCCCGTCCTTCGAAATCAATATCATCGATGTTCAGATTTACAAGCTCTCCTACGCGAATCCCAGTGGAATACAGTAAATCAATAATTGCCAGATCTCTCTTCTCTTTACAATGATCTCTCAGCCGTTCGATCCCCTCATCAGAAATCACACTTTTTACCACAGTTTTCGTTTTAATTTTATGTATTCTCTTCATCGGGCTTTTCAAAATGTAATCTTCCTCTTCCAGCCATGAAAAGAAACTGGAAATATTTCTGCGAATATTATCTATCGTCACATTTGAACAGTTATTCCATTTCTGGTATTCCGACAAATATTCTCTGATTTCTTCTGTCGACATTTTACGAACGCTATTTTCCACTTTTGATAATAAATGTCGGACTGTTATTTCATAGTACCTTATCGTACGCTCCGAACAACCTTCAATTCTCTTTGCAGCAAGGAACATGGACAGAAAATCATCATTTGAAATCTCTGCTTTTTCAATTTCATTTTCCGCAAACGTTTTCAGGATCACTTCCTGCAGTTTCTTCATCTGCGCAATTGACAAATATTCTGCCATTTCATTTAAAACTGCTACAATTTTCTCTTCCATGCTGGTATCCCCTTTCGACATACCAGCATCCTTCAACCACTTTATTCATTATAATATTTTGTTTTTAATACAATTCAACTATATGTTTTAAATCTTTGCATTATTTCATACTATTAATTTTCTTTATTCTCCTCGGATTTAATAACTCCCTCAATCATTCCTGTCACAACAGCATTCAAACTGTCCGCATTTTGGCTTGTGATTACCGGGTTTCCCGTTTCGTTTTCTATTCTTTGTCTGGCTTCTCCGGCAATCTGTCCTCCAGTCTTTGCAACCACCCGATTTTCTTCCAGTCCCTGTGGATTCTGTACCTTTGTAAGTTCTGTAGTTGTCGCTTCGGCCAGCATATTCAATGCCAGCTCCAGAGTACTCATATTATCACGTAGATTTTCTTTTTTTAATCCTTTAAGCTTTTTATATTGACGTGTATTCATCCCAGACCAGGCCTTTGTTACCTCATCTGTCAAAATCGCATATTCTTTTCCCTGCTCAACACCATGGGACTGCCATTGATCTGTCAATTCTTTTCTTGCCCGGATAGTCTGCAATCTCTGATTAATCCAGTCCGCAGGATATCCTTTTTTAGAATATGTCTCCAATGCACGATCTATTGTCAGTTCAGGATCTATGATTTCTTCTATTCTTTCCCTTCCCACTTGTGCCAACCATAATTTAAAAGGTTCTGCTTTTTTGGATGGAATAGATTGAATGATACGCAATAGCTGCTCCGTATTTGCAACATCTGTCTTACGCCTTTTTCCATCTGGTGCTTTCATTTTCAAACCGTTACAATTTGTAACGGTTTCATTTCCTTCATCTTTTAAACGTTTTTTCAAAACACGCCAATATGTTTTGGGGTTAGAGCTATCCGTTAGTACGGCAATAACATCTATGATTGCAAAATACCATTCCTCATTTTGTTCATCCCAAGCTGTTCGAATTGGTTGGTTTTCATATAGCTGAATTTTATCGTTTTCTTCCACTTAACATGTCCTCTCCACTTCTGCATTCTTTAACCAGTTTTATAACATTTTATTTTCTCGATACGATTCAAATATATAGGATGGATTTTCATAGTATACACTGCTGTTGTAATCATCAATCTTTGCACTGATAAAAGAATTGTACACTTTCATTAAGGCATCTATAATTTCAATATTTTCATCTGCAGCAACCATTTTTATCAATCGTTTATACGCTTTTCCGATGTCCCAGTACGATGGGATACTGTATTTACATTCACCTACATTATCGAAACTACCTTCTTTTATACCAGATTGTTCAATAAAATCATCACTGACACTGTCAATATTGTCACAATGATATACATCCGCGAGATCATATATTTTATCCAGTCTCTGTTTGCCCAACCTGTTCACAACTTCTTTTCTGGTATTCTTTGTTTTTCTGGCAATATAGTCAATTAAACTGCAGGTATAAAACAAATCATTATCTTTTTTACTTTCACGACCTTCTCCTACCATTTGTATGCTCCTTTTTAGCTAACCAAAATACTGCTGCATCAGACTGTCAAACAATTTTTGTGTTTCATCAAGCGCTTTCTGCACTGCAACTTTTGATTTGTCTACGGCTCGTACAAAATCTGCGAATTGTTCCTGTAATTCAACCGGCGGAACCATAACATTTAATTTCTTAGTCATAGAAATAGACATATATGCTACTGTTGATCCTGCTTGAAGCGCATCAATTTGCTTTCTAAAACCTGGCATTTCAAATAAATATGAAATATATAAAGCGGTTATTCTTCTGTCATAATTCGACAACCACGTAATCATTCCATCTTGAAAATAAAATTCATCATCAGGTTGTACAATATAGCATCTTCCTAAAGTGCCTCTTGCCGTCAAAAGAATATCTCCAAATCTTGGTACTAAGCCTTGTTCTTTTAATTCAGCAAATTTTGCTATCGGAATATATAAATCACTCTTTTTGCTCCCCGTATCAATCCTATTTACTAAATCTGATATTCTAAGAAAAGGAACACCTTCCATGCTCTGTTCATTTTGATATATACGCTTGCTAGAACCAACCTCACACAAGTGCTCCATCTTATCAATGTCCCAATTTTTCGCATTATTATCAGGATCCCCAAAGAGTTCGACAAATCGGGCTTTAATCAGATTATCTAAAAAAGTCAATTCTTCTTTTCTCTTTCCAATAAGAATCTCAACTTTATCTAAAATACTTACAATATTCTCCTGCTCTAATAACTCTGGACACTCAATATCTAATTTAGATAAGTCTTCTTTATTAAATCCTGCCTGAGCGGCTCTCGAACCGACATTTAATATATTATTCTGAAAATATGGTGACTTCAAATAATAGTATAAATATTTCTTTATAATTTTACTTGTATCTGGAATAGTACGCATAATTGCTACATTATACGCTCCTGATAAACCAGTTAAAATTTTTCCTATCGATGCACCATACCTAGCGATTAAAATATCATCAGCCTCGCACATTTTAGTGCTCTTACTTATCTTGATGTACTCTGGTGCTACTCTTTCACTTTGAGTAAAATCTCGTATTTGAAGCATACGAATATACCCTTCTTGTTCTTCAAATGACCATTCTTCTTTCGGTGGTTGAGAACCGCCTTGAAAATCACATATATCTATCAATTTCATCTATATTATCCCTATACAGGCTACTTGCAGCCCCACAAATCTCAATTTACCCTACAGTTTCAACAGTTTCTCCAGCTCATCCATCTCCTGCCCGATTTCCAGTTCCAGTTCCCGGATATTGGCCATGATTTCTTCTGTCGGCGGATATTCTACCGGAATATATTCCACTTCTTTATATTTATTGATACTCAGATCATACTCGTTCTCTACGATATCCTGCTTCGGTACCATAAAGGACTTATCCGTACGCTTTCTGTCCTGCTCCTTATCCAGATGTTTGAAGCGTTCGATAATATCGGGTATATCATTCTCTGTAACCGGTGTTCGTTTATCATCCAGACTAAAGCCGTCAGCCGTCATATCATAGAACCATACCTGATCCGTACCACCATGCTCAGTTTTTGTAAAAATCAGAATAGCCGTAGATACACCGGCATATGGTTTAAACACACCGGAAGGCATGGAAATGACTGCTTCCAGACGCTGATTTTCTACGATTTCTTTTCGAATGGCCTTATGTGCCTTGGAAGAGCCAAACAGTACACCGTCCGGAACAATACATGCACATCGTCCGCCGATTTTCAGCATACGGAGAAACAGCGTCAGAAACAGCAGCTCTGTTTTCTTGGTTTTGCAGGCTTTCAAAAGATCACCGGACACCGTTTCTGCATCCAGACTTCCTTTAAACGGAGGGTTGGCCAGGATAAGTGTGTATTTGTCTTTATCTGTATTCTGCTCAGATAAACTGTCACGATATTCAATATACGGATTATCAATACCGTGCGTCATCATATTCATTGCACCGATGCGAAGCATGGTTCTGTCCATATCATACCCGTGGAACATATGGTTCATATAATGTTCTTTTTTCTGACGGTCAAAGAAAATCTCTTTTTTTCTGTTTTCTTTTAAATATTCTCCGGCTGCTACCAGAAATCCAGATGTACCGCAGGCCGGATCACAGATGATCTCATCAGCAGACGGGTCCATCAGTTCTACCATCATACGGATGATATGCCTTGGTGTTCTGAACTGTCCGTTCAGGCCGGCCTGCGCAATCTTTGATAACAGATACTCATAGACATCTCCCCGTACATCCGCTGTCTGAACTTCATTCATCAGCGCATAAATCTCATCCAGAGCATCCACCACTTTTGATAACAGCAAAGGTGTCGGCAGTTTAAAGATCGCATCATCCATATATTTGGAATATGCACTGTCTTTATCTGTATGAAGAGTTTTGATAAAAGGAAATACCCATTCCTGCATTACCGTGTACATTCTGTCCGCCGGGAAATCATGGAATACTGACCATTTCAGCTGTGAGCCATCAATCATTCGCTCTCCAAGCTTCACCTCATCAGCAAAGATGCTTTTATAGGGCAGTCCGAGCACTGCGCTTTCCTTAGCCCTTATATTATCCGCATCATCCAGATCATGAATAAACATCAGATACGTGATCTGCTCAATGACCTCAAGAGGATTTACCAGACCGCCTGCTGCAAAAACATCCCATAAACTATCAATCTTGTTTTTTAATTCACCTGTAATCATTTAGTCCTCTGCTTTCCACACATATTTTGTGTAACGTCCACCGCCGATTTTTTCGATTTCTCCGTTTTTTACTAATTCTGCCAAAGATCTTTGTATCGTTGTATCACTGATATCCGGATGCATTTCCATCAGCTCCGTTTTTGTAATCGTTCCGATATAATTCTTCATAGTCTCTCTGACCCGATCCGCTTTAGATATGCCGGGATCTGTCAGTACTTTCACCCGGGACTCAAATTCCTTATAAGCGCTGACTATAACACCAAGCATATAGTTCACAAACGGTTTGTAGTCATTTTCATTCTCGTGCCAGTCAGTGGAGCTACTCTGAAAGACCTCGTAATAAGTTTCTTTCGAATCTTCAATGATCTTTTCCAGACTAATATATTTTCCTACAAGAAAACCCGACTGATACAGTAAAAGCAATGTAAGTAATCTGCTCATTCTTCCATTTCCGTCATTAAAGGGATGAATACACAGAAAATCCAGAATAAACATCGCATTCAATATCAGCGGATCTACATCCTCTTTTGCTTCACGAAACGCACTACACAGAGCATCAATAGATGGCGCAGTTTCCCATGCGGCAACAGGTTTGAATCTTACACGTACATTTCCCTCAGCATCCGTTTCCCGGATAATATTGTCAGAAGTTTTGAACATTCCACCCTCTGCACTTCCCAGAAATTTATATAAATCTCTGTGCAGCTGTAAAATATAATTGGCATTAACTGGAATATAATCATAGCTTTCATGAATTGTATTCAGCACATCCCTGTACCCGGCGATTTCAGATTCGTCACGGTTCCGTGGAGTTGTTTTGGCCTGCACAAGATTTTTTAATCTATCATTCGCAGTAAAAATTCCTTCTATCCTGTTTGAAGCCTCTGTACTTTGTATCTTGGCAATCTCTACCAATTGATTAAGTTCGTCGCGGTGAGCCTCAACGAACAGACGTTGCTCTCCCTTATATTCATTGATCAGTGTCAGTTTTTTTACGATCTCAGGAGTCAACAGTTTATGCCATTTTTCTTTATAATCATAGTTTCTCATGCAATTACCCCATTGACTTTTTATTTCTAACATTATTTTATTATGATTCAATTCAGTCGTCAACTTTTAATTTAGTCATTTGATCTATTTTTGACTAAATTAAATCATTTATGACGTAATTGAATTTTCCTCAGAAATTTTGTCGGCCCTCTGTCTCCCCTGCACATTCTCCACCCCAAACGTCACCTGCAGCAAAAATCTGTACTGCGCATCCTCGAGGCTTTCCGGCAGCATCTCCTGCAGCTTTTCCAGGCGGTAGACGAGGGTATTTCTGTGGATATGCAAAGCTTTGGAGGCTCTGACCAGATTGGATTGTTCGCCGAGGAATACTTCCAGCGTATGCGCATACTCGCTGTGATGCAGTCTATCATAGCTTTTCAGGCTTCTTACGATATCCAGACCACGATAGATGCCGTGATCAGCCCATGCTGGATGGCTGACCAGTACTTCCATGAGAAAATCACGACACAGCCACAGTGTCCCCAAACTCACAGCTTCAGCCTCAGCTCTTTTTCTCTCCAGTACAGCTTTCGTCCAGTGTACAGCTTCCGCAAGTTTCAGAAAGCCTGTGTACACATCACTCAAAGCTCCCGTATATTTCTGCTCCTGCAAAAATGTCCGGACTTTTTCCTTCAGTTCCGGAAAGTCGGCTGCTGAGGGCAGATAAAACACGGCCATCCACCGGTCTTTATACAGTACCGGACGTCCCAGAAGCTGTTCACTGCAGTTTGAAGCAAAGCGTTCATAGGCATACGTTTCCTGCTCCTGTTTTTCGATCTCCAGCAGGCAGAACATCCCGGCAGCTTTCCATTTTAACGGTGCCAGCTGCTTGTCCATAAACACGCTGTTCTGGATCTTTCCGCTCAGCACATCCCGGAATACATATTCATAATATTCTCCTTTGACATGTTCATGTGCCGCCAGCCGTTGCATCTGTTCCTCCAGAAGTCCTGCTGCCAGCTGTACCATATCAGCATCCGCCTGCGTGATCTTCTTTTCTATTTCGCACAGGAATAACTGGCTTTGCAGCCTTCCCTGGCGGCGCAGATTACAGGTCAGAAAAGGTGTCGAAAATTCCCGTGTGGAAGTCAGAACCGGCCTGCGGGCCGCCCGGATCTTTTCCCATTCCGGGTTATCGATCACCGAGGAGACAACATCATACGGCAGATACCCCAGCTCACCGATCTGTTTCCAGTGCAGACTGTACAAAAACAGATCCGGATTGCTCCGGTTCATAGCCAGCACACGAAAACGCATATCCGCCATATAGCATGGATTGCCAAGCGTCCGGTACAGATAATCCACTGCCTTTTGCAGAGGTTCTTCCTTTCGCAGACATTGTTGCAGCTCGTTATACCAGATTTCGCAGGACTGCAGAATTTCCAGCAGCTGATTCAAAAGCTGTACAGAAGTCCATGCTCTGTCGGTCCAGAACAGCTGTGTTTTTTGCTCCTTTTGAGGTTTTTCCAGACACAGGATGCCTGCCAGTGCATTGTCTCCGCAGTCTATTTTGGTATTTTCACACTGTACATATAAAGTATGATCTTCCAGTTTTTGTACGTTTTCATCCAGCATACGGACAGCTGAAAAAAATATACTGTCCTTTGTGCCGCCATATAACCTGCCCTTTTCAACAGGCCATCTGTCTTTCAGCATTGCGCCTGATATCTGCATCACATCTTCCCCCGTTTGTCCTGCTTTTCTTATGCTTTTCAGTATACATGTTTCCGTCCTTTTTATCAATTTATCCCTGTACGATTCGTACAATACTTCTTTCTTTTTTCGTATTTTCTTTCCATGGGCACTTTTCCTTTTTCATGCTAAAGTACAGGTAATTTAAAAGCGTGATGTAAAGAAAGGAGTCATCCTATGAAACCGGAATTTTCACCAAAAGAACTTGTACAGATCGGCCAAAATCCACCCCTGCGTCAGGGCGATACCGGTGTGCCGGTCTTTGACCGTCCGATCACCCCAAAGGAAAATCTGCAGCTTTTATTTGAAGGCAAAACACCCTACTGGATGCCGGTCCTTGGCATGCGCGGCTGGGATGTGCACGTATTTCGTCCGCGGATGTTCCCGGACAATTATGCTACACATCTGGTGTATGATGCCGAACCGCCGATCCAGTACGAAAGCAATCTGTCCAAAGGCTGGTTTGATCTGACATGGGAGTTTGTTCCGAAAGTCGGCGGAGCCACTGTACATCCCGGCGCACCCAAAGTTCCGAGTATGGCCAACTGGGAAGACTATATTTCCCTGCCGGATATCGATGATCTTCCCTGGGAAGAAAGCGCCCGCGTCAATAAAGACTATCTGCATACCAATAATATCCGCCAGATTGCCTTTTTATCCTGTCTGTGGGAAAGACTGATCTCGCTGATGGACGTGGAAAATGCTGCTGTAGCACTGATCGATGATGAAGAAAAAGAAGGTGTGCACCGCCTGTTTGACCAGCTGTGCAATCTGTATGATGAAATGATCGACCGTGCCCAGAAATACTATGATATCGATATGGTCTTATGGCATGACGACTGGGGTACACAGCGCGGGCCGTTCTTTTCACCGGAAACCCATCGGGAAATGATCCTGCCCTATATGAAACGGATCATCGATTCCTGTCATAAGCGCGGGCTGACCTTTGAGCTGCACAGCTGTGGTCTGAATGAGAAACTGGTACCGCTGATGATCGAAGCCGGTGTTGACCTCTGGTGCGGTCAGGGTATCAACGATTTTAACATGCTGGCACACACCTACAAGGATGCACCGATCATCTTTGGTATCCCGTGCCCAGCTTTTGATGACAATGCTGATCCCGAACTGATCCGCCGTACTGCGAAGGATATCGTAGAGACGTATGCCGGATGCAAGGTAGCGATCAACTGCCTGTTCAGTTTTCCGAGCACGGCTTTTGGAAATGCCATATATGAGGAAAGTCGCAGAGCTTACCAGAACTTAGACTGAGCGAATAGAAAAAGGCTGTTGTTTTCGACACATTCGTTCAAAAACAACAGCCTTCACTTTATCTTATCTGTGGTACTGTTCTGCATGTATATCTACATCCTTTTATTACAGTGACATACGCTCATGTCTGTCCTACCATCTTAAATCCTGTCAGTCGCTGTACGTGATCAGTGAATACCTTCCGAAAAGCTCTCATAATACTCTTCCATAAACTCTTCGATCTTTTCAAAAATCTTTAACATAACAAACGCCTCCTTCATACCTGATGGGTCATCTTGTAACGCTTTAGGAAATCCGGCCTGACTTCTTTTTGTTATCTGTATAATAGCACTCCTTTTTTCAGATGTAAAATACTGTTTTTGCACATTTTTCATACTTTCAAAGTATGTTATTTGCTGTTTTATTGTAATATTTTTATGGTTCTTTCTGTCATTTACCTGCGATGTTTTTCAAGAAACAACACCAAGACCAGATACCACCATCCTAGATTCATCATCCCACTACTTTCGCATCTTCGGCCCGAAAAACAGGCTGGCGATCCAGCCAAAGACCAGTGCGGCACTGATGCCTGCTGCACCGGCTGTGAAGCCTCCGGTAAAGATTCCCATAAGCCCATCCTTGTCTACAGCCTCTTTTACCCCATTCCAGAGTACATTGCCAAAGCCAAGCAAGGGCACCGAGGCACCTGCTCCGGCAAAGTCCTGAAACGCATCGTATATGCCGACAGCGCCAAGCACTGCCCCGCTGCATACCAGAAGTACCATCACACGCCCCGGCAGAAGTTTTGTCTTGTCAAGCAGGATCTGCACCAGCGCACAGATCGCTCCGCCGACCAGAAATGCTGTTATATAGTCCATAATCTGCATCCTTTCTTATCATCATACCCGTTCAATGCAAACAGCATGCGCAATCGCCGGAATCGTGCGCCCCTGCGCAAAGCTGACCTTGGAAAGCAACGCCCCTGTCGGCACAAACAGGATACGCTGCCATCCCTCTTCCTTCATCCGTGGCAGAATATAAGCCATCAGAACCGATGCCGCACAGCCGCACCCACTGCCTCCGGCATGCGCATCCTGCTTTTTGATGTCATACATCCTGAGTCCGCAGTCATCATGCCGTTTTTCTATATCATATCCTTTTTTCGCCAGCTGCTCGATCAGAATACGGCTGCCTGTCACGCCGAGATCCCCGGTAAACACAGCGTCATAGTCCTCAGGGCCGCGTGCCATATCTTTAAAATGAGCTTCGATCGTATCTACTGCGGCAGGTGCCATACAGGCTCCCATATTAAAGGAATCCTTCATCCCGTAATCCACAATCCGCCCCGGTGTCACCGCCGTAATCCCCAATGCTTTCTTTCTTCTCCCCAGCACACAGGCACCGCTACCGGTCACTGTCCAGCCTGCAGAAAGCGGACGCTGGTTACCGTATTCCAGAGGAAAACGAAATTCTTTTTCTGCACTGGCAAAATGGCTCGATGTCACACACAGCACACTGTCCGCCTGTCCCGCAGCCACCATACTGCTGCCAAGGATCAGCGATTCGCCCATCGTGGAACATGCCCCAAACACACCAAAAAACGGGATTTCCAGCTGGCTCATACCAAATGAACTGGCCACTCCCTGTGCCTCCAGATCCCCGGCAAACAGGTACCGGATCTGCGTCCGCTCCAGTCCGCTCTTTTTCAGTGCTGTTTGTGCTGCCCGCACCTGCAGCTCACTCTCGGCCTCCTCCCAGCTGTTTTCGCCAAACATCGGATCTTCTACAACCTCATCAAACAGCTGTCCCAACGGCCCCTCGCCCTCTTTTTTTCCGACGACAGAACCTTCGCCCTCAAAATACACCGGTATCTCATAGGCTATGCTTCTTTCACCCTTCTGCATATGCACCTCCAGATCACATTTTTCTCAGTATGTCCAGCATATGCATATCTCATACAAAAAAGCAGTTCCGAAAGTTTCTTCCTTACGAAGTCCTTTCAGAACTGCTTTCTTCTAATATGATTTCAATTCTTTCCAGAGCTGGCTGTAATAGCGCTCGTCTTTTTCTCCGAGATATTTGTATACCTCGCATTTATCCAGTACTTCCTGATCCGGGAAGATCGTGTAATCTTCCTTTGTTTCCTCATCGAGGGCATCGTATACGGCCTTATTTGGCGTAGCATAATAAATATAATCGAAATTCATCATACCGATATCTTCACGGTTCATGAAATCAATAAACTTCTCCGCTGCCTTTTTATGTTTCGCTGTCTTCGGGATCATAAAACAGTCAAACCAGATATTTGACCCTTCCTTTGGCACACAGTAATCAAGCGCATCGTTTGACTCCATAGCTGCTGTCGCATCACCGGAATAGATCACAGCCATCGCTGCATCGCCGGAGATCATCGCATCACGGGATTCATCTACCAGATAAGCCATCGCCAGCTTCTTCTGGTCAAACAGCTTTTGCTGCGCCTCTACAAGAAGATTCTTTTCTGTCGTATTGATGGACTCTCCCATCAGCTTTAACGGCGCGATAAATGCGTCGCGCATACTGTTTTCCATGATGATCTGATCGCTGTATTTTTCATTCCACAGGATATCCCAGCTGTCCACCTCTTCATCTACCATGTCTGTATTGTAACAGATCCCGACGGTTCCCCAGAAATACGGCACAGCGTATTTATTCTCCGGATCAAAAGACCGGCAGAATTCCAGATACTGTGGATCGAGATTGTCGTAATATTCCATATCCGAAGTATCGATCTCCTGCACCTCTCCGGCCAGGATCATCTTTTCCACCATATAATCAGAAGTACAGATCAGATCGTAATCAATCGCGCCGGACTGGTACTTGGTGTACATATCCTCCGGTGTGACATATTCCTCATACTTGACCTTAATGCCTGTTTCCTGTTCAAACAGATCCAGCACATTCCGGTCGATATAATCGCCATAGTTAAAGACGATCAGTGTATTATCTTCCCCGGTATCCGCTACAGCACCATCCTGTGCCTGCGCACCACAGCCCCCAAGCAGACATGCCAGAAGCAGTGTACCGGTCAAAGCTGTCCTTTTTTTCATATGTTCCTCCCCGAATCGCCTTTACGTTTCTTCCTGTTTTGCGGAAATCCTGTTCACAACAAACAGGATCACAAGGATCGCCAGAAACAGCAGTGTCGACATCGCATACATTTCCGGATTGATACCACGACGTACCTCCTGATACAGCATCGTGGAGATCGTATTGATTCCGGCCCCTTTGGTAAAATACGTGATGATAAAATCATCCAGCGAGATCGTAAAGGCCATCAGAAAGCCGGAAAAAATACCCGGCACCAGCTCCGGCAGTACCACCTTTACAAAGGCATACACAGGACCCGCACCCAGATCAAGCGCAGCCTCATACGTTGTCTTGCTGGCAGAACGAAGCCTCGGTGTGACATTCAAAATCACATACGGTATACCTAACGTCACATGTCCGATCAGCATGGAAGCATACCCCAGCTGCATGAATCTTACAAACAAAAGCATAATAGCGATACCTGTCACGATATCCGCATTCAGCATCGGGATATTGGTGATCGTTGTGATTACCGATTGTGCACGCCTGCTCATCACAGTCATACCGATACAGGCCAGCGTACCGAGAACTGTTGCGATCAGTGCTGCGGATGTTGTCAGTAAAAGCGAGGTCTGCACAGCATGGATCACTTCTTCATTCTGAAACAGCTGGATGTACCAGTCAAAGGTAAAACCGCCCCAGACGGTACGTGCCTTGGACGCATTGAAGGAACAGACGATCAGCACCGCGATCGGCGCGTACAGAAGGAAAAAGATCAGTCCTACATAAAACTTCTCAAGAAAGGATTTTGCTCTTACCATATCATCTGTCCCTCCCCTGATTTATCGTATTTGTTCATGATCGCCATACTGATAAAGATAAAGACCATCAGCACGATCGACAGTCCGGAACCTAAGTTCCAGTTGTTTGTCAGTGAAAATTCCTGATCGATCACATTACCGATCAGCAGTACTTTGGAACCGCCAAGGATATCAGCAATGACAAACTCGGAGATTCCCGGGATAAAGACCATCACGATACCACTTAACACACCCGGTACGGACAACGGCATGATCACATGCAAAAATACGGTTTTGGTATCTGCTCCAAGATCTCTGGCAGCCTCGACCACGCTCTTGTCGATCTTGCACATCACATTGTAGATCGGCAGGATCATAAACGGCAGGTATTCATAGGCCATACCGATCAGGATTGCTGTCTTTGAATACATGATATGCAGAGGCTCGATTCCGAAAAAGCCAAGAATCGCATTCAAAATACCGGTATTGGACAGGATCATCTGCAGTGCCATGATACGCAGCAGAAAATTGATCCACATCGGCAGCATAAACAGCATGATGATCGTACCGCTTTTTCCTCTGGCACTGTTGCTCAAGATATAAGCCAGTGGATATGCCAGCACAAGGCTGATCAACGTAGCGCCAAACGCGATCAGAATCGATTCCCACAGTGCCTTCGCATGAATCGGATCTGCGATCGCCAGAAAATTGTCCAGTGTAAACTGACCGTCACCACTGGTGAAACCATAGTACAGGATCATCAGAAGCGGCAGGATAATAAAACCGACAGCCCAGACAAGATACGGGCCTGTCAGAAGCTTTCTCTTATTCGTATTCATCGATCGGCACCGCTTTCTCGTCATCGGACGCAGGTTTGTTCATGATCTGGATATTGAACGGATCTACATAAATACCAACCTTTTCTCCCGGCTGATGGGCCACCGTACTCTGTACCAACCATTCATAGCCGTTGGCCATCACTTCCATCTCATAGTGCACACCCTTAAAGATCAGATTGGTTACAACGCCGTCAAGATGTCCCTTGCCCGGTAGCCCAAGGATCACATCCTCCGGACGGATCACGACATCGACCGGCTTATTGGTACCAAATCCGGTATCCACACAGGGGAATTTCACACCCAGGATCTCGACCAGCTTATCCTCGATCATGATACCGTCGATGATATTGCTGTCACCGATAAAGTCTGCGACAAACGCATTTTCCGGCTCGTTGTAGATATCCTCCGGGGTACCCATCTGCTGAATATAGCCCTGGTTCATGACTACAACGGTATCCGACATCGTCAGCGCCTCTTCCTGATCGTGTGTAACATAGACAAACGTGATACCCAGCTCATTTTTCAGGCGGACCAGCTCATACTGCATCTCCTGTCTGAGCTTGAGGTCCAGTGCACCCAGAGGCTCATCAAGAAGCAGCACCTTCGGCTCATTGACGATCGCACGGGCGATCGCGATACGCTGCTGCTGTCCACCGGACAGAGACATCGGATTACGCTTCTCGTACCCTTCCAGATTCACCAGCTTTAATGCATAGGCGATTTTGTCCTTAATATAGGCATCTGTCTTTCCGCTGATCTTCAGGCCGAACGCAATGTTGTCCGCTACCGTCATATGAGGAAACAGCGCATATTTCTGGAATACCGTATTTAAGTTTCGCTTATTCGGTGCCAGCCGGGTAATGTCCTGTCCGTCAAACATGACACGCCCCTGATCCGGCATAACAAAACCGCCGAGAATACGAAGTGTCGTCGTCTTACCGCATCCGGACGGTCCCAAAAGTGTCAGAAATTCGTTTTCATGGATGGTCAGATTCAGATCATCCAGGATCAGCTCCCCGTCAAATGATTTGGAGATGTGTTCAAAATCAATCAATGGCTGTTTGCTCAACTCTTCAATCCTCCTGTGTAAAAATCCCCTTAAAAACTCGGTGGTGTGCTGACCCAGATCAGCTGTGCTCCTGTTTCGGAGCTGATAAAATGTCTCTTGGACGGCACGAAGTAAAAGGATTCACCGCCGCGCACCGCGATCAGCTTTTTGCCCAGATGGATCGTGATCTCACCGGTGATCACATAGCCAAACTCCTCGCCCTCATGCGGATTGTCCGGATAGGACGCTCCGCCTTTCTGCAATGTCAGACGGATCGGCTCCATCTGGTGCTTCTGGGCATTGGGGATGATCCATTCGGTCTGAATCCCTCTGTCCGCTTCTTCCTTTACGAAGTAATCCTCTTCAGAAAAAGCGATCTGTTCATCTGTCTCGTCCTGAAAAAATGTAGCGATATCCGTACCGAGACACTGTAGGATATCTACCAGTGTAGCAATGGAAGGTGAGGTCAGATCGCGCTCCAGCTGGGAAATAAACCCTTTTGAAAGCTCTGTGCGGTCGGCCAGCTCCTCCTGTGTCAGACCTTTCTGTACACGAAGATCCTTGATTTTGCTGCCGATTTTCATGCAAACCTCCTGCTCGTATCTGTGTATCAGTTTTATGTAATATTAAAAATGGAGTTTAGTTTTACTAAACTCCAAATGCATTATATATCTTTTGACAGGAATGTCAAGGATTATTATTGATAAATTTCATGTTTATTTCTGCTAAACTCCTGCCAACGTCATTTTCTTCTGTATACGCTGTAAAATTCAGATAAAATCGTGCCTGATTTTCTGCAATTTCTTATGACGATACTGTTTTTTTATCATCCACTGACTCTCTGAAATTTTATGTAAACTGCCTTTTTTCTTACATATCCTTCTGTAACGTACCCATCCGGAATCTGCGGATCATCTCTCTCGTCAGACTGGAGTAATCCGGGATTTCCGGAATTTCTTCCGGCTTTAACCATACGGCCGTGGCAAGCTCCTGCTCATCCAGACTGATCTTATGTGTGCCGGAAAGTCTCGCCGTATACCCCAGCATCAGATTACCGTCAAATCCCCAGGGCTGGCTGCCATAGTAACGGATATGTTCAACATGTAATCCTGTTTCCTCAAATACTTCACGGGCTATACATTCCTCTGCCGTCTCACCGATCTCCACAAAACCTGCCACAAGGGCATAAGCAGCCGTCTTTCGTCCGGCATACTTTGTCAGAAGCAGTCTCTCACCATCTGTCACAGCAACAATGATGGCCGGAGAAATCTTTGGAAACATCAGATTGCCACATTTCGGACAGCGCATCATCCTCTGCACACCGTCATGTACAGCCTTCGTCCCACAGCAGCCGCAAAACTGTACCGAACGGTACCACTGATACAGATGTCTCGCTGTCATCCCCGCAAACGATTCATACACCGGCATCTTATCCCGAAGCTGAATCGCTGTCACCGCCTTAAACCCGGAAAACTCTTTTTCCTCCGCCTCCGGCTTTGCCAGAAAATACATACGCTCATCCAGCGAAAACAGATACACATACGCTCCGATCTTATCCTTTACCTCGCGATAATATGGAAACCTGATTTTCCCTTCCTCTTCCTTTAAAAGCAGCCTGTCCTCAAAAAACAGCATCACACAGCTTTCCTCTGTCATTTCAACCGCCCTGTACTGATTATCCAGCATCTGCGGTGCAATCTCATGTATCATCTTTTATGTTCTCCATTCTTTTATTACCATTTTCACAGACAGGGAAACTGCCGTCTGGTTTATGCTCCATCTTACAGGTTAAATTTACAGCGACTTTACCGAGCACGTGTCCGAGACCTCAGGCTCGGACCAGCGCAGGCGGAGCGAAAAATTTAACCTATAAGATGGAGCATAAACCAGGCGGCAGTTTCCCGTCCCCCCACCTATTTCTTTTCTTTCTGCATTTCTTCGATCATGCGCGGCATACACCCCGTACCATAATCCATCACACGTTTCACCCTGCTGATCGTAGCCGTACTGGCACTCGTCTTGTCCAGGATCTCCAGATACACCTTATCCTGCAGAAGAAGACTCATCACCTCATACCGCTGTTCCATGGCAGACAATTCCGTCGGTGAACACAGATCCTCAAAAAAAGCGATACACTCGTCTATATCCTGAAGCCTGAGGATAGCTTCAAACATTTCCCTTACATGTTCTTTTTTTACTATTTTTGCCATATCAAATGACACCTCCACGTTAATAACCCTATTTTAGCACACTAAAGTGTTTTGGTAAACACTCAAACAACATACTTTTCAGACAATTTCCTCCGGTTATACCACCAACAGTCATCTCCGGTACATACCTCGATCCATACAGCCAAAAAGCCGCTGTACATTTTCTGATATACAGCAGCTTTTCCGTTTAAAACACTTTTGTTGTCCACTTTGTGCAATCCCACACCTGTGTAGCCAGTCCGTCATAAAAGTCCGGCTCATGGCAGACCATCAGGATACTTCCCTTATAGGCTTTGAGTGCACGTTTCAGTTCATCCTTGGCATCCACATCCAGATGATTGGTCGGCTCATCGAGTACAAGTACATTACTTTCCCGGTTGGTCAGCTTACACAGGCGTACCTTAGCCTGTTCACCACCGCTTAGGACTTTGACCTTGCTTTCGATATGCTTTGTCGTCAGTCCGCATTTTGCCAGTGCCGCACGGACTTCATACTGGGAAAATCCGGGAAATTCCTGCCACATTTCTTCGATACAGGTAGTATTGATACTCTGATCCATCTCCTGTTCAAAGTAACCGATCTGCAGGAATTCTCCCTGTTCCACACTGCCGGACAGTGCCGGGATCAGTCCCAGGATGCTTTTTAACAGGGTCGTTTTTCCGATACCGTTGGCTCCGGTCAGCACGATCTTTTCGCCTCTTTCCATCTGAAGATCCAGAGGTGAAGACAAAGGTTCATCGTAGCCGATGACCAGCTGGTTTGTTTCAAAAATGTAGCGTCCCGGGGTGCGGGCTTCTTTGAAATTAAATTCCGGCTTTGGTTTCTCTGCGGCCAGCTCGATCATGTCCATATTGTCGAGTTTTTTCTGGCGGGACATGGCCATATTTCTGGTGGCTACACGGGCTTTGTTTCTGGCTACGAAGTCTTTGAGATCAGCAATCTCTTTTTGCTGTTTATTATAAGCAGCCTCGAGCTGTGCTTTTTTCATCGCATAGATTTCCTGGAATTTGTCATAATCTCCGGGATAGCGGTTCAGTTCGCCGTTGTCCATATGATAAATGAGGTTGATCACGCTGTTCAAAAAAGGAATATCATGCGAGATCAGAATAAAGGCGTTTTCGTAATCGTTCAGATAGCGTTTCAGCCATTCGATATGCTCCACGTCCAGGTAGTTGGTCGGCTCGTCGAGAAGCAGGATATCCGGTTTTTCCAGTAAAAGTTTTGCCAGAAGAACTTTGGTTCTCTGTCCGCCGGAGAGCTCTGTGACGTCACGGTCGAGGCCGAGATCCAGAAGGCCTAAGGCTCTGGCGACTTCTTCTACTTTGCTGTCGATCATATAAAAGTCATGAGCGTCTAAAAGATCCTGCAATGTGCCGGATTCTTCCATGAGGGCGTCCATTTCTTCGGGGGAGGCTTCTCCCATGAGGCCGTAGACTTCGTTCATGCGGGTTTCCATTTCGTATAAAAAGTCGAAGGCGGAGGCCAGGACGTCACGGATGGACATGCCTTTGGTCAGGACGGTATGCTGGTCGAGGTAACCGACGCGAACGTGTCTGGCCCATTCGATTTTGCCTTCGTCGGGCATGAGTTTGCCGGTGATGATATTCATGAAGGTGGATTTTCCTTCGCCGTTGGCACCTACGAGGCCGATATGTTCGCCTTTTAGCAGGCGGAAGGATACGTCGGTGAAGATGGTGCGGTCGCCGAAGCCGTGGCTTAAGTGTTCTACGGTGAGTATGCTCATGGTTGGTTCTCCCTTTTTTATGTATCTATGGTAAATACAGTTTTTGTCAGTCTGATTTGAGATTATACTTGGTTTTAGAGGGTTTGTCTATAGGGACGGACGAAGAAATGGCAGACAGACGGACGACGAAGGAAGAGGAAAGTCAGGGACAGGTATATGGTCTCTGCGCTCCGCCTCCGTCGGTCCGAGCCTGTAGTCTCGGACTCTTACTCGGCAAAGTCGCTTAGATACCATATACCTGTCCCTGACTTTCCTCTTCCTTCTTCTGTTTGTTGGCTGACAGATACGCGGTTAAATTAAATCTGAGTTTCAACAGGCTGGATATTGATATACATAAGGAGTCAAAACATGAGGGTACTGTAAAAAGTGCCCGTTCTGTCAGATCGTATACAGAACAGGCACTTTGGTGTTTGTATCAAATAAATCAAAAATAAGTTTTACAGTTCCTCGGCTGTTCGCTTCGGGTCTACGTGTACCATGCAGTGTTTGACTTCGGGGAAGTCTCGTTCGATGGTGTCATGGACGTGCTGGGCGATGTCGTGGGCTTCGGTCAGGGTTTTGTTGCCGTCGGCTTCGATGACGACATCGAGGTAGATCTTGGCACCGAAGAGGCGGGTTTTCATCCAGCCGATACCTTCTACACCTTCTGTTCCCTGGATAGCTACGAGCATCTTTTCCATGGTTTTGACGTCACAGGAGCGATCGATCATTTTGTCTACGGCGTCTTTAAAGATGTCGTAGGCGGCTTTGAGGATAAATACACAGATGACAACGCTGGCTACGGAATCCATAATAGGGAAGCCGAAGCGGGCGAAGGCGATACCGATCAGGGCTCCGATGGAGGAGAGGGCGTCGCTTCTGTGATGCCAGGCGTCTGCCTTTAAAGCGCCGGAATTGATCTTGTTGGCTGCGTGTACGGTGAAGTGGTACATCCACTCTTTTACTACGATAGAGATCACGGCTGCCCACAGTGCGAGCATACCCGGTACAGTCAGATCAGCGTAGCTGCCGCTTATGATATTACGGATACCGGTAGAGCCGATACCGAGACCGGTCAGAGCGAGGATCACTGCAAGGATGATCGCTGCTACGCATTCCAGACGTTCATGGCCATAAGGATGTTCTTCATCTGCTTTTTTACCGGAAATGTGCACGCCGATCATGACGATGATCGTACTGAATACATCGGATGCTGAATGGATCGCATCGGAGATCATGGCACCGGATGAAGCTACGATACCGGCGATCAGCTTTAAGACGGACAAAGCCAGGTTGACGATGATACTGATAGTAGAAACCCGCATAGCGACTTTTTCGCTCTGGATTTCCTGTGTGTTTACGTTTGCAGTAGTTGCTTCCATAAAAAAATACCTCCTGATGAAATGTTCTTTTGCACAGGCGTTATACCTGCTTGGTCCCTGCCTTTTTGTATACAACGTTTGTATCCTGCAGTTTTTTCATCAGAAAGTAACATAGGTTTTACAAAGCAATCAAATCTGGTCCACTGGACCAATGATTGATATACATGATAACAAAAAGGCACCTGCGGGACACAGTAATCGTATCTACTGTCCCACAGATGCCTGTCGGTTCCTCTAATCCGAAAGGATCTGCTGTCACACCCCCGGTGACCCGGCCGTTCCGGTGACTGCTCACCGGCGCCTGTTCAGTTTGTACTGTAGCAATATGCAGTGCAAAGAGTTCTTTCCTATAAGATATGCAACATTCACAAAAAAGTCAATGCTAAATTGTTTAAGCTGTCACTCATCTTTATTAGAGGTATGTAGTGCTGTTTAGTTTTGTTTTACTTTCCCTGTTCAAATGGCCGGTTTCTGAAGCTTTCCTCCCGGTCTTTGTAATAGTCCTGCATCTGTACGGCGATCTGCGTCATCTCTTCGTACAGTTCTCTGGCGGATACGCGAATCGCGCCATGGCCCATGACGATCACCTGCTCCAGACCATCGGATGTAGCCACGCGGACACGATGCTTTTCAGCCAGTTCTTTTGAAGTTTTCTCGATATAGGCATCGGCTGTCTGGGCCTCTTTGGTATAGACGACATGAATGTTGTGGTACATACCGACTTCTCCGATACCACCCTTTACCTTATAGGCATCAAAGACACAGATCAGTTCACAGCGGGTATAGCCCTGATAATTACACAGCATGTCCATCAGTTTCAGTCTGGCGGCATCAAGACTGGCGGCGGCCAGCTGTTTCAGCTCGTCCCAGGCAAAGATGATATTGTAACCATCTACCAGCAGATAGTCCTTCTGCACACTCTGCGGGCGGCTGTGCGCTTCTTTGTAAGCCGCGGTCGCCGCCCGGTTGGCTTCGCTCGTGCCGCCGGATCTGCCGTAGCTGACTTTATGATAGGAAGGAATCTGCCGCTCTCCTTTGGAACCAAAGGTGCGGTTAAAGATAGCTTCCAGCTCCCTGTCTTCTTTCCATGAGCCATACAGGGAATGATCCTTTGGTACCGGCACACGGTTCACCGGTGTCAGGATTTCTTCTTCCGGTTCCTCTTCCTCTGTCTTAAAACCGCTTTCCACATGCATATGTTCCGGTACTTCATTCCATTTGACAATATAACCGGCGCCATGGGCACAAAATACAGAATCCGGTGTGTTTTCCACATCTGCTTCCGGATCATAGCCGGTGTCTGTGATCACTTCCTCTGTATTATGGCATGGCTCATATCCCTTCAGAGTACAGCCAAACCGGCCACGTCCTTTGGTGTAGGCATATACTTCCGTCATATAATCCCGCATCTCTGCAACCGGTGCGCTGCCGGTAAGGATTGCCATATCACCATCCATCTGGGGTGCATCAAACTGGCCGTTCATCTTCTGGATATCTGACATAGCGCGGCCAAGCTGTTCCTGGGGGACTTCCAGCGAAAAGCTGTACCACGGCTCCAGAAGTACACTTTTTGCCTGCATCAGTCCCTGCCGTAGGGCACGATAGGTCGCCTGCCGGAAATCTCCGCCCTCTGTATGCTTCGTATGGGCACGGCCGGTCAGTACAGTGATCCGCATATCCGTGATCGGAGAACCGGTCAGTACACCGATATGCTCTTTTTCCATCAGATGGGTCAGGATCAGACGCTGCCAGTTCAGATCCAGAATATCCTCACTGCAGGCTGTCGCAAAGCTCAGTCCGCTTCCCCTCTCTGCCGGCTCTAACAGGAGATGTACCTCGGCATAATGACGCAGTGGTTCAAAATGACCCACTCCTTCAACGGTATTTTCAATCGTCTCCCGGTATACGATATTGCCGGGGCCAAACTCTACTTCCACATGGAAGCGATCCCAGATCACACGTTTTAATATTTCCAGCTGCACCGCACCCATCAGCTGCAGATGAATCTCTTTGAGTTTTTCCTGCCATACGACATGCAGCTGCGGATCTTCCTCTTCCAGAAGTTTGAGATTTTTCAACAGCAAATGGATATCTGTCCCCTCTTCCGGAAGAACGGCATAGGTCAGTACCGGCTGTAACAGCGGCGCTTTCAGCCCTTTTTCACAGCCAAGCCCCTGTCCAGGCCAGGTACAGCTTAATCCCTTTACCGCACAGATGGTTCCGGCCTTTGCCGTATCCACCAGTGTGTATTTGTTGCCGGAATACAGGCGGATCTGATCGACCTTTTCTTCCCAGATTTCTTCTTCTGTCACGGCTCCACCGCTCTTTGACAGTGTGTCGCGGTTTGTTATCATGGTTTTTACCTTCAGCGCACCGCCGGTGATCTTCATATATGTCAGCCGGTTGCCCTGCTCATCCCGTGAAATCTTAAAGACACGGGCACCAAACGCATCCGGCCACTTTTTCTGTGTACCGTAGTTGACCATCCCGTCCAGAAGCGGTCGGACACCTTCCTGTTTCAGTGCTGACCCAAAATAGCAGGGAAACAGCTTTCTCTCGCGGATCAGCCGTCCGATGGTCTCTGTAGAAAGCGTATCGGTCTCAAGATATTCCTCCATAGCAGCCTCGTCATTCATAGCTGCCGCTTCACACACAAGCGGATCGTTCATATCAGTCATCTCCAGACAGGCTTCATCCAGTCGTTTCTGCAGATTTTCCATCAGCTTTTCTCTGTCGCTTCCTGCCAGATCCATCTTATTGATAAATAAAACTGTCGGCACCTGATGCTGCTTTAAAAGCTTCCAGAGTGTCTCCGTATGGCCCTGTACACCATCACTGCCGCTGATCACTAAAACAGCGATATCCAGTACCTGCAGCACGCGCTCTGCTTCCGCCGAAAAATCCACATGCCCCGGCGTATCCAGAAGCGTGATCATGGTATCCTTCCATGGCAGCATCGCCTGTTTGGAAAAGATCGTGATCCCCCGCTCCTTTTCCATTGTATCCGTGTCCAGAAACGTATCCTTATGATCTACCCGCCCCATCGTACGGATCTGTCCGGTTTCGTACAGCATACATTCCGACAGTGTCGTTTTTCCTGCATCGACATGTGCCAGAAGTGCCGCACATAAATTTTTCTGCTTATTTTCAGAGGTTTCCATAAAACTTCCCCCCTCATCTTTTTGTCTTATATTTTCCCATCATAGCATAAAAACAGACATTCGTCTAACCGGGCTGCTGCCAGGCGGGGACAAATGTCTGTTTTTCATTTTATGCATGTTCTCTCTGTCTGAGAAAGCTCCATACGGCCACTCCGATAATGATCACATAGCCGATCACACTGTACAGATCCGGAATCTGACCAAGGAAGAAAAAGCCGAGGATCGCGGCAAAAACCACCTGCGTGTAATCAAATACCGAGATTTCCTTTGCCGGAGCGAAATTATAGGCTGCAGTGATGGAAAACTGACCACCGGCAGCCATCAGTCCCGCTCCGATCAGACATAACAGCTGACGGATCGTCATCGGGTGATAATTTAAAAGCAGATACGGCACCAGTACCAGACAGGAAAAACCTGAAAAGAAAAATACCACTCTCGCACCCTTTACGCCCTGTTTTCCCAGCTGTCGTACACAGGTGTAGGCAATACCGGCACCCAGGCCTCCTAAAACACCGATCAGCGAATTGACATTCTGGAAGACATCCATCGATGGCTTGATCACAAACAGGGCACCGATAAAGGCGATCACTACTGAAATTTTCTGTACATTATTCGCCTTTTCTTTCAGAAACAGTGCAGAAAAAATGATAACGAAAAACGGGGACAGCTTATTCAGCATTGACGCATCACTGACCAGCAGATGATCCACCGCATAGAAATTACAGAGAATACCCGCTGTACCGAAAATCGAACGACACAGAAGCATCGGCAGATCCTTTTTCTGGTACTGCAGCTTTTCTTTACTTTTCACCAGAATCACAAAAGCAAAGATCATGGCGATCAGATTCCTGAAAAAGCTCTTCTGTGGCGAAGGCAGATCTCCCGACAGTTTTACAAACACATTCATGGCCGCAAAGAAAAAAGCTGCGGCCATGATGCTTAACATACCTTTTTGTTTATCTTTCATTGTGTACTCACTCCTTTGACCGTCTCAAAGTATAGCACACTTTTTCCTGCCCAGTATATCCTTATTTCATCTTGCAGTTCTTTTCACATTGCCATGCCTGCCATCCATGGGCATACAGCCACCTTTGTATTATTCAAAAATATTTCCTGCGCCATTGGACTGCGCCTGCATACCATTTCGGGCCCATACATAGCCCTCCTCCTCCAGAAGTGTCCTTCCATCCTCAGAAAGCATCCAGTCACGCAGCTTGCGGACCGGACTGTCCGAGCTTTCCGAAGCCCGGATCGCCATATAGAAATCATTTACAAGCGGATAGGAGCCTTTCTCGATCGCTGCATTTGACGGTGCAACGCCTTCAATTTTAATCATTTTCAGATGGGGATCTGCTTTCATTTTATCGGCATAATAATATACGGAAAAACCGATCGCACTACCCGAGCCGTCAAATCCGGCTACAGATTCGATCAGCTCTCCCATAGTTCCTATCAGCATATCCTTATCCGGCTCCATCGTCTTTTCCCCGTTCATGACCAGCTTATTTAGTAATGTCTGGCTTCCGGAAGTCGAATTTCTCTGGAAGGCACGGATTTTTCCTGCATCGCCGCCTAATTCTGACCAGTCTGTAATCTTTCCTGTGTAGATATCACGGATCTGGTCTACGGTAAGCGATTCGATGGGATTATTGACATTTACGATAAACACCAGTCCGTCACGTCCCAGCGGATCGATCTCCAGCTTGTCAAAATCGTCCTTATATTCCTCTTTTATTTCCTGTGGCGGTTCATAGGAAACGATCAGATCCATCTGGTCATTTAAAAGTTTCCCCCAGCTGGTGCTCGTTCCACCATTTTCAAAGCTGTCTGCCAGATACACCTCTGCCGTATCCTCATCCGAATCCGTCAGATCCTCCATCATCCGCACAAGCAGTGGCTCATTAGCTAACGAACCATCCAGACGCGGCCAGGTATCTTTATCATAGCCATCAATATGCAGCTTTACTGTCTTCTCTGTGCTTTCTGTAGTCTCACTGGTCTGGCTGTCTGTGACTGTCTCATCCGTGTCACTTCCTGCTGCCACACCGCCGGTCGTATCTTTTGTATTGTTTTCTGTGGTCTGATCCACAACACTTACCTTGCTTTTTTCTCCCGTATCTGTAGATGAACTGCCACCACAGCCTGCCAGTCCGAGCATAACTGCACATCCGATCGCTGCTGCTTTCTTATACTTCATCCTGTTTCCTCCTTTTTAGTCGTTATTTGTTACCTCATTTTTCGCTATTTTAACGATCCACTCACCATGTTCATCGACGAGTCCCATGGAAAATCCCCGCACAACAGGAATCTTTCCATGCGACATTGCCCCTGCAGAGGATGCCCCTTTTAACCATACCGTACCATCTGTTGAAAAAAGATCTGTCCGCTGCTGCAGCTGTTCTGCGTCCAGCGTATACATCCCGTACCAGAGATCATCCACATAACCGTCCTCTGCTTCATCGTATCTGTACACCGGAGCGATCGTATCATACCTGCCGACAGGGATCACCGTCTGCAGCTCTGTATTCAACAGGCTCGCCCCTGTATATTCATCACAGTTTACAAGAATTCCCGTATCGTATATATAGACATCACTTATATGATCGACACCGGCCGATGCCACGACCTTACCCGTACGATCCAGCTTTTCCAGACGGTCTTCACTGACTCCGATAAAGAATGCAGAAGGTGTCCATCCGCTATCTGTACGGTCTGATGCTTTGTACGCCACAGATGTATATTCTCCTGACAGTGCCCCGCCCGTTTTGGCATCATACAACCTGTATCCGGCTATTGTATCACCCGTAAGCGTAGCACAGACAGCAAGTTCACCGTCATAGTAGCTGGGCTGTCCCTGCGCAAATACAGCAGACAGTTCCCCGCCATCACCATTGGACGGATCATAGATCACATTATCGCACATCACAAAGGGTGGCATAATGCCGCTGTCATAAACGTAGGTATTTTCCACATTCCCGATCTTTCCCAGCAGCTTTCCATCCTGGGTAAAAAACTGCAGTTCATACAACGGATCCGTATACACCTCCGCAACAACATACTGCTGATACACCGAAAAACTGTGTTTTTCAGGAATACTGTCTTTGAGAGTAGAAAACTCATACAACACATTTCCTTCTGTATCTACAGTAAACGAATCTTCATTGTCCTTTGTCTGTACAAAAGCCGCATCTGCACTGATCCGGTCCACAGACATAATATCTTGCCTTTCTTCTCCCGTCGTTAGCTGCTCCATCCTGCTGTCTGTGTCCTCTGTCCCGTCGGCACAGGCAAAATCAATATACTTCTGTGACATCACCCAGTCACCGATACAGCCGGTGTACTGCCTGTCTGACCAGTCGCTCACCAGATGACCCGAAACATCATACAGCCTGCTTCTCATTGCAACATCATAGTCCCACTCATCCTTCTTTTTATAGGTTTTATAATATGCCGTATAATACTTTGTTTCTCCAGTGATCACATCCGTAAGCCGGGACACATGGATATCCTCCTCATGTAATACTTTTCCGCTGCTGTTGATCGTGATACTGACGGACTCTGATGGCCACAGATAATATTCCTGCGCGGCAGCCTCCAGCTGTTCCTGTGTCGGTGCAGCATCAGAAGAAAAATCAAACGGCTCTGTAGTCTCACCTTCCGGCACATCAGACACGGACTCTTCGCTCTCTTTTTTTGTATCCGGACCAAACACTGTGCTGTAAGCCGGCAATGTGTTTTCACTGTCCGCAGATGCAGCCGGGCTTTCTTTTCCTGTACCACATCCGGCAAAAAGACCTGCGGCCAGGATTACGAAAAAAGCCGTTAAAAAACGATTACCCGTCTTCAAAAAATCACCCCTTTCGTTTTGTTTGTGCAGTCAAAATTCCCCCTGTTGCATTGTCTGTTAAACACAGTATATAAATTCCGTCTTTCCTTTACAATAGCGGCAAATCCAAAAAATCATGAAGAGAAAATGACCAGATCCACACCGATAACAAAAAAGCAATTTTCAATCAAAATTGGTCCACTGAACCATTATTGTTATGCACGGCAAACAAAAAAGAGATACCCGCCATTTTATAGCGGATATCCCTTTGTTCTGTCAGAAGTTTTTCAAAGCTGTATGGCAGCTGCTTTTGTCCCTGTTTCAAAAGCACATATAGCTATGCTGCCATTTTTTTGTCATCTGTTTTCTCAAACAGTTTTTTGATACCCTGGATAGCCACAAGTACACCTAAGATCAGCAGCAGTACGGCAAAGACAAGCTGTAACGTATTGCCAAAATCCAGACCTGTAGTCATAAAGGCTTTGGTCAGTTTGACGATTGTCATGCCCAGTGCGGTAAACGTAACAGCCATCATAAAGGCCATCGGTCCCCAGAGCATAAAGCCCTGACGTTTTGTTTTCTTTAAGAATACTGCGCAGGCAACCAGTGCCAGCACGGACAGCAGCTGATTTGCAGAACCAAACAGCGGCCAGATCTCAGCATAACCGACCTTTGTCAGCATATAGGCAAGTACCAGTGTGATGATCGTAGCGAAATATTTGTTCGTTACTACCTTTAAGAACGGGCTCATATGCTCCTGATCAACATCGTCATCAAGGAAGAATTCCTGGAAAGACAGACGGCCGACTCTGGCTACAGAATCCAGTGATGTCAGCGCAAAAGCGGATACAGCCAGATTGATCAGTGTAAATACCAGAGAATGCGGCAGACCGATCACAGACAGGAAGTTTGCGATAGCTCCGGCAAAGATCTGCGGCTGTGTGGTCAGCCCCTGTGCGGCAGCCTCACCATTGGCAAAAGAGGCAACGGCGATCAGTGCGATCACAGCCAGCATACTCTCCATCAGCATGGCACCGAAGGAAACCGGCAGCATGTTCTTCTCGTTTTTGATCTGTTTGGATGCTGTACCGGAAGAAACCAGAGAATGGAAACCGGAAACTGCACCACAGGCGATCGTAACAAACAGAATCGGGAACATATACTGTCCATCCACATTAAAGCTTGTGAATGCCTGCAGGTTGCAGGCCGGATTGGCTACGAATACACCGACAACAGCAGCCACGATCATAAAAATCAGCAGATAACTGTTCAGATAATCCCTCGGCTGAAGCAGTGCCCATACCGGAGCAACACTGGCGATCAGGATGTATACAAAGATGATCACGTGCCAGCTTCCCAGACTTAAGTACATCGGGAAGTTTAAGCCCAGCGCGATCGCTGCAACCAGAAGTAAGATTGCCACAGCTGTATTGATCCATTTATTGAATCTGGTATATTTCAGGAACATTCCCAGTGCAACAGCCTCTACGATAAACAGCATGGATGTTGTTGCAACTGCACCGTTTGCCACTACCTTTGTGACCTCTCCTGCGTCACTGACGGAAAATCCGTTAAATGTTCCGGCTACAACGTCCGCAAATGCGGCAACAACCAGAATACAGAACAGCCAGCAGAATAACAGAAACAGCTTTTTACCTAATTTACCGATATATTCCTCAATGATGTATCCAATCGTACGACCCTTATTCTTTACAGAAGCATACATGGAAGCAAAGTCCTGTACAGCACCGAAGAAGACACCACCGATCAGGATCCATAACAGCACCGGAAGCCATCCGAAAATAGCTGCCTGAATCGGTCCGTTGATCGGGCCTGCACCCGCGATCGATGCAAACTGGTGTCCAAAGACAACGTTTGTATCTGCCGGTACATAGTCAACACCGTCTTCCAGCTCATATGCCGGGGTCTTTGCATTGGGATCGATGCCCCATTTGTTCTGCAGGTAGCGTCCATACAGGAAGTATGCGCCGCCGAGTACTACGATAGCGATCACCATCATCAGTATTCCACTCATAATTTTTTCCTCTTTTCTAGTAAGTCTTTGATGTAAAATATAAATAAATATATAAAAAAACGCCTCTGCTGTCCTTTCGGACAACAAAGGCGGAATTTTCCGTGGTACCACTTTGTCTTACCATACTTATCACTAACTATGGTCACTTCTCACTGTCATGTATAAACAGCTTCCTCTGTAACGTGAGGATAACGTCCCTGCTTACTGTACTGCTTTTCAGCGGGCTGCTCCCGGGTGATGTCACAAAATACCTTCTGCCGTTTCTCATCTGCTGACGGCTCTCTGTACTCCGGTGTTCCTTTTGTGATGTATCCTATTCACTGCATTTCGTTTTCTTATGGCTTATGTTTTACTCCTTTTTTTCACATATCGCAAGGGACGATTTGAACAGTTTTCACAGTTTTTCATTTGTTTTTTTGTGCATTTTTAAATTGTCATCTCAATTTCTGATCCACCGCGTATCCGTCCCTCACCACCTACTGATTCCAGAACTTCTTCCCCGCATTCCGAAAACAGCAGGCCTCCAGAATATGCTCCTTCTCAATCCTCTCACTTCCCGCCAGATCCGCCGAAGTCCGCGCCACCCGAATAATCCTGTGACACCCTCTCGCACTCAGTCCCATCCGTCCAAACATCTCCTTCAAAAGCCCTTCCGCCTCTATCGTCATCTCACAAAACTCCCTAAGCCGCGCCGCCGGCACCTGACTATTATAAAAAAACCTCTCCCCCGCATACCTGCGATTCTGCAACCGGACAGCCCCCGCCACCTGCACTTTCATCACCGCCGTCGTCATCGCACTCTTCTCTTCACTCCGCAGCTCCTCATAAGACAGCGCCGGAACCTCCACACACAGATCCATCCTGTCCAGCAGCGGCTGACTGATCCTGTGCAGATACCGCGAAATATCCGCCGCACTGCAGCTGCACCGGTTCATATCCGGATAATATCCGCACTTGCACGGATTCATCGCCGCCAGCAAAAGAAATTCCGCCGGAAACGTCACCGTCCCCGCACTCCTCGAGATCACAATATTCTTATTCTCCATCGGCTGCCTGAGGATCTCCAGGCTTGTCCCCGGAAACTCCGGAAACTCATCCAGAAACAGCACACCCCTGTGCGCCAGCGTGATCTCCCCCGGCGTCGGTATCCGTCCGCCACCGGCCAGCGCCTGCGGCGAAATCGTATGATGCGGCGCACGAAACGGCCGCTGACGGATCAGCGACGTATGTTCCGGCAGCTTCCCCGCCACACTGTAGATCTGTGTCACCTCCAGGCTCTCCTCCCTTGTCATATCCGGCAAAAGCCCCGGAATACGGCTGGCTGTCATCGTTTTACCCGATCCCGGCGGTCCGATCATCAAAAGATTATGAAAACCTGCCGCCGCCAGCACGGCCGCACGCTTGACTTCCTCCTGACCCTGAATATCCGCAAAGTCCGGTACATCCGGCTTGCTGTGTTCACAGTCAGCCATCTGCTGCGGATTTTCATACTCCTTGGGATGCCTGCAGTAAGATACCAGATCCTCCAGCGAAGAAATCCCGATCAGCTGCATATCTTTTACATTTCTGGCCTCCTCCAGATTCACTGCCGGAAGTATACAGGTCGTTATCCCCTCCTTTCTTGCCAGAAGCACCGCCGAAAGTATGCCACTGACACTGCGCACACTGCCATCCAGTCCCAGTTCTCCCAGCACCATACAGCTCTCCAGAGACTTTTCCGGGATTTTTCCCGCTGCACAGAGCACAGCTGCTGCGATCGGCAGATCAAAGCGTGGCCCCTCCTTTCGGATATCCGCCGGTGCCAGATTGATCGTGATCCGTTTGGGCGGCAGTGACATTCCCGTATTTTTTACAGCCGTTCTCACCCGATCCGCCGCCTCACGCACCTGCGCCGTGACATACCCCACGATGGAAAATGACGGCAGCCCGTCACTGACATCCGCCTCCACCGACACACGATGGGCCTCTACCCCGAGAATGGTTGCTGCTGTAACTTTTGTAAACATACTGTTCCTCCTTTTTGCTATATATAATGTTATGTTTTACCCTTTCTTACCTGCGTACATCTGCTTTTACAGCCGACCGTGGCTTTCCGGCTTTAATTTTTCTGTTGGATATGCACCCGCTTTTGTCCCCTTTCATAAGATGTAGAAACACCCCGTATTGCAGAGGTGCCGCCTTGCAGACCTTCCCAAAGCCGCTCACGCCTGATGAAGAACGTCTTCTTCTCGAAAGAAGCCAACAAGGCGACCTTGCCGCTCGCAACCAGCTGATCGAGCGAAATCTACGTCTGGTTGCACATATCGCACGGAAATATCAGAGTCCCGAAGATGATATGGACGATCTGATCTCCACCGGTACGATCGGTCTGTTGAAAGCTGTAGCTACCTTTGACCTCCAGAAAGGAAGCCGGCTGGTCACCTACGCTGCACGCTGTATTGACAATGAACTGCTGATGATGTTTCGCAGCCGCAAAAAAAATGTACGGGAAGTATCCCTGTATGAACCGATCGGGACTGACAAAGAAGGAAATGAGATTCATCTGATGGATATCCTGGAGAGCCAGGATGAGGATATTCCTCTCAGCTGCGAACGAAATGAAAATATTCTGCGGCTCTATGCCGGTCTGGACCAGTGCCTGACACCGCAGGAAAAAGAATTATTAAGTTTACGTTATGGATTGTACGGTCGGATACCGACCACCCAGAGAGTCATAGCCAAGCGGCTGGGCATCAGCCGCTCCTACGTCTCAAGAATTGAAAAAAACTGTGTATTAAAGCTCCGGCAATTCTTCCTGCCGGCGTAAAATATCAAATATGTCCGCTTTTACACCCAGATCCACATACAGTTTCTGTTTTGGATGCGGGGCACTCTCCATGCTCTCCCCATCTTCATTGTAGATCGCACGCACGGTTACTTCGATATTTTCACCATCGGACTTCATGATCTCTATGATTTCGCCTACGGTAAATTTGTTTCTCTGCTCGATCACACAAAGACCATCCTTTACCTCACCCACAATGCCCAGATATGTGTACTCACGGATATAGGTATTGCTGTCATAGATCTGGCTTTCCTGATCCGGTTTTCCGTAGAAAAATCCGGTTGTAAACTGTCTGTAGGTACAGCGGGAGATCTGCTCCCTGTACCACGGCAGGTTTTTCTCATACAATGCCGGATCGGCAAGATAATCATCGATCGCTTTTCTGTAGGTACGGGCTACCGTTGCCACGTACAGCGCCGTTTTCATACGGCCCTCGATCTTAAAGCTATCGATCCCTGCCTCGATCAGATCCGGAATATGTTCGATCATGCACAGATCTTTTGAGTTGAAAATATAGGTACCCCGCTCATTTTCCTCTACCGGGAAATATTCACCGGGGCGTTTTTCCTCCACTACCGCATATTTCCAGCGGCACGGATGGGTACATGCACCCTCATTGGCACTGCGTCCTGTCATATAGGCACTTAAAAGGCAACGTCCGGAATAGGAAATACACATGGCACCATGGACAAAAGTCTCGATCTCCATGGATTCGGGAATATGTTTTCTGATCTCTCCGATCTCCTTTAAGGACAGTTCTCTGGCGGTTACCACACGACTGGCCCCCTGCTCATGCCAGAACAGGAATGTGCCATAGTTACAGTTGTTCGCCTGTGTGCTGACATGGATATCGATCTCAGGACACACATCCTTTGCGATCATAAAAAGCCCCGGATCAGCGATGATCAGCGCATCTGGCTTTAATGCAGAAAGCTCTGTAAAATACGCTGCCGCATCGGCGAGATCGCTGTTGTGTGCCAGAATATTGGCTGTCACATATACTTTTACCCCGTGCGCATGGGCAAAATCGATGCCCTCTTTCATCTCTTCGGGGGTAAAATTTTTGGCTTTGGCTCTGAGGCCAAAAGCCTCACCGCCAATATATACGGCATCGGCGCCAAAGGTCACCGCTACCTTTAATACTTCCAGACTTCCTGCCGGAACCAGCAATTCTGGCTGTCTCATGTTTTACTCCTTTATCGGTCTGTATACACTGACTGTAATACCATCCCCCACAGGCAGGATCGATGTCACCAGCTGCTTATGATGGGTCAGTGTATACAGATATTCTCTCATACGTTTATAGATCGTGCGGTTTCTGCGCTCCACGGCGAAATGGGATTCGATGATATCGCCGTCCTGCAGCACATTGTCCGTGATCAGTACACTGCCCGGATACATCAGCCGCAGCACTTCGGGAAGAAAGTGGATGTACTGGCCCTTGGCCGCATCCATAAAGATAAAATCATAACTTTCCTTCAACGTCGGCAGGATATCTGCCGCATCGCCCTCCAGCAGTGTGATCCGGTCAGCATAACCGGATTTTTCAAAGTTTTCCTGTGCGATCGGGATACGCTTTTTATAATTCTCGATCGTTGTGATATGGCTGTCAGCCGGCAGATATTCACACATCAGTATCGCGGAAAATCCGACAGCCGTGCCCACCTCGAGCACCTTTTTCGGCTGCTGCATAGTCAGAAACATACGCAGAAAACTCTGCATCTGCCTGCGTATGATCGGCACATAGTCTGCTTTTGCCTGCTGTTCCAGTGCTTCCAGAAAAGGACTGTGGCCCGGATCCAGGGAGTTCATATAACAGGTGAAACGTTCATCTACGATCATGATGCACTCTTCCCTTCTGTTGTACTGTCCTTGCCATCATCAGCTCCCGGCTGTCCTTCTGTATCTGCGCCGGATAAAATAGCCAGCATTTCCTCTGCCGTCTGTTCTGTATTTAAAATGTATGTTCCCGGTTTGATCTCATCCTTGTGTGTGGAAAGCTTTTCCTGAACCTCAAACACCAGGGTGTCTTTGATCAGCCGTTCTTTTTTCAGCAGTTTTGCCACATCCTTTACGGTGTCATCCGCACTGACCGTGACGTAAACGTCACGCCCGGCCCCTTCTTTGGCCATCGTCTGATTCGAAAAGATCGCATAACCGAAGCTGTAGGCCCAGGTGGCCCCCCGAAGGATCGCCATCGCTGCCACTACATACAAAAGTGTACGGATCGTGGTCCGCACCATATAGGCACCGGTCCGCACAGCGGTATTCTGTTTTTTTACTGCCATACATACATCCTCGTCTGTCTCTTATCTGTCGATTACCAGTCTGTCTCCATAATGATCGGAAGGATCATCGGTCTTCTCTTTGTACGTTTCCATACATAACAGCCCAGTGCATCCTTGATGACCATCTTTAACTTGGACCAGTCGGTAATTCCCTTATCCATACACTTGTCCAACGCATCACTGGCCGCCACACGTGCCCCATCGATCAGATCCTCTGCCTCTTTGACATAGACAAAACCACGGGAAACTATCTCCGGTCCGGCTACTACCTGATGTGCACCGCGATCCAGTGTCATAACCACAATAATGATACCATCCTCTGCCAGATGCTGTCTGTCATGCAGTACCACATTGCCGACATCACCAACACCCAGACCATCGACAAGGATCGAACCCGTCGGTACAGAACCTGTCACATAGCCATGATCCTCTGCCAGCTCCAGCACATCTCCGGTCTTTAAGATAAAGATATGATCTTTTTCGATACCCAGATTATCAGCCAGGAGTGCCTGTGCCTTCAGATGACGGAATTCACCGTGCACCGGTACAGCATATTTCGGTTTTACCAGAGAATAGATCAGCTTGATCTCTTCCTGGCAGGCATGTCCGGATACATGGGCATCCTGGAAGATGACATTGGCGCCCATAGCAGACAGCTCATTGATCACCTTGGATACGGCCTTTTCATTACCCGGGATCGGGTTGGAAGAAAAGATGATCGTATCGCCCGGCATGATCGTTACTTTCTTATGGATATTAGCTGCCATTCTTGACAGAGCCGCCATGGACTCACCCTGGCTTCCTGTCGTGATCAGTACCATCTGTTCATTTGTATAATTTTTCATCTGATCGATATCGATCAGTGTGTTGTCCGGAATATTTAAGTAGCCGAGCTCTGCTGCCGTGGAAATAATATTTACCATACTGCGGCCTTCCACAACAACCTTACGACCATATTTATAGGCAGAATTGATGATCTGCTGCACACGGTCTACGTTGGAAGCAAAGGTCGCGATAATGATACGGCTGTCCTTATGCTCGGCAAACAGATTATCGAAAGTACGGCCTACCGTACGCTCAGACATCGTAAAGCCCGGGCGCTCTGCATTGGTACTGTCACACAAAAGAGCCAGTACACCCTTTTTCCCGATCTCCGCAAAACGCTGCAGATCGATCGCATCACCAAATACCGGTGTATAATCCACTTTAAAGTCGCCGGTATGCACGATGATACCCGCCGGCGAATAGATAGCCAGCGCAGACGCATCCGCGATACTGTGATTCGTCTTGATAAACTCCACACGGAAATCACCGAGATTGATCGACTGTCCATGTTTGACGATCTTTCTCTTGGTGGTTTTTAACATATTGTGTTCTTTTAATTTGTTTTCGATCAGGGCGATCGTCAGCTTGGTCGAATAGATCGGTACATTGACTTCTTTTAAGATATACGGCAGTGCACCGATATGATCCTCATGTCCATGTGTGATCACAAAGCCTTTGACCTTGTCGATATTGTTTTTCAGATAGGTGACATCCGGGATAACCAGATCAATACCCAGCATATCATCTTCCGGGAAGGACAGACCGCAGTCTACCACAACGATACTGTCTTCATACTCAATCGCCGTAATGTTCATTCCGATCAGTTCAAGGCCGCCAAGCGGAATGATCTTTACTCTTGCATTTTCAATTTTTTTCAAAAATGTCCTCCTTTTTCTATGCCTGGAGGTCTACATCCTCTAACATCTGTTCAAACAGCTTTGCCACTGCCTCGAACTCTACATCATCTTCTACAAATTCATATTTCGCTTCCGGGTCCGTATCCTCGGATACATCTTTCAGGATATAGGCCTGTGCCTCATCATCCTCAGAGTCAGAAACCAGCAGATAATCTACTCCGTTTACTCTGGTCTGCTCCTCCACAAAAAAAGTAAGGCTCTCGTTTTCTTCTGTTATAAAAGTGATTTTTTCCATGTTATCAGGCATCTTCCTTTTTATTGTTATTATTATCTTCAGGGTGGCATGACAAATAATCCAGATAATTCTGGAGAATAAATACAGCAGCGATCTCGTCTACATATTCCTTGCGATGTTCACGGCGGATCCCCGCCTCCATCATAGTGCGGTCTGCTGCTACGGTAGTAAGTCTTTCGTCCCAGAGTACAACACAAAGACCGGTACGACGTTCCAGCATTTTCTTGAATGCCATCGACTTTTCCGCACGGTCTCCCAGTGTATTGTTCATATTTTTCGGCAATCCGAGTACAATGCGGGTCGCATTATACTCTTTTACCAGTTCTTCTATCCTGGCCAGAGTTTTTCTGAGCTTGTTTTCTTCTTTGCGACGGATGATCTCCACGCCCTGCGCGGTCCATCCGAAAGGATCGCTCACAGCCACACCTGTCGTCTTGGAGCCAAAATCCAGTCCTATGATACGTTCCATCTTAGCGTTCCCAGGATTTATTCTTGATGTATTCTTTCAGAAGCTCCTCGACAAGTTCGTCTCTCTCGACCTTCATGATCATGCTTCTGGCACCTTTGTAGCTGGTGATATAGGTCGGATCACCGCTCATGATATAACCGACGATCTGGTTTACCGGATTATATCCTTTTTCATCCATAGCATTATACACCGTCTCCAGAACCTCCTTTACACGGATTTCCGGATCGGATTTTACTTTAAAATACTGTGTACTGTTCATATTTGTCATAATTCACACCTTTACATAACCTGTATCCGGCAAAAGTCTGTCTCTGTACGAAAGACAAAATTCTGCCTATTATCATTTCTATTCTAATATATTTTATGCCAAAGTGCAACGTGGTTTTTTAAATTGTCTGACAAAAAGCGAAATTATATTTCCTCGTCTTCTGTCACGATCAGTGCTTCTTCTCTGGCATCTGTCTGACTGGCCGTCACCTTGTACAATCTGTTTTCCAGATCTTTGTCAGTTTTCCACAAAACCCGGATGTATTCCCGGCTGTATCCACACCACATCTCTTCTCCGTCCACATCGACCTTTTCCTCGAACAGGACTTCCAGCTCACGCCCCTTGTACTGTGCGACATAAGCTGCTTTGTTTTTTTCGTGCAGTGCTAACAGCACATGGCTTCGTTTTGTCTTGATACTCTCCGGGATCTGGTCCGGCATATCTGCCGCTTTGGTTCCCTGTCTGCGGGAGTATTTAAAGATATGCGTTTCATAAAACCGGATATTTTCAAGGAATATATGACATTCTTCAAAATCCGTTTCTGTTTCTCCCGGAAATCCTACGATCACATCGGTCGTCAGTGCCGGTGCATCAAAAACTTTTCGAAGTATCTCACATTTTCCGGCATATTCTTCTGCTGTATAACGGCGGTTCATCCGTTTCAGAGTCGCATTGCATCCGCTCTGCAAAGACAGATGGAAATGCGGACAGAAGCTTTTCAGCTCATGCAGGGCACTGGCGAACTCCTCCGTAATAATGCCCGGTTCAAGGGAGCCCAGACGGATACGCTTCACACCATCAATGCTGTCGATCAGGCGGATCAGATCCAGAAGATGCGGCTTCTTATCTTCGGAAAAATCCACACCGTAGGAGCTTAAGTGGATACCCGTCAGCACAAACTCCTGATAGCCTGCCCTGCACAGTCCTTCGATTTCCTCACGGACATCCTCCGGACGACGGCTTCTGACTCTGCCTCTCGTAAACGGGATGATACAGTAGCTGCAGAACTGGTTACACCCATCCTGCACTTTGATGTAGGCACGGGTATGCTCGGCAGAGCGTTCCATCTTCATTTTTTCATATTCTTTGGTATGCATCAGGTCCACGATATATGACTGATGTCCCTTGGAAACAAAAAACTCGTCCAGGATTGCCACGAGATCCTTTTTCCTGTTATTGCCGATCACAAGATCCAGCGACAGATCTTCCAGAAGCTTTTCACCGGCAGCCTGCACATAGCAGCCTGCTGCTGCTACGACAGCTTCCGGATTTGTTTTTCTGGCCCGGCTGATCATCTGACGGGACTTTTTGTCTGCCATATTGGTTACGGAACATGTATTGATAATATAAACATCGGCCTTTTCGTGAAACGGCACGATGGTATATCCGGCATCGGTAAGCATCTGCTGCATAACCTCTGTTTCATAGGCATTGACCTTGCACCCGAGGTTATGAAGGGCTGCTGTTCTGTTCATAATACACCTCTCTGTTCATTCTCTGGTCTTTCTCACTGTTTTATACAGTATCGTATACTTTCTTTTTTATTTTTCCATGAAAAGGCGCTGTTTTTCATGACTTTTTTCGACTTTTTACTGTCCTTTGCTGTCGGGTAAAGTCTCTGTAAATTTTCATTCTGCCTTGACTTTTACATCTGTTACAGGTAAGATAAAAGTAATCTTTTTGTGGCCGTGTGACAACATTTTCCTGTCACATATCGCAAAACATCTACATTTATTCTGGAGGATAGCTGAACATGAAAACCGTAATGATTTCTCTTAATTCTATTGATAAGGTTAAATCTTTTGTCAATGATATTTCCAAATTCAACTTTGATTTTGACCTTGTTTCCGGCAGATACGTAATCGATGCCAAATCCATAATGGGTATTTTCAGTCTGGATCTTTCCAAACCGATCGAACTGAATGTACATGCCGAGGATGAAAGCCTGGCTGCTGTTATGGAGAAGCTTACCCCATATCTCATCGAAAAATAAACTTTTAAGAAAGCTCCGCGGATCTGTCCGCGGAGTTTTTTTTGCCATACATATCAATAATTGGTCCGGTGGACCAATTTTGATTATCAGGTCTGCCGGACATTTGTCAGACAGACCCTTTTTGATTTATCCGTCGATTTCCACAACTTCTGCTGTATCTACGGCAGTTTTCAACATCTCATCGATCTTTTCCGCCAGATTTTCCTCAGAGCGACGGATTGCCTGCAGATTCGGCTTGGTTACCGGATGCTTTGCCACAAAGATCGTGCAGCAATCCTCATACGGCTGGATCGAAGTCTCATAGGTGTCAATCTTCAGGGAAATATCCACGATCTCCTGCTTATCAAAACCGATCACCGGACGGAATACCGGCATCGTGCAGACTTCGTTTGTAACGGTCAGACTCTGTACCGTCTGGCTGGCCACCTGACCGATACTCTCACCGGTGATCAGCGCCACAGCGCCCTCCTTACGGGCGATCTCTTCCGCGATCTTCATCATATAGCGGCGCATGATGATCGTCAGCTCATCGTGCGGGCATTTATCGTAAATATACAGCTGAATATCGGTGAAGTTTACGATATGCAGACGCATCGGACCACTGTAACGGGATACCAGCTTTGCCAGGTCAACGACCTTCTGTTTTGCTCTTTCACTGGTGTACGGCGGTGCATGGAAGTACACGGCATCCACAACAACGCCTCTCTTGGCGATCATGTAACCGGCTACCGGACTGTCAATACCACCGGATAACAACAGCATGGCTTTACCATTTGTGCCAAGCGGCATACCGCCCGGTCCCGGAATGATCTCGGAATACACATAAATATGATGACGGATCTCTACCTGTAAAAGGATTTCCGGATGATGTACATCGACGGAAAACTCCGGGTAAGCGTCCAGAATATCGCTGCCCAGCTCTCTGGCCAGCTCCATGGAATCCATCGGGTAATTCTTACGTGCACGGCGCACCTGTACCTTGAAGGTTTTATGTTTGTCCGGATACATATGATTCATATAGGCTACCACTTCTCTGGAAAGTTCTTCATAACCCTTGTCCTCCAGAAGGACGACCGGACAGATACCAACGATACCAAATACGGTCTTTAAGGCAGCAACCGTCTCGTCGAAATCAAACTCACTGACTGCCTCTACATAAATACGGCCACTTTCTTTCGTTACACTGAAACGGCCTTCTACTCTCTTTAACGTTCTTTTGATCTGCGCGATCAGGGCATCTTCAAAAAGATAACGATTCTTTCCTTTGACACCGATCTCGGCATACTTGATCAGAAACATGCGAAACATCGGGGACTCCTTTCTTTTCTCTTCTGCTATATGTTTTTCTATATGTTTATCTGTATTTTCTAGTGTCTTGTGTATCTGCGAAGCATCGGTATGATCTCTTTGATCACACCGAGTGCATAGTCGATCTCTTCTTCTGTGGTCGTTTCCGAAAAGCTGAAACGGACTGTAGCTTCCGTCAGCGGCTTCGGTGCCTGGATCGCCTGCATCGTCGGGCTGGCATTTCTCTTATGTGTAGAGCACGCACTGCCGGCAGAAACATAGATACCACGCTCTTCCAGCGTATGTAACAGCACTTCACTTCTCACACCCACAAAAGCAGCACTGACGATATGCGGTGCACCTTCCTCAACAGCCATACCATGGATATGGACATCCGGAAGCTCCATCAGGCCATCCACCAGACGTTTTTTCAGTGCATACATCCGGGCGATCTTTTCATCCAGCCGATCGTAGGTCATCTTTGCCGCCAGACCAAAGCCGGCGATACCCGGCACATTGTCCGTTCCGGAACGCATGCCTTTCTGCTGACCACCGCCATAGATGATCGGTACGATCTTTACCTTATCATCAATGTATAACAGACCCACACCCTTCGGGCCATGCAGCTTATGGCTGCTGACTGACAGCATATCGATTCCCATACGTTTCGGATAGATATGGTATTTGCCAAAGGCCTGGATGGCATCCACATGTACATACGTTTTCGGATTTTTTGCCTTGATCACGCGGGACAGTGCGGCAATATCCTGCACTGCTCCGATCTCATTATTGACATACATCATGGATACAACGATCGTATCCTCACGGACAGCATCGCAAAGCTTCTCCGGATCTATACGTCCCTGCTCATCCACGGAAAGGCGCGTCACGTCAAACCCCTGCTTTTCCAGAAAATCAGCAACAGCTCCCACAGCCGGATGTTCCATAGCCGTAACAACGATATGGTTACCCGTACGATGATTGGCCATGGCTGTGCCGATCAGTGCCCAGTTATCTGACTCCGTTCCACCGGAGGTGTAGTAGATCTCCTTTTCCTGTACCTTCAGGATCTGTGCGAATGTCTTTGTTGCTTCTTTTATATAGTTTTCCGCTTCCACACCTTTCGTATGCATAGAAGACGGGTTACCATAGTCTGTCGACATGGTCTTTACCATCAGATCCACGACCTCGGGAAATACACGGGTAGTGGCTGAATTATCAAGATATGCTTCCATAATTACTCTTTTCTGTTTGCTTTTTCATCATCTATGATTCCAGCAGATACATTAAGATAGACAGTACGGTCATCCCTGCCGTTTCCGTACGCAAGATACGTTTCCCCAGCGTGATCGTCTCCATCTGACTGTCTAAGGCCAGCTCTACTTCTTCTTCGGCAAAACCGCCCTCCGGGCCGATAAAGATTCCGATACTCTGCCCCGGCTTTATCTTTGCCAGAACCTCTCTGGTGTAAGCCATATTTTCGGCCATCTCATACGGCATCAGACGGACATCGAGCGTTTTCGCAAAGACAACGGCCTCTTTAAAGCTCATCACCGGCATAACCTCCGGAATGATCAGCCGCTTTGCCTGCTTTGCCGCACTTTCCGCAATACTCTGCCATCTGGCCAGCTTTTTTGCTTCCTTTTTGTCATCCAGTTTAACCACGGCACGCTTGGTAGCGACCGGCACGACAGCATATACACCAAGCTCCACCGCTTTCTGGATGATCAGCTCCATCTTGTCACTTTTTGGAAGTCCCTGAAACAGATAGACCTTTGACGGCAGCTCCAGCCCCTCTTCCTTGACAAACATGATCTCTGCCTCAATGTATTCGCTGTCTAAAGCTGTGATCTCACAGTGATACTCCTTTTTCTCACCGTCACTGATCAGGATCTCTTCTCCCGGCTTCATGCGCAGCACATTTTTGATATGGTTGACATCCGTGCCGATGATCCGGATCTGTCTGTCTCCGATCTGTTCTTTTTCTACGAAAAATCGATACATGGTTTCCTCCGAAATCGCTGCTGTCTGCAGATCTTTCTGTACGCAGCGGTATACCCTTTTACATCGGCTTTCTTGCAGTGATGGCTACCCATTCGTTCTGGTAATTGATCTCTACGATCTCCAGACCGGCCTTTAAGATGGCTTCCTTTACACATTCCTCTTTGTCATCGATGATACCGGACGTGATATAGAGAGAGCCCGGCTTCATCTGGTGAATAACCTCCGGTGTCAGTGCTTCCAGTACGTCTGCCAGAATATTGGCCAGTACGATATCGTATTTCTCATAGCCGACGGTATCCTGTACCTCTTTGTCATCGATCAGGTTACCGATGATCAGCTCCATATCCTTTTCCGGAATACCGTTGGCTTCCTTATTTTCTGCCACGGCATTGATCGTGCAGATATCAAGATCTGTACCGATCGCATGTGCAGCTCCGAGTTTTAAGGCCACGATGGAAAGAATACCGCTGCCGGTACCTACATCCAGAATCTGCATACCCGGTTTTACATACTTTTTCAGCTCACGGATGATCAGCTGGGTAGTCTCATGCATCCCTGTTCCGAAAGCTGTACCCGGATCGATATGAATGATCATACGGTCCTTATCCTCCGGTTTTACCTCTTCCCAGGACGGGATGATGAGGATATCATCCACGTAAAACTGTTTAAAGAACTGCTTCCAGTTGTTGATCCAGTCCTTGTCCTCTGTCTCGCCCGTAGTGATCGTACCGTCACCGATATCCATAAACTCGCTGAGCTCGTCCAGTTCACGGCGCGCGTCAGCAAGGATCGTATCCATATCCTGATCCTCTTCCACATAGAAATTCAGATACGCAATACCGTCATCCTCCGGCATATCCGGCATCATACCGACAAACATCGCTTCTTTATCCGCCTCGGAAAGCGGCTTTTTATCCTGGATCTCCGCTCCCTGCAGACCGATCTCTGCCAGTGTGGCGATGATGATATCTTCGGCATCTGTCTTCGTTTTTACTGTAACCTTATTCCATTTCACGGGCTTTCCCTCCTGTCGCAACAAAAAATCGGCCCTCCGGGCCAGTTTATGGTATAAAAAATAAACTAAATTGCATAAAAAATCAGATTAATCATACACGATGGAAAGGGAAAGTGCAAGATGCACTTTTTATTTGCAGACTGAACTGCTGTATTCCATATTTTTTCCATTAATTTTTCTCAATCTATATCTTTACATATTCGTAGCCATATGTTACTATTATTTCAGACACAATCAATTCATTATCGCAGGAAGTTCTCCGACCATTCGGTCACATGAAATCCCCTGTTATAAGAAAAACAAATGGAGATTTCATGTTTCTGTACATACATCTCCATTTCACAGGAGGTGCTATTACGACTCACTCAAACAAAGTAAAGCCAGATGTTATTCTGAAAAACTTCTGGCACAATAATGATCGCTTTGCCGATCTCTTTAATACAACTCTTTTTCATGGCAAACCTTTTCTGCAACCAGATTCCCTTGTTGATGTAAGTACTGATGTTTCTGCTGTGGTAAAACATAATACCCATGCAGATACCATGCAGCATATCTTTGATATTGCGAAGAAAACAGCAGGCGGTGTCGACTATCTTCTTCTCGGACTGGAAAATCAGGAACATATCCATTATGCCATGCCACTTAAACATATGCTTGGGGATGCCCTTACCTATTACAAAGAATACAGGGAAATCGTCACTCGTAACAGAGCAGAAAAGAACTATACATCTTCAGATGAATTTCTTTCCGGTTTTCAAAAATCTGATAAATTGCACCCTGTCATTACGCTCTGCGTATACTATGGCGATTCTGCATGGGATGGACCACTTTGTCTGACAGATATGATGGCGATATCTGATGATCTGAAAGGGCTTGTATCTGATTACAAAATAAATCTTTTACAGGTTACACAAACCAAAGCATATTCTTTTCACCATCCCGAAGTAGATACTTTTTTCAAACTATGTCGTTTATTCTATGAACATAACTTTGCCGAAGCAGCTTCCTTTTATGACACACACGATCTGAGTACAGAATTAGGACTTGCTGTTGGTGCTGCTACCGGCTCACAGAAATTAATCAACTATGCCCTGCAGGCAAACACGAAAGGAGATTCTATCATGAAGCAATGGCAATCCATCACCAACTGGGAATTACAATGCGAACGTAAAGGTGAGCTGAAGAGTATCCCGGTTCTCCTGCATGCGCTTAAGGAATACAATATTCCCAAAGAAACTGCGCTGGAAAACATCATGCGGTCATTCTCACTCTCGGCTGAAGAAGCCGCAGATTTTATGAAAAAATGTTGGTGATACATAAAAAGCAGGAGGGTTCACTTTCTGTACGAAGTAAACACTCCTGCGTATTCCATCATAGTTTATTTTTTACTTTTAAAGGAGGAATATGTCTTTCCTGCCTTCATTTTCTGTCCCTTGATTGCAGACAGCTCTGTGACGGTCACCATCTCGTAGCCCTTGCTGGTCAGATTCTTTAAGATACTGTCGGCTGCTTTTGCTGTGGTTTTGTGAATGTCATGCATCAGGACGATCTGGCCGTCTTTGGCATTCTTTGTCACATAGCGGATCAAACGTTTGGAATCTCTGTATTTCCAGTCCAGTGTATCTACGGACCAGAAGATATTTGGTCTCGTGAAGCTCTTTAAGGTACTCTTTGTAAAAGAGCCATAGGGTGCACGGATCAGGGTCGGGGTTACTCCCGTATATTTTTTCACTGCGCTGTCTGTTTTGCTGATCTCATTTTTTGTCTTTTTCAGGCCGATCTTTTTGAAATTGGCATGTGTATAGGAATGATTGCCGATTTCACAGCCCAGATCAAGCTCCTGTTTCAAAAGATCTGCGGTATTGCTGTTGACGTTCTGCCCGACGACCATAAAGGTTGCTCTTGCATTATATTTTTCCAATGCCTTTAACACGGTTTTTGTGTTGGCTTTGCTCGGACCATCATCATATGTCAGTGCTATGTGTTTCTTTGTCTTATCATACAGCACAACATTATCCTTGTGGATATAGCCGCCTTTAACTTTATACCAGTTCCCCGTCCTCTCTGTCGTATCAAAACGCTTACCAAATGTTACAGTTTCCACAACTTCTGTATCTTTGGACGCTTCCTTATGCACCGGTGCTGTATCTTTAGTTACCGCTACGCGCATGTTGGCCGACAGTTTTTCACTTCCAGAGGCTTGTATCGGATGATACGCCAGCAATACACTCACCAACAGCATACATACTGCCAGCCCTGCTTTTTTCATAAACTTCATAATACTACACTCCCCTTTTTGCGGACATTTTCCTGTTCTTTCTACTGTATGACTTTCGGCGCTGTTCTATGTACTCACTGCCACAATACCATACAGGCAGCTTATGTGCAGGCAACAGTCCTTCGTCTTCCTGTATCATAGCATAGCTGCCGTAAATTTCACTCAATTTATTATGAAGAAATCTAAACGAACTATGAAGATGGTTTCATGTTCAGACACCATATAGAAAAACAGCCCACGTCCCAACGCTCTGGTACGCAGACTGTCTTTTTGTCTATGAATTACTCAGATTAACCTTCAAAGGTTTCTTTGATCTTTTCCTTAAAGCTTTTCTTTTTCGGTATGGTTCCACCGCCCAGTGTTTCGTCAAATTTACGCAGTGCCTCTTTGGATTCGCCGCTTAAATTTGTCGGTACCTGCAAAGTCAGTGTTACATAGTGATCACCACGGATATTCTTGTTACGCAGTGACGGTACACCTTTGCCTTTCAGACGGATACGGGTATTCGGCTGTGTACCCGGCTTTACCTCGTATTCTACATCACCATCTACGGTAGGAATACGGATCTTGCCACCCAGAGCTGCCTGTGCAAAACTGATGTTTGCGGAGGAGAAAATATTCATATCTTCTCTCTGGAAGATCGGATGACGTGCCACACGTACCTCTACCAGCAGATCACCTCTCGGACCACCGTTGGTTCCCGGCTCGCCCTTGTCACGGATGCGGATGCTCTGTCCGTCATCGATACCGGCCGGAATGCTGACCTGGATCTTCTTTCTGGAAGATGTAAATCCTGTACCACGACAGTCCGGACACTTGTCACGAATGATCTTACCTGTACCTTGACAATCCGGGCAAACGGTAACATTACGGACCATACCAAACATAGACTGCTGCGTCATAACAACCTGACCGCTGCCGTTACACTTCTTACAGGTTTCCGGAGATGTGCCCGGTTTGGCACCTGTACCGTTACATTTCGTGCAGGGATCTTTCAGATTAATCTCCAGCTCTTTATCGCATCCGGTGATAGCTTCCTGGAACATAATATTGACCGCCGCACGCAGATTGGCACCTTTCATCGGTCCATTATTGGCACGACGTCTGCCGCCACCGCCAAACAGATCACCGAAGATATCACCAAAGATATCTCCCATATCTCCACTGAAATCAAAACCACCAAATCCACCGGCACCACCGCCGCCATTTTCAAAGGCCGCATGACCGAACTGATCATACTGACGACGTTTATCGGCATCACTCAGAACGCTGTAGGCTTCTGTTGCTTCTTTAAACTTGGCCTCTGCCTCTTTGTCGCCCGGGTTCATATCCGGATGATACTTTTTCGCCAGTTTTCTGTAAGCTTTCTTCAATGTCGCTTCATCGGCATTTTTGTCCACTCCCAGGACTTCATAATAATCTCTCTTATCGGCCATGATGTAATACCTCTATCCTTTTACTTATAACATCCCGGGACGAAGATTCGCCCCGGGATATTCGTATATCCGTTCGTTTTCTTTATATTTTAGACTTCTTTATAGTCAGCGTCTACGACATCATCGTATCCGGCTTCTCCACCATTGCCTGTGGAGCCTGTTGCCTGACCCATATCCGGTCCCGGACCTGCCTGACCAGCTGCACCCTGTGTCTGCTCATACATCTTTGCAAACAGCTTCTGAGCGCTCTCCATCAGTTTCTCTTTGCCGGCCTTGATATCGTTAACCTGCTCATCTGTCAGTGTTCCGTCTGCCGGAGCAGCTTCCAGGGTCTTCTTCAGGGCATCCAGATCAGCCTCTACAGCTGCCTTGTCAGCACCGTCAAGTTTATCACCAACCTCTTTCATAGCACTCTCTACCTGGAATACCATGGAATCAGCTTCGTTCTTAGCATCGATACCCTCTTTACGCTTCTTATCCTGAGCTTCGAACTCAGCAGCCTCACGTACAGCTTTGTCGATATCTGCATCAGACATATTGGAACCTGCAGTAATCGTAATATGCTGCTCTTTACCTGTACCCAGATCCTTGGCGGATACATTTACGATACCATTGGCATCAATATCGAAAGTAACCTCGATCTGCGGTACACCACGTCTTGCCGGCGGAATACCATCCAGTCTGAACTGGCCAAGGGATTTATTATCTTTGGCGAACTGACGCTCACCCTGTACAACGTTGATATCTACGGCTGTCTGGTTATCAGCGGCTGTGGAGAAGATCTGGCTCTTCTTGGTCGGGATCGTTGTATTTCTCTCGATCAGTC
>JAHZHB010000025.1 GCA_019420465.1 Lachnospiraceae bacterium
TGGGTCTTCACGGGTGGAAAAGGCCACAATAGGCAGATCTTCGGATACTTCCATCGGCATATCCTTCAGACTGTGCACAGACATATCACTGCGTTTTTCAACAAGTGCCTTATCCAGCTCCTTGACAAAAAGTCCCTTACCGCCGATCTTGTCGAGCGTGCGGTCCAGGATCTTGTCTCCTGTTGTTTTCATGGTCAGTAAAGAAAGCTCCATCTCCGGATGATGTTTGCTGATCCATGCCATGACCATTTCACTTTGTACTACAGCCAGCTTGCTCTCGCGGCTGCCTACACAGATTTTTCTACTCATTCCATTCTCCTCTGGCGAACGCTTCCTCTACACATTCACGTATTCTTTTTACTTTATGATGGTCCGTTCCCGCAGCATTGATACCGATGACAACTTCATCCGCTTTCACGATGCCCGGAAACTGGAAATCACATTTACGCTGGTCGGAACAGACATTGACCAGGATTCCCAGACATTTGCAGACGCTGTGAATCTCATCGTTCAGTTTTGGATCATCTGTTGCCGCCAGAACGATATCTGCTCCGTACAGATCATCTCTGTCGTATGTTTTCTGTATATATGTGATCTCTCCATCGGCAGCCAGCTGCTGTACAGCCGTTTCAGCCTCCGGCGCGATCACCGTGATTGTTTCACAGAACTGTGTCAACGTCGTGATCCTGCGCGTGGCGATCTTTCCTGCACCGATCACCACGGTCTTTTTTTCACGCAGATCTACAAACATCGGAAACAGGCCTTTCTTTTCGTTATTTTTCATCATACACCTGCTCCATTCCCTCTACAGAAGCAAGGAAAGAATCACGCCCCATGGCATCACGCATGCCGAAAATGATTTTTCCGACGACTTTTCCGGCAGCTGTATCAATGTTTTTCAGGAGCTTTTCCCGCTCTGGCGTCTCTAACGGCAGATGGGCCAGGATCTTGTAAATACGCAGATTCAGATCCTCCACAGCCTTTTCCTGGATATCCTTGATACGCGGAATGATGTCACGGCCCTCAAGCCAGTCATAAAACTCTTTCATCTGGTCGCCAATGATCTTCTCGGCCTGCCTGTAGGCCTCTGCATTCCGACCAAGGGATGTGTTTTTCTTAAAAGCATCGATATCGTACAGCTCCAGCCCCTCCAGCGCAGAGATCGCCGGCTCGATATCTCTCGGCACAGCCAGATCCACCATGACCAGACCTTTTTTCCATGTGCCCTGTCTAAGAAGCGCCTCTGTCAGTGTATAGTTCGGGCTGGCTGTCGCACTGACCACGATATCGCAGGACGGCAGAAGTTCCATTCGCTTACCGTAATCGATACGGCTGCAGCCTGTCGGAATCTGTACAACACCGCTTCGGTACTGGCGGACAGTCACTGTCACGTCAGCTCCCTTCTGGCGGAGGCTCTGTGCAGCCAGCTTGCCCATTTCACCGTTTCCGATGACCATACATGTCATCTTTGACAGATCCATACCACGGTCTGTCAGCATATCAATCGCGCTGTCCATCGCTGTATAGTTTGCTCTGGAGAACGTCACTTCCGTCTTGATCTTTTTACCTGCAGTGATTGCCATACGGAACAGCACTTCCAGTACGCTGTCGGTCGTAAAGCTGTCACGTGCGAGTGACAATGCATCCTTTACCTGTGTAAGGATCTGATCTTCTCCCAGAATCTGGGATTTCAGTCCGCAGGTCAGGTGAAACAGATGATCTACGGCTTCCCTGTCCATACGTTCACGGAAATAGGCGCGGTAGGCCTCCGGTTCAACATTCTTTATATGGCAGATTTCATCAAACAGATTACCATCCCAGTCTTCTACTGTGCTGACCCAGCATTCCATACGGTTGCAGGTGGACAGGATCACACAGCCCAGAATGCCTTCTGTATTTTTTAATTCTTCCATGGCCGCCACGGCATTTTTCTTTGTAAAGGAAAATACCGAACGAATATCCACGGATGCTCTGTTATGGTCGATGCCAAACATACAGATGCTCATCGATTGTACCTCTAAACTTTCTTTTGTTATCGTGCCTGCACGCTGCTCTCTCAGACAGCACCAGACAGGTGCAGTAACTGCCGCCTTTCCTCTCCTAAACGACAGGTGCTGCTAAAGCAGATCACACGGTTAAATGCCCAGCGCCTTTTTTGCCAGCTGATCTGCCATCTCATTATATGTGTCGCCGGAGTGTCCTTTTACTTTTACAAACTGAATCTCCAGACGGTCTTTTATACTGTCATAACAGGCTTTGTACGCCTTTGTGCCTTCACGGTTGGTTTTCCAGTCACCCAGACACCAGCGGGCTATGCCTTCATAATCGTGATAAATACAGAGTTTTCTGTAGCCTTTTTCGAGTGCATACTGCATCGCGTAGGCAGCACCGTGAATCTCTCCCGCCACATTCCGCATAGTGGCAAGCCCGGGATCTGTACAGCTGCCGGATGCTGTCTGTATGCCTTTTTCATCCAGAAATACTACTCCGTAGGCAAAGCTATCTGCTTTTGCAGGAACATAACTTCCGTCTACATAGGCTTTTAACATGCCCGGTTCAGTCACACCTGCATCCTCAGCGGGCTTTTGTACTGCTGTGATACTGCCTTTTTGCATAAATGCTTCTGCTTCTTCCAGGGTAGCGAAGCTTTTATATACAGCCTGGCTGTATCCGTGTACCTGTGCCCTGCAGGCATCCCATGTCCGATAGATTCCGGGGACTTTACCCTGACGTACGGCATAATATTTCTGAGCCATAGACATACTCCTCCATATTCCATATAACTGACCTATTATAGCACAGGATTTCTTTTTGGGGCAATCTTTTCATACCGGTAGTCAGTTTGTCTTTCGTATACTTTCTATGCCTTTATGGAATATCTTCCACTTTTTGCCTTTTTGGACTATACGTTGTCAGAAAATATGCTATACTTAACAAAGTTATGCAATAAAACTTTTGGGAGGGTTTTATGTCTGATCATTGTACAAAAGCGATTCTGGTTGTCAGCTTTGGCACCAGTTTCCCGGAAACACGTAAGAGAAATATTACAGCGATTGAGAATGATATCGCTGCTGCTTTTCCTGACCGCAAGCTGTATCAGGCCTGGACGAGCAAGATGATTATGAAAAAGCTGCTTCGGACGGAGAATAAGAAGATCAATAACGTCCGTGAGGCTATGGAGGCTATGGCTGCCGATGGTATCCGTGATGTGATCGTTCAGCCGACGCATGTGATCAATGGTATTGAGAATGATCTGATGAAGGAGGATGCGCTCGCTTACAGAGATCAGTTTGACAGTATCCGGTTTGGGGCTCCGCTTCTGACTTCGGAAGAGGACAGTATGGCTGTTGTTGAAGCTGTGACGCATGAGTTTTCTTCTCTTTCGGATGATGCTGTTCTGGTGCTTATGGGACATGGTACGACGCATTATGCAAATGCGGTATATGCGGCTCTGGATTACCGTTTTAAGGATATGGGGCATCCGAATATTTTCCTTGGCACGGTGGAGGCTTATCCTAGTCTGGATACGATTATGCGGGCGGCTAAGGAGAAGAGGCCGCGGTCGGTGGTTCTGGCGCCGTTTATGATTGTTGCGGGAGATCATGCGACGAATGATATGGCGGGTGCGAATGAGGATTCGTGGAGGAGCCAGTTTGAGGCGGCCGGGTTTGAGACGAGCTGTGTGATGAAGGGGCTCGGGGAGTATCCGGATGTGCGCAGGATTTTTGTGGAGCATGCGAAGAAAGCGGAATAATTTCCAAAAAATACTTGACGGCCGCGTGAGCTGGCCGTCAAGTATGTGTCCTTATTTTTTCGACGCTGTTATATGCTGGCTCTGTTCAATATACTCTGCTGTAGCATAGCCCTTCTGTCTTTCAAAGTTTTGCTTCTCATCTCCTGCTGCATACAATACACGCATCAATCCCTTTATTCTGTGCGGCATATTTTTTACTTCTTACTTCTCTCTTACAATTTCCCCTGTGCATTGCATATTTCATCCTGACTGACGTTCTGTCCCCTGTCAGAATTTACTCTGGATCATACGCTGCCCTTCTAACAGACGGGCTTTGAGTAGCGGGGTGTCGCCGATGGCTTCTTTGAAGGCGTCGTATTCGTCCTGGATGCCCTGGGCATGGGGGACGCGGTAGGCGCCGGCGTCGCTGCCGAGGGCGAGGTGAACGCCCTGGGTGTAGCATCGGGACAGGATGTCTTTCTGGTTGAGCCAGAGGGGTTTTACGGTGGATTCGGAGAAGCGGGTGTCTCCGAGAAGGTTTCGGATGGTGGATACGGTGGGAACGTATACGGTCTGGCTTTCAGCGAGGATGCAGATGCATTCCTGGTCCATGAAGTTGCCGTGTTCGAGGGAGTCCACGCCGGCACGGACGGCTGCTTTTATGGCACGGGGGCCGTTGGTGTGGGCCATGACGGACAGGCCTTCTTCGTGGGCGATGTGGATCATTTCTGTGATGTCTTCGTCTGGCAGGGAATTTTCGGTAAGACCGCCGTCGGTGGAAAAGTCCATGATGCCGCTAAGCATGATCTTGATAAAATCGGCATGTTCCTGTTTTGCTTTCAGCACGAGGGTATGATATTCTTTCATATTTTCGAAGGCAAGGCCGACGATACTACCGTAGTGACCTTTTTTATGGATGCCGAATATGGGGGTGCGATATGTGATGCCATATTCCGGGGCGAGCTGTCTGGCGAGGACGGATGCGCCGTAATGGTCACCGCCATCACGCAGCCAGGTGATTCCGGCGTCGTGGTAAGTCTGGAGATTTTTTCTCACTACTTCTTCTGTTTTTCCGGTTTTCATGTCCTGCACGGCTTTTTTATAGTCGGTGGCATTCATGAATATATGCATGTGATTTTCATTAAACATGTTGTGTCCTCTTAATATAGTTATCCATTTGGGCTGTTTTTCTATCATTACGGATAATATTTTATCTCCTCTAGTTTAACATATTTTTTTGAAATTCCTATCTGGAATTCCTTTTTTGAATCCAAATTGAATCATCAGCACAAATATGAATATACTCAGTACGCAAGCAGTCCCGGAAAGCTGTTTAAAACTTTCCGGGACTGCTTGGTTTATCCTTTATGCGGATACTTTTGTTTTATCCTTCAATGGAGATATATTTATTCTCTTCTACGGCTTTCTTAGCTTCTTTCTTCGGTACGAAGAGTTTCAGGATACCGTGTTTGAACTCAGCCTTCACATCTTCCTGTTTTACAGTTTCGCCTACATAGAAGCTTCTCTGGCAGGCACCTGCGTAACGTTCCTGACGGATGTAGCGGCCGGTGTCTTTTTCTTTTTCGTCTTTATCAAGACCTTTGGCGGCGCTGATGGTCAGGTAACCGTTTTCGATGGAAGCTTTTACTTCATCTTTCGTAAAGCCCGGCAGATCTATGATCAGCTCGTAACCATTGTCATGTTCCTTAATATCGGTCTTCATTACTCTGCCGGCGTTCTTGCCATACAGTTTCTTTTCGGTGTTCTTTAACGCTTTGTCTGTGTAGAACGGAAAATCATCAAACCAGTCATCAAATAAGTTTTCTCCAAAAATACTAGGCATCATCATCATAAGTCATCGCTCCTTTTTACTTAACAAATATGCTTGTCAACCTGTTTCATGGAACTGGGATGTTTCAGGGAAACGGATGGATCTTTATTTCTCTTATGATCCTCATCTCTTATTCCCTTTCCTTTGTTCTAGCTATGTTATAACACCTATGTTAGCACTCGTCAAGTGTTTTGGCTAATAATTTTGTGAATTTTCTGTGAACTACTGTTTCTCTATCCATAGGATGCATCAGCTATTTCATCAGTTTTCTTATTTGTTTCATATGCCAAAAGGCTGTGCAACTTCTTTTTACATCCTGTTGCACAACCTTTCTTGTTTTTCTAAAAATGGGCAAAAAAATAGAGCATATAGATTTCTCTATACACTCTAC
>JAHZHB010000026.1 GCA_019420465.1 Lachnospiraceae bacterium
CAGAGCAGCTGATTTGTAATCAGCAGGTTAACGGTTCGAGTCCGTTCATCGGCTTTCAGGACACAGTATCACGTACCAGATGCTGTGTTTTTTTGTGTATAAAAAGTGTTCATAGCTGTCATTTTGCAGAGGGTACAGAAGAAAGTCTTTTAGCAATCCTGGATTCCGGTAGTTATTTCACCCCATCTCTGGTACAATGGTCACCAGAAGGGAAAAACGGAGGAAGGAACTATGCGCAGAATCTTACTTGTGGACGATGAGCGGATTGAGAGAGGCGGTATCCGTATGCTTTTGGGGCGGATGCCGGAGGAGTTTGAAATCGTGGAGGCCGCCAATGGTGTGGAGGCTTTGCAGAAGCTTGAGCATGAAAAGGTGGATTTTATTTTGACAGATATCAAGATGCCGCAGATGGATGGTATGGAACTGATCCAGCGGGTGCGGCAGACAGACGAGAAGATTCCCATCGCTATTTTCAGCGGCTTTGGTGAATTTTCCTTTGCCCAGAAAGCAATCCGGTATGGTGTGAGTAATTATATCTTAAAGCCGGTCAAGCCGCAGGAATTTGAAAGTACGATCCGCCTGATGTTGGAAGAGGTTGAGAACCGGGAAAAGGAAGCGGCGCAGAACAAGGAAAGCAACGATTACCTGTACCGGTATTATCTGCAGATGTATCTGGAAACGGGAAAGTGTGAGTACAGAGATCTGATCGGTGAGAATGAGACATATGAAAAGCTGTTTCAACAGATCCAGTGTATGATGCTTCTGGAGACGGAGAACAACAGTATAGAAGAAAAAGAGGAACTGCTACGGGAACAGATCCCTGCATTTTTAAATCGTAAGCTTGGTTTCTTGTCACTGGATATGAATCATTTGCTGCTGCTGTTTTATACGCATACGGCGACCAATTATATGCGGATAGGCGCGACGCTGATTGAATGGCTCCAGCAGGAATTTGGCATCACTGCCTATCTGGCCGTCAGCCGTGAAAGCCGTGGGGCAGAGAGCTATCCGCAGCTGTATGCCGAGCTGGAAAACCAGCTGGAAGACAAATTTTACCGCATGGATCAGCGGGTCTTTGGCTTTGCCAGGGATGGCATGGAAGGAAATGAGATCCGGCCGGAAAAGACGGATTTTCAGAAGCTTCTGCGGGACGCCATACAGAAAAAGGAAGTTCCGAAGGTGTGGGACTGCTATGACAAGCTGTGCCAGCAGATCCGGTCTGCATCCATGGATTCCCAGATGTACATCAAATTTATTTTTACAGAGCTGATGCGGGATCTGTATGAGCAGATGCAGGCACTGGGATCACAGCAGATGAAAGAGGACGTGGAAAAGGTCTATCAGTGTGCCAATTTAAGCAGTATCTGTGAGGTGGTGGAGGACTGTATCCGCCGGTTTGAGAAGCATTGTGTCGAGGATGACGGTGCGGCCAGAAGCGATGTTGAGCGGGTGCGCCATTATATCCGGTATCATGTGGATGAGGAGCTTCGGACGGATCAGCTGGCGGCGCTTGTGTATCTGTCCCAGACGTATTTAAGCTATATATTTAAGAAGGAAACCGGTATGACGATCAGCCGTTATATCCGGCAGTGCCGTATGGAAAAGGCGAAGGAGCTTTTAACCCAGACGGACATGAAGATCGTGCAGGTATGCGAGAAGGTGGGATTTTCGAATGTATCCTATTTCTGTCAGAGCTTTAGGGAGTATGCCGGTATGAGTCCCGAGCGTTACCGGAAAGGTGGAAAAGACGATGAAACACTGGATAGCTGATTTTCTCTCTCGCATTCATAATATGAAATACCGGCGAAAGATCAATGGTGTAATGATTATCGTAGGTCTTGTGCCACTGGCAATCGTAGCTCTTTTTATGGTCAGCGGTTTTCGGAAGATCCTGTCGGAACGTGAGAGGGAATCCATGGAGGTTTCGCTGAAACAGGTCAGTGACTCGATCGAACGGCAGGAGGATGTCTATGTCAACCTGCTGACGTATACGGTGTTTGACTCGGAATTGCAGGATATTCTGGACAAGCCGCAGAAAGAAAAATACGATGTTTATTATGATTATACAAAGACTGTGGATCCGGTCTTAAATATGCCGAAATTCTATCACGATGGCATCGATCATCTGACGATTTATTCGGACAATATACAGATTGCTCATGACACGACGCTGGCGCCCTTGGCAGAGATTGAGGAAAAATCATGGTTTCAGGAGCTGAAGACGGCGCAGAGTGCGCTGTGGGTATGGCCGGATGACAGCCATGAACAGCTGTTGTCGATCCGCAGCTTTCCGGGATTCCATGAGTCGGAGGCGTATCTTGGCGTATACTGCAATCTGCAGAGCTTTACCGATCCGCTGCAGTACTTTGAAAAAGAGGGTGCGGGCATTATGATGATAGATGACGGGAATCGCATCCTGTTCCAGAATGCAGATTTTGCCCAGAACATGACCTATGATGAGCTGGCGGATGAATATATGATCCTGACGCAGAAAATCAGCAGTCTGCCGGTATCTGTCTGTATATATATGGAAAAAAAAGCAATCTATCAGGAATTTATGGTCATGCTGGGGTGGATTCTTCTGGTGGTTGGATTCTGTCTGCTGGCGATCCTTCTGATCAGCCGTTATATGAGCCGGATTCTGGTGCGGCGCATCGAGGCACTGACAAGGAGTGTGGATACAGTTGATCCGGAATACCGTACGATCTGTCTGGAGGATGATTCCAGGGATGAGATTGGTATTCTGGTGCGAAGCTTTCACAGGATGCTGGACGAGATCAATACGCTGATCCATGAGGTGTACGAGGGTAAGATCCGGCAGCAGCGACAGGAAATGAAGGCATTGCAGGCGCAGATCAATCCGCACTTTCTGTACAATACACTATCGGTGATCAACTGGAAGGCTCTGGCCGCCGGACAGGATGATATCAGCCATGTGACGCTGGCACTTTCTGATTTTTACCGGACAACATTAAATAAAGGAAAAAGTCTGATCACGGTCGAGAGTGAGCTGTTAAACATCCGCTCCTATCTGGATATCCAGCTCGTGATGCATGATGATGATTTTACTGTGGAATATGACGTAAATGAATCGTTGTATTTGTATAAAATGCCGAAACTTGTGTTGCAGCCGCTGATTGAAAATGCGCTGGAGCATGGCTTGAATCTGAAGGACGAAGGAGAAAAAAAACTGTCCATCCGTTGTTATGAAGAAAAAAACCGACTTATCTGGAAAATTACGGATACGGGAGTAGGCATGGAGCCGGAGGTCTGCCAGTCTCTGATGAGCGTAAACGCTAAGGGCTACGGTGTGCGAAATGTCAATGAGCGGCTGGAACTTTTGTATGGTAATAGTGCGCAGATGCTGTTTGCCAGTACACCGGGAAAGGGAACAACAGTGACAGTCTATATTCCAAAACAGCTGTCAGAGAGTGGAAAGGGGATCATAGATGAAATGGAAAATTAAGTGTATATCTTTTCTGGTTCTGTGGACAGTGACTGGCAGTCTGCTGGGCGGCTGTGGAAAACAGACAGCCAAGGAGAGTTCTTTTGCTTCTGCAACGGAAGGTATAACGGACAGTCAGAATAGTTCAATGACGGATGCAAGATGGCAGACGGCGATGACAACGCCGCTGGGACGGTATCCCGAGCTGGTGACCTATACGCTGGGGAAGATGACATCGGATAACAATTCGAATATGCCTTTGGCCGATACCTATGAGAATAATAACTATACCCGCTATCTCAGGGAGCTTCTGAATGTGCAGAATAAGGATGCTTTTGAGGGACTCGGTGGTACACAGTATGAACAGCTGGAAACGATGGCGATCCAGGAGGGAGAATTGCCGGATATTATGCTTGTAACCAGCAAGGAAATGCTGGATCTTTTAGTGCAGCAGGATATGATCGAGGATCTGAGTGATGTGTATGAAACCTGTACCAGCGACCGGATCAAAGAAATGTATGGCAGCTACGGTGAGAATAAACTGGATATGGTTACCTATGACGGGAAGCTGATGGCTTTTCCCGAAACCGAGGTCTATACCGGGCCGAATCTGTTATGGATGCGAAAGGACTGGATCGATGCACTGGGGCTTTCGGAGCCTCAGACGATGGAACAGGCGATGGAAATCATCCGAACCTTTGCAAAAGAAAATCCGGGAAACAGTCCTGAGGGTAATGTGGGGCTGGCATTTGCCCCGAGTCTGATCGGTCAGTCGGACAGCTGTTTTTCGCTGGATCCACTGTTTGACTATTTCCATGCCTATCCGGGGAAATGGCTGGAGGCAGAGGATGGTACGATGATCAATGGATCGGTCGCACCGCAGATGAAGAAAGCGCTTGCCTATCTGCACGAGCAGTATGCGGCGGGAGTACTCGATCAGGGGTTTATGCTGCGGACAAAGACGAATATGGCAGATCTTCTGGCCACGCAGCGATGTGGTGCATTTTTTGGCTGGTGGTGGGCACCGGATTCACCACTGTCCGGGATTAATGACGCCGAGGCCAGGTGGAAGCCGTATCTGTTCGCAGATGAGAAGAATGAAATCCAGACATCACTTTCTTATGGGCGGCAGTATTGTATCGTGGCCCGTAAAGGTTATGAGCATCCGGAGATCATTCCGAAGATCATCTCGGCACTTTTTGATTATGCCCGGTATAATGGTAAAGAGGATGCCGTGGGTGTCGGTCAGTATCTGGGGATGAATGTCGATCAGTCGGCAACGCCGTTTTTGATCAATACGGATTATTCAGATGCCGTATTCCGTACGACAAAACGTATTCTCAGTGCAATGCAAAACAGAAGAGAATACAATGATCTGACTGTGCTGGAACAGGGGTATTATAACAGTTGTCAGAAATATCTGACGGATGGACAGAAACGGACCGGTTTTCTGTGGGCAGCGTATACCTCCCGTATCGTGGCCGTGGGCAAGATCCTGAATGCAAAGGTCAAATACGTCAACGAAGGTTATACACAGGAATACAATACACTGAAAAGTGATGAACTTACGGATCTGACGGTCAAAACCTTTATCCAGATCATTACGGGGGAGGCCAGCGTGGATTCTTTTGATCAATATGTACAGGATTGGTATGCGCAGGGTGGTCAGAAGCTGACAGATAAGGCCAATGAAATCCGACAGGCCAGAAGATGACCGATGTCGTAAATTGTTGCAGAAATGCAGAATATATAAGATGGATTTCCAATATCATAAAATTCTGATATGTATCGAAAAATATTGATATTTCGAAACTTTCTTCCTTCTTATAAAATAAAACCATCAAGAAAAGGGTACACTAAAAACAAGGAGGAAAAGGAAAATGAGAAATATGAAACGCTTTATGGCCGTATCTATGGCAGCAGTTATGGCAGCAGGTACACTGGCAGGCTGCGGAAGTTCTTCTTCAGCAACAGGCAGTACAGCTCCTGCAGGCAGCAGCGCAGCAGGCGAGACAAGCCAGACGAGTGAGGCTCCTGCAGCCAGCGATGCCGGCTCTGAAACAGCTTCAGCAGAAGGTGGCAAAGTTTACTATCTGAACTTCAAACCGGAACAGGCAGATCAGTGGGTAGATCTGGCAGCAAAATATACAGAGGAGACAGGTGTACAGGTAGATGTACAGACAGCAGCCAGCGGAACATATGAGTCCACACTGAAAGCTGAGATGGCCAAATCCGATGCACCGACGATGTTCCAGGTAAATGGTCCGGTTGGTCTGGCTACATGGAAGGATTACTGCTACGACCTGTCCGGCAGCAAGGTTTACGGTGATCTGGTCAGCGATGATTATGCATTAAAAGATGGTGACGCAGTACAGAGTATCGCCTATGTTATCGAGACTTACGGTATCATCTATAATAAGAAGATCCTGAACGACTATTTCAGCAAGGATTACGCAACGATCAAATCCATCGATCAGCTGAATAATTTCGATGCACTGAAGACAGTAGCTGAAGAGATTCAGGCAAACAAGGATGATCTGGGTGTAGAGGGTGCCTTTACTTCCGCCGGTATGGATTCTTCCTCTGACTGGAGATTTAAGACACATCTGGCCAACCTGCCGATCTACTATGAGTACAAAGACAAAGGTATCACGTCCACAGATGCGATCGAGGGTACATACCTTGACAATTACAAAAACATCTGGGATCTGTACATCAACAATGCTACATGTGAGCCGAGCATGATCTCTTCCAAGACAGGTGAGGATGCCGCTTCTGAGTTCGCTCTGGGTGAGGCTGTCTTCTATCAGAATGGTACATGGGCTTACAATGATATCAAAGACAATGAAGTAGATGACGAAGATCTGGGTATGCTGCCGATCTACATCGGAGCACCGGGAGAAGAAAATCAGGGCCTTTGCACAGGTTCCGAGAACTACTGGTGTGTAAATGCCAAGGCTGACCCGGCTGATATCCAGGCTACACTGGACTTCATGGCATGGGTAGTTGAGAGTGATGAGGGCCGCGAGGCACTGGCTCAGGAGATGGGCTTTGTTACACCGTTCTCCACATTTGATGATTACCTTCCGGAGAATCCGCTTGTACAGGCCAACAATGAGTACACCAAAGCAGGCAAGACAGCTGTCAGCTGGAACTTCACTACCATGCCGAGTGAGAACTGGAAAAACGGCGTAGGTTCCGCACTGCTTGAGTATGCACAGGGTACAGGCAACTGGGATGCTGTTAAGACAGCTTTCGTAGATGACTGGGCTAAAGAATATGCTGCAGCAAACGCACAGTAAAACCGGACGATAAGACAGCTTTGACGGACATAAAGGTATACAGGATTAAAAGATCCGGTATGACAGGCTAAGCAACGAGGATGGCGGGCAGGAGTACTTGCCCGCCATCTTTTACAGAAAAAATGAGAGAGGAAAACTGGTATGGAGAAAGCAATCAAACGATATTTTCCCATTTTTGTTCTGCCGACGATCATTGCATTTACGATTGGTTTTATCGCACCTTTTCTTTTGGGTGTATATTTGTCGTTCTGTAAATTTACGACAGTAACGGATGCAAAGTTTATCGGACTGGCAAACTATATCAAGATTTTTGAGGAAAACGATTTTACGCATTCCCTCGTATTTACTGTATTGTTTACTATCGTTACGGTCATTCTGATCAATGTGCTGGCTTTTGCGGTAGCAATGCTTCTGACCAAGGGATTTCGCGGTACCAATGTTTTTCGTACCGTATTCTTTATGCCGAACCTGATCGGCGGTATTATCCTGGGCTATGTATGGCAGCTTCTGTTAAACGGTATTCTGGCTATGTTTGACCGTACACTGACGTATTCTTCAATCTATGGTTTCTGGGGTCTGGTGATCCTGACACTGTGGCAGCAGGTCGGCTATATGATGGTTATCTATATTGCCGGTATCCAGAATATTCCGGGTGAGCTGATCGAAGCAGCCAAGATGGATGGGGCAACGTCCTCACAGGTACTCAAAAATGTCATTCTGCCGATGGTCATGCCGTCGATCACGATCTGTTCTTTCCTGACGCTGACTAACGGTTTCAAGCTGTTTGACCAGAACCTGGCGCTGACCAATGGTGCACCGAGCAAGGCATCTGAGATGCTGGCTTTGAACATTTTCTATACGTTCTATGGCAGAACAGGGTATGAGGGTGTCGGACAGGCCAAGGCGGTACTGTTCTTTATCCTGGTAACGATCATCGCGATTGCCCAGAACAGGATCAGTACATCGAAGGAGGTGCAGCAGTAATGGAAAAAAAGAAGCTGTGTAAGCATAATAAGCTGCTGACGTTGATCTTTACGATCATCAGTATACTGTATGTATATCCGATCCTTCTGGTTGTGATCAATTCCTTTAAGAAAAAGGCCTATATCAGCAAAGCACCGTTTGCCCTGCCCAATCACAAGACGTTTGTCGGCCTGGAAAACTATGTGCGTGGTATTGAGAAAACAGGGCTGATCTCCGCGTTTGGCTGGACGGTATTTATCACGGTGCTGTCTGTGGCGGTGATCATTCTGTGCTGTTCGATGACAGCATGGTATATAGTGCGTGTCCGTAATGTGGCAACAAAGATCATCTATATGGCATGTCTGATCGCTATGGTCGTGCCGTTCCAGATGGAGATGTATACGCTCTCAAAGATCGCCAATATGCTGCATATGGATAATCCGTGGGGCATTATCATCATTTATCTTGGCTTTGGTGCCGGTCTGGCTGTGTTTATGTTTACAGGATTTGTCAAATCGATTCCGTTGGAGATCGAGGAAGCAGCAATGATCGATGGCTGTACGCCGATCCAGACGTTTTTCCAGGTGGTTATGCCGATCATGAAGCCGACGTGTATTACGGTGGCTATTTTGCAGGCGATGTGGATATGGAACGATTATCTGCTGCCATCACTGGTGCTGAATACGAAGAAGTATAAGACGCTTTCTATTGCGGTGCAGTATCTGAAGGGCGGTTATGGTTCTGTGGATATGGGCGCTATGATGGGTGTGCTGGTGATATCTATTATTCCGATTATTGTATTTTATCTGGTTTGCCAGAAATATATTATTGAAGGCGTTGTGGCTGGAGCCGTAAAAGGATGATTGTGTGACATAAAAGTGGATGGTTTGCCGTGCTCCGGTCTGCCCTGCATAGATATAGCAGTTTTAAGCGACTTTACCGAGTAAGTGTCCGAGACTACAGGCTCGGACCGACGGAGGCGGAGCGCAAAACTGCTATATCTATGCAGGGCAGACCGGAGCACGGCAAACCTCGCTGATGCTGAGAGAGGAGACAGGTAGTATGGAGAGAAGTGCGGGAATTTTGATGCCGGTGTTTTCGTTGCCTTCGGCATATGGGATCGGGTGTTTTTCCTGTGAAGCGCGGGAGTTTGTGGATAAGCTTTCTGCGGCCGGTCAGAGCTTCTGGCAGATTTTGCCGCTGGGGCCGACGGGGTATGGGGATTCACCATATCAGGCATTTTCCACGTTTGCGGGGAATCCGTATTTTATCGATCTGGAGACGTTAAAGGCCGAGGGGCTTCTGACAGATGCGGAGTGTGCGGCTGTTAAGGCTGAGGTGCCGGATGGCGGAATCGATTATGCGTGGCTGTACCGGAACCGGCCGGAAGTGCTGAAAAAGGCTTTTGCGCGGTTTGTACCGGATGAGGCGTACAATGCCTTTCTGGAGAAGAATGCATACTGGCTGGAGGATTACAGTCTGTTTATGGCAATCAAGGACAGCAAGGGTGGCATCTGCTGGACAGAATGGGAAGATGAGCTGAAACGCAGAGATGAAAAGGCGCTGGGTGTACAGAAAGTGCTTTTGTCACGGGAGATCGATTTTTACCGGTTCCAGCAGTTTCTGTTCCATAAGCAGTGGATGAGCCTGAAAGGCTATGCGAATGAGAAGGGGATCCGGATCATCGGGGATATCCCGATCTATGTGTCTTTGGACAGTTCGGATGCCTGGGCACATCCTGAGCTGTTTGCTGTTGATGAGCATTGTGAGCCGACGGCTGTGGCGGGGGGTCCGCCGGATGCTTTTTCGGCAACGGGGCAGCTGTGGGGGAATCCGCTGTACCGTTGGGAGTATCATGAGAAAACTGGTTTTTCGTGGTGGCTTGACCGGCTTTCTCAGTGCTTTGAGATCTACGATGTGGTGCGTATCGATCATTTCCGGGGATTTGAGTCGTATTATGCGATTCCCTACGGTGATCCGACGGCGGAGAACGGACACTGGGAGAAGGGGCCGGGTATGAAGCTGTTTGATACAGTGAATAAAAAGATGGGACCGCGTCCGATCATCGCGGAGGATCTGGGGTATCTGACGCAGGAGGTTATGGACATGCTGGCGGCTTCCGGGTATCCGGGAATGAAGATCATCCAGTTTGCATTTGATGCCAGAGAGGCGAGCAATTATCTGCCGTATCTGTATCCGCATCACTGTGTGGTCTATACGGGAACACATGACAATACGACGTTAAACGGCTGGCTCGATGAGCTTTCGCCGGAGGATTATGCTTTTGCGGAAGAATATATGGACAATGCGGACCATACCAGAGAACGGAAGGTATGGGATTTTATCCGACTGGCAGTGTCAAGTGTAGCTGATCTGTGCGTGATCCCGATGCAGGATTATCTGTGTCTGGGAAAGGAGGCAAGGATCAATCAGCCCTCAACACTTGGCGGGAACTGGACGTGGCGGATAAAAGCGGATGCTTTTTCAGATTCGCTGGTGGCAAAGATTTGCCGTTTGATGCAGCTGTATGCCCGCAGCTGAAGAGTGTGCATTGACGTGCCGTGTGGCAACGAAAGTCTGTGCAGCCACAGGTATCTGGCAACAGAAATGTAAAAACAAAATATACAGACAGGGAGATACCGGTGTAACTGGCCGGTATCTCCCTTTTTTTGCCAGTGCATATCAATAACTGGTCCGGTGGATCAGTTTTGATTATGCCGGGAATGGTAACATCTGACACAAATTGCCTTTTTTCATTGATACATCCTGTGGTATTCCCTTAAAATATAATGTTAAGAATGATTGTCTAAAAACAACAGGACGAAAAATAAACAATGAGGATTAAAAGATGCCTGTGAAGTAAAGCAGAAAAAGACATTTGTCATCGAGCCGCAGAAGTTTGTGGGCAAGAGGATCCTTCTGGTAGAAGACAACGAACTGAATATGGAGATCGCGACAGCTTGTAAATTCGGCTGGAATCTACTATACTAAGAAGAAAAAGAAACCGGAGGTGCAGACCATGGATGAAAATATGAGAAAAAGAAACGAACAGCTGGCCAAAACAGTGATCAAGGGGCTGGCATCCCGCAATATGACCGGTCATTATGCCGCTAACAGGAAAGAAGCTTTAAAAGAGGCTTTAAAGCTGATCCCTGAGGGCAGTACGATCGCTATGGGCGGCTGTATGAGCGCTCACGAGATCGGCCTGATCCGTGTACTTGAAGAGGGCAATTACAATTACCTCGACCGTGCAAAATTCAGCCCGCGTGAGGGACTTATGGCAGCATATGATGCGGATATCTTTCTGTCAAGTGTCAATGCGATCACAGACGACGGCATCCTGATCAATATCGATGGCAATGCCAACCGTGTCTCCTGCATTGCACAGGGACCAAGAAAAGTAGTGTTTATTGTGGGCATCAATAAGGTCTGTCCGGATTTTGACAGTGCCATGAAGCATGCCAGAAATACAGCTGCACCGGCCAACGCCCAGAGAGTTAACTGTCAGACCCCGTGCAGGGAGACGGGCAAATGCTATGACTGCAAATCGCCGGATACGATCTGTTGTCAGTTCCTGGTGACCAGATATTCCCGTCACGAGGACCGCATCCATGTGATTCTTGTCAATGATACGCTGGGCTTCTAAAGAAGGCACGTGTTATCAGACATACCGAGCAGCCATTTCATAAAGATGGCTGCTTTGTCGCTTTATAGGAAAGTTCGCCGTTCGGCGAACTCTTGAATAAAAATGCCCGCACAAAGGCGGGCATGAAAAACAGACATTTTGATTTAGAAGATGAAAAATCCTTCGCCTTCTTCGAAAATGTCATCGAGATCTTCATTTAGAAAATATTCCATATCCAGAAGCTCCTCGTCGCTCATGCGACGAATGTCCTTCGGAGTCATACCTTCTGGGGGATTATTGATATATTTTTGGCGTAACTCTTTTATGTTTTCTTTCGTGGGATACATCCTCCTTTTAAAGAAGATTGTAACATAGATAAACCGATTCGCATAGCTAGCCAGGGACTCTTTTCTTACGGGATCGGGACATGGCTTTCTCGTAAAGTTCTTCAAGAGAAACGCGTTTGTGGTTATATTTTAATTCCAGAAACACCATAATGGTTCCGCATTTCGGACATTTAAGGGGGGCGTATCCAAAGGAAGAAAGTATGGCATTTCTCCATCGGGTGAAATTCTTGTAGAAAGCTGCTTTTTCGCGTGAGACAGCTCGGTTTAGATGTTTGTCTATGTCTCTGTGGCGTGCGTATAGACCGCCATAGCGAATCATTTTAAAGCTCTTTTCCGGGATGTGTCGGATGAGCCTTTGAATAAATTCCATAGCCGGTATTGTTTCTTCAACGTACTGCTCGTCTTCATGCCGGTTATAGTGAAATGTGACGAATTCACCATCATAGTTATCAATACGGGAAGTAGCGATAACAGGCCGTCCAAGATAACGGCCAATGTATTTGATGGCAGATCGGGAGTCGCATTTTTGCGGTTTGGCATAGACATAGAACTCATGAGGATGATCTTTGTAACAGGAAGATTTAATCTTTTTGAAAGAAGAATCAAGATGTTGTTTCATTTCATTAAGGAGAGCTGTACGGAAAGCATTGCGAAGGAATGTATAATTAAAATGTTTAATATTGCACCAGAAACCGTCATCACTATAGCCGCCTTCAGAAATGAGACAGTGGATGTGAGGGTTCCATTTTAGGTCTCTGCCAAAGGTGTGCAGAACCATGATATATCCAGGAGTAAAGTTTTTAGACATATTCATTTTATAAAACAGACGTGAAAAGACACTTGAGACGGAGTGGAAAAGACAATTAAGCAGATCACGGTCTTTAAAAAAGAAATGACGAAGATTTTCGTCAATAGTAAAAACACAGTGGCGATGAGGAATAGAAATAAGTTTAGATGCCATTGCATGAGTGCGAGTGATAGAATATTTATTGCCGCAGGAAGGACAGAAGCGCCTGTGGCATCTGAAAGGTAAGAACTTAAGCTCATCACAACAAGGGCACCCAAACATGGCACCGCCAAAGGAAGGATCCCCGCAATTGATCATTTTATCCACGTTTTCAATAACTGAAGGACGGGGATGTAATGTATAAATCATTTCTTCATAATGGTCAATGAAAATATCTTTTAAAACATTCATACGATTATTATGAGGGAAAATGAAACAAAAAGAAACCCCTCCCCTCAAGATTGAGGGAGGGCACTGAAAAAGTAGATAATACCGCCTGTATTTGGTACAATGTATATATCAAATATAGGCGGTGTTTTTAGGGCATTTTCTGCTGGCTGTTTCTAAATTAAGGAGCGGTAATCTCCTGCTGTTAGTAGGCTTGGGGTACGGTTTTCAGAAGGATTATCAGAAAAATAACATTGACTTAAAATAGAAATATGATACTATAAATATATGACGTATTTTCATCTCTTTTAAGCACATTTCATTTCTTATCTGTTAGTGAAAACTCTCGAAAATCCCTGCTATGTCACTATTCATAGCGGGAGGGTAAAGCTAACAGCGTCTCCTGCTTTTAAAAATCAAAGGAGGAGACCATTGGAAAAAAGATTTTACGGTATGCAGAACGATTATATGTTTCGGGAAGTGCTGCAGAAATCACGGCCGGCATTAAAAAGTCTTCTGTGCGCATTACTGCATCTCGATGAATTGGAGATCGCTTCTGTAGAGATCATGAACCCCATAGAACTGGGAGAAACAATTGACAGCAAAACCTGTATGCTTGATATTAAGACAGAACTAAACAAAAACAAAGTGATCAATATTGAGTTGCAGATCCAACGCCAGAGTTTCTGGCCGGAACGTTCGTTGTTGTATTGGGCAAGATGCTTTAATGAGCTGGAAAGCGGAAAACCATATGATTCTCTGCGGGAAAGTTGTCATATAGGTATTCTGGCATTTACCCTGTTTCCGGAAGAAGCGGAGTTCTATTCGGAATCAATATACAGACAAATTCTGCATTCGCATACTGGATCTGACCAAAATGGAGATGGCAGATGAAGATACACAAAAAGATATCTTACAGTGGGCCAGAATGATCAAAGCCGGCAGCAGAGAAAAACTGGACGCTATAGCAGAAGAAAGGCAGGTATTTAAGGAAGTGGCAGAGCTGATAAACGTATTAAATAATGACAAGAAGATCCGGGAACAGTGTGAGGCACGTTTCTTTTATGAGTGTGATATGGCGAGCATGCGCGCGGAGGGACGTGAAGAAGGTCGTGCGGAAGGGCAGACAGAAATTATTGGTCAACTTTATAACAATGGGTTCAGTGCGGAAAAAATTGCAGAGATTACAGGAAGAAAAACAGAGGAAATCAATGCAAGGATCCGACAATATGCCTGCATAGAGAAATAGTGTTTTGCGGTTCTATGTGTATACAGAGTAAAGGAGCAGAATATGACAATAAAATGTCCTGCAAACATACGCTTACAGGATTACCTGCTAAGTCAGAAAGTAAAAGTAAAAACACCCTGCGGATGCAGAGGAAACTGTGGCAGATGTTTTATCAAAGTTATTGAAGGAGAGTTAAAGATCACCTCCGCAGATAAACTGTGGCTGTCTGAGGAACAGCTGAAAGAGGGATATCGTCTGCTGTGCCAGGCTTTCCTGACAGAACCATGTGTGATCGAGGTTGACGAGGATCGTCTTGCGGCAATATAATGCAGTCTACTCTGCGTAGGTTGAGCCACTCCTTCGTTGATGTTATTCTGTTCTTCGAAAGGAGGGAATTATCATGAATCAATATGTGACGGGTGCGGTCATCCGAAAACTTCGGGAACAGAAAAGTATGACACAGGCGGAATTGGCAGAAATCCTGCAGGTCAGTGACAAGGCAGTATCCAAGTGGGAAACAGGGCATGGATATCCCGATATCACCTTATTGGAACCACTGGCCGCGGCATTGGGAATATCGGTTCTCGAGCTGCTTTCCGGAGAGGATATTCACAATACAAATCGCTGTGCCAATATGCTTCGTTCCCTGTGGTATGTCTGTCCTGTCTGCGGAAATGTGATCCACAGCACTGGCCAGGCTATGGTCTGCTGCTGCGCTATTGCGCTGCCGCCGATGGAAGCGGAGACTGTTGACAATGACCACAGCATCAGAACGGAGATTGTGGAGGATGAGTATTATGTGACCATGGACCATCCCATGACAAAGGAGCATTATATTTCTTTTCTGGCAGCAGTTTCCGATAATGGTGTGCAGCTGTTCAAGCTGTATCCTGAGGGAAACGCAGAGGCGAGATTTAATAGAAGCAGAACAAAGTATCTGTATGCATACTGCAACAGGCATGGGTTGTTCAGAATAAAATTATAGCCATATCTGAACGGAATGAAAGATATTAGAAAGACGCACATTAAAGGAATGGAAACACCGGCTGATACATGGGAGAATGTACTGTCGGTGTTTTTGTAAATAGTGGGTCAGTTTGGTAAGATTTTGATCAGATTTTTGGATTTTCTGTTTGGTATTAAAGTAAAATATTGACTTAATATAAAAAATAATAGTATAAGTATATAACATATTTCCATTTCTACACGGCACATTTCTATTCCCATCTGTCATTCATATCTTTCGAAAATCCCTGCTATGTCATCGTTGATAGCAGGGATTTTCGAAAGATAAGCCTCCTGTTATTGTATTCTTGATATCAAAGTTGAGCTGAATAAAAACAGCGTACTTGATGTTGAATTGCAGATACAGTATCAGAATTTCTGGCCGGAACGTTCATTGCTGTACTGGGCCAGAAGCTTTAATGAATTGGAAAGCGGGAAGGGATATAATAAATTGCGGGAAACCTGTCACATAGGGATTTTGGGATTTACGCTTTTTCCGAAGGAACCGGAATTCTATGCGGAGTAAAGAATTCAGAATTGCCGGACGCAAAAGCGGTATACGGATAAATTCTGTATTCGCGTACTGGATCTGACAAAGATGGATTTGGCGCTCCAAGATAAAGAAAAAGATATTTTAAGATTGGCACAGATGATTCAGGCAGACAGCGTGGAAAAGCTGGACTACTAGGCTGAAGAAGAGGAGGTTTTCAAAGAAATGGCAGAATTGATCAAAATGTTAAACAATGACAAAAAGATTCGTCAGCAGTGTGAAGCGAGATTTTTCTATGAGTGTGATATGGCAAGTATGCGGGCGGATGGCAAGAAAGAAGGTTTGGAAGAAGGGATAGAAAAAGGTATAGAAAAAGATCGAGCAGTTTCTGGAAGAATATTATGACAGATAAAATATACCCTGTAGAATGGACACGATAAGAAGAAGGGTTCCTTAAAAATGGA
>JAHZHB010000027.1 GCA_019420465.1 Lachnospiraceae bacterium
AGCGCACGGCTGGGGGCCGTGAGGTCGCAGGTTCGAATCCTGTTACCCCGATTTTTTGATATAATGCCAGAAACCCTTGAAAACGCTGAAGTCCTTGAAAACAAAGCGCTTTCAGGGGTTTTTGCTTTGCCTTTTCATCAACGTAGGTGTATACTGATATCAACATACAGCCCGCAGGCCAGCCTTACTGCCCAGGCTGATAAAAAGTCGAGAGGAGACACAGTCATGGAATTAAAAGACGTAGTAAATAAAGGACTCCAGAGAGCAAAAGAATACGTAGCAGAGAAGCACCTTCTTCCCGGCGAAAAGGACAAATACATAGCCCAGCTGGAAGCCGACCTCGAAAAGAAAGAAAAAGAGATCGCCAGCTTAAAGCGCAGCCGTCAGAGAAATAAATGGCGTCGATAAAAAATGGCATACAAAAAGTTCGCAAAAGGGATGTGGACGGCTTTTTTTTAAGAAATATTATTACAAAAAAGGAATGAAATCCATGCGTTTAAATAAACAGACCCTGTCCGAGCAGATCTATGAGATCCTGAGGCAGGACATTTTGACACAGAAGATCAAATGTGGCACAAAGCTTACACTGAAAATGCTGCAGGAACGTTTTGAAGTCAGTTCCACACCGATCCGTGAGGCACTGACCCGGCTTTCCGAAGAAGGACTGATGTTTTATTACTCCAATATCGGTGTGCGTGTTCTTGAGTTTACCCCGCAGGATCTGCGGGAAATCTTTCAGTTTATGGGGGATCTGGATGCTCTGGCCGTGCGTTATGCCGCAGAACATGTACAGTATGAAGAACTGACCACACGTTTAAAGGAAAATCTGCTGACCTGTGAGAAAGAGACAGATACCAAAAAGCTTATGGAATTATCTGACGAATTCCATCTGCTTTTTTATGAATACTGTGACAATTCCCGCCTGAAAAGTTCAGCCGAACGTATGCGTTCACAGCTTTCCGTCGCTGCCTATCAGTATGAACAGCAGATGGATAACCGAAGCCATATTCATGAAGAACACAGAAGTATCTACGAAGCATTTGCAGCGGGACAGGCAGAGGAAGCCTCAGCCAAAATGAAAGCCCATCTGATGCATTCTCTGGTATATGCACAGGCAGTATGGCCACAGGAAAATCCGGAAGAATACTAATTGTTAATCCTGCTTTAGAAGACCAGGTTTTGAAATCAAAACTGGTCCACTGAACCAGGTATTGATATGCATGGCAATAAAGAGCGTTGCAGTCCGCAAATCATCTGTGAACTGCAGCGCTTTTTTTCGCATATTATAGGAAAAACGGAGTCTGCCTGCAGATGGAATATACGGGGGAAGGGCTTTGCACCTATGCAGAGAGTAAACTCGGTACACCGTATTTTTTTGGCGCAAAACTGCAGCCGCTTACCGAGTCGTTTATGGATGTTATGCACCGGATGCATTCCGCGGTCGTAACCGAAGCGTATATGGAAAAAGCCAGAAAAAAACAAATGATCGGTAAGATCTGCTGTGACTGTTCTGGCCTGATCGAAGGCTATACGGGGATTCCGTTGGGAACAGCGCAGCTGTATGCCAGAGCCAGTCTCCGTATGCCGATGGAACAGGCAGATGTGTTTCCGCCTGGAACGATCCTGTGGAAAAAAGGCCATGTTGCTGTGTTTACAGGCTGTGAACAGGGGAAACTCTGCTGCATCGAATCCCGCAGTATAGACTATGGTTGCGTGAAATCGGAAATAAATGGACGTGGCTTTACCCACGGTCTTTTGCTGAAAGATATCCTGTATCCTGCATATGATCTGCCGGGGCAGACGCCAGAGAAAAATCCCTATCCGGTTCCGGTCAAGACGCTCTATCCGGGCAATGATGGTGCCTGTGTGCGATGGCTGCAGTATGCGCTTATTGAATCTGGATATGTTCTGATCATCAGTGGCAGATTTGACAGAGCAACCACACAGGCTCTGATCGCTTACCAGAATACGGCGGATCTGTATCTGGAACTGGGCACAGCCGGTCCGGCCACGATCTGTTCACTGTCAGAACAGTCCGGTGAAAGAATATCTGATTTGTATCGGTAAAAAAACGAGGAGCCACCCATTTCGGATGGCTCCTCATTTTGAAAGGAAAGAGAGAAAAAATCTGTTATATGTCATCCACACCAGTTACGGTGGGGAAATGTCGGCTGCTATCGGGAAAGCAGTTGCTTTTGTCGTTTCCCTTTGACAGTAAATAGAATACCGTAAAAATGTGACAAAATCATGTGCAAATTCGAAAAGGTCGGTAAAATTTATAAACTATTTCAAAAGAAAAAGTGAGAAAATCAAGCGCTTTTGTATTTACAACAGTACAGTAAAGTGCTATAGTCATATTTGTAACAAACATTTTGCAAAATGCAAAATTAAGCAATGAATTCCTGCAAAGGTGCATAAAGGCGGTTCCTTTATGCACCTTTTTGCAAAGAAGATATTTTCACCAAAAGTAAACTGTCGGAAATCAAAACATGCTCTGTCTGAGCAGACGATGAAGTGTACGGCAGGGAAAAGAAGAAAGGAGCAAAGAGTTATGGCAGAATACGCATGGCCGTATCCGGACGAATTTAACCAGACAGAGACAATGGAGTCCGATGTCCTCGTTCTGGGTGGTGGTCTGGCCGGATGTTATGCTGCGATCGCAGCTGCCAGAAAGGGCAAAAAGGTAGTACTGGTAGAGAAAGGTGCTACAAAGAGGAGTGGTTCAGGAGGTACCGGGTTTGACCACTGGGAATCTGCCTGTACGAATCCCTGTTCCGGTGTGACTCCGGAGGAGATCGCTAATGCCTATGTGGATGAGCAGGATCATTACAGCAATGGTATCGCGCACTATATCGAATGCCGTGAGGGATATGACCGGCTTCTGGATATGGAGAGCTTTGGCGGCAAGATCCGTGATACAGAGGATGAATTTAAAGGGGCTGAGTTCCGTGACGATGAAACGAAGCTGATGTTTGCCTATGATTATAAGAACAAATTCACCTTACGTGTATGGGGTTCGACATTCAAACCGGCTTTGTACAAAGAGCTAAAGCGTCTCGGCGTAAAGATCTATGACCGTACCGAAGCCACATCCCTTCTCGTTGAAGAGAAAAACGGCAAAAAACGTGGTATCGGTGCCATAGGTATGAATGTACATACAGGAAAGCTCATGGTATTCAGAGCCAAAGCCACGACACTGACCATGTCACGACCGGCCAGGGTATGGCTGTTTAATCCGGATCTGACAGGTCTGTGTGAGTTCCGTCCGATGCAGTCGATCGGCAGTGGACACGCGATGGGCTGGCGCGCCGGTGTGGAATTTACCATGATGGAAAAATCCGTCAAAGGTGAGTTCTCCGCTTCGGGAAGAAGCTTCCCGCCGTACAGTACCGGAAACAACCACAATACCTGGTATGCGGCAACGATGGTTGATGCCAGAGGTGTGGAGATCCCGTATCTGGACCGTGACGGTAATGTGTTAAAAACCGTTTCCGAGAGATATTATCCCGTAAAAGGCCAGAAATTCTTCTTAAAGGGCGGTGTGATCGATGAGCCGAAGTATGAATACAGAGGTCCGGAGACGATGCCGTTTGACGAGCTGATCAAACGTGGCTACCAGCTGCCGTTCTATGCAGATTTAAGCCGTATGCCGGAGATGGAAAGAAAAGTCATCTGGGGCATGATGGTCGGTGAAGAAGGCAAGACAAAGATTCCGGTACTGCAGTATTATACAGACAAGGGATTTGATCCTGCAAAGCATATGCTGCAGAGCTACGGTACCGGCTGGCAGTCCGCAGCTTTTCTGGAGCAGGAGAGACAGCTTTTCGGTGCACCGGGTGGTATCATGCATGACTGGGATCTGAAGACCAATATCGATGGTATCTATGCTGCCGGTGATCAGCTGTTTGCCTCTGACTGTGCCGGATTTGCCTGTGCAACCGGATATTATGCCGGACGTAAAGCGGCAGATTACAGTGGTACGGTAGAGCTTGGTGAAGTCAGTCAGGCGGATGTGGATGCAGAGCGTGAAAGACTGTATGCGCCGATGTACCGTACAGAGGGCGTGACATGGAAAGAGCTGAATATGGCCATCTCCAAATGTATGCAGAACTACTGTGGCGGTGTCAAATGTGAAGCCCTGTTAAAGGAAGGTCTGGATCTGTTAAAGAGTTACCGCGAGGAGATCGTGCCGCAGCTGTACTGCTCAAATCCGCACGAGCTGATGCGTACCCATGAGGTACTGGATATCCTTGATGTTTCCGAGATGATCCTGCATGCCTGCCTGATGCGTAAATCCAGTTCAAAGCAGCTTTGCTTCTACAGAAGTGATTATCCGGAAATGGACCCAAAAGAGGAACACTGCTTTATCACGATCCGTCAGGAAGATGGCGTGCCGGTACGTGGAACTGTGCCGGGTGACTATTTTGGTGATCTGAAAACCGAGTATGAAAAGAGAAATCAGGACTACATCGGAGGTGAAGGAAAATGATGAACAGGTTAAAAGCAGAAGTCATTCCCTGCAGTGCCACACCGCTGATCTATGATGAAGAAAAATGTATTGGCTGCAATGCCTGCGCAGAGATCTGTCAGTGTGATATCCTGCTGCCAAATCCGGAAAAAGGGAAGTCTCCCATCGTCATGTATCCGGGAGAGTGTTATTATTGTGGTGCCTGCGTGATGGTCTGTCCGAAAAAGGGTGCACTCCGTCTGCAGCATCCGGTCATGAACCGCACCAAATTTGTGCCGGTAAAGCCGGAACCGGAAAAATGATCGCAGACTGCTGCCAGGCGGTTGCAGCATAAAAGAAAACAAGAAATATACAGGGAAAAACATACAGCATAAAGAGCAGGAGATACCTGCAGGAGGGATTGCTATGGAACCAGTAAGAAACGAAGCATTATTAAAAGAACTGACACAGGCCTTTGGCGTTGCCGGATTTGAGGACAATATCCGTGAGATCATCCGCCGTGAAGTGACACCGTATGCCGACGAGATCACAGAAGATGCGATCGGCAACCTGATCGTACTGAAAAAAGGTGTGGATCACCCGCATAAAAAGAGAATCATGTTTGCTGCCCATATGGATGAGATCGGCTTTATGGTCAAAAAGATCCTGCCGGATGGCACGCTGCAGGTCTGCAATCTCGGCTGGAACTGGACAGGTTCGGCCTATAACGGCAGAGTACAGTTCGCCAATGGTATGACGGGTGTCGTAGGCTGTAACGGTCCGATCGAGGAAGCCGGAAACAAGGCCGGAAAACTGGTCATCGACATCGGTGCAAAGGATAAAGAAGATGCAGAAAAATATGTAAAACTCGGTGATCCGATCGGGTATATCGGAGAATATCTGCACATGCAGAATGATCTGGTATGCTCAAAATCCCTGGATAACCGTATCGGCTGTTTCCAGCTGATCGAGGCCCTCAAAGAGAATGACGGCAAAGGACCGAACGATGTGTATTATGTCTTTACGGTACAGGAAGAGCTGGGCTGTCGTGGTTCCAAACCTTCCGCAGCAGCTATCAAGCCGGATATCGGTGTGGCCGTAGATATCACGCCGGCACATGATTATCCGTGTGACCTTGAGGGAAGCAATGCTGTCAATGCCGGTGCAGCGATTAAGATCTGTGATCCTTCTGTTGTCTGTGACCGCCATGTGGTAGCTGCCATGATCGACTGTTGTGAAAAACAGAATATTCCGTATCAGCGTGAAGTTATCGACCAGGGCGGTACGGATGCATCCAGTATGAACGTTTCCCATTACGGTGTGCGCGCCGGTGGTATTGCGGTAGCTACGCGTTACCCGCACTGCCAGAGCTGTGTGGCATCTTTACGCGACATCGAAGCCGGTGTACGCCTGTGTGCTGCATTTGCTGCATATGAGTTTACCTATTAATAAGCCTGTTAAGGAGAAAACAGATGAACGAGAAAAAAGTAAAGGGCGGCAAGGAACTGCTCGTATATCTTCTGTTTACCGCGGCACTGCTGTTTCTGTTTACAGGCTGTGGTGAAAACTATGTCGAAAAAGCACAAAAGGAAGGAACTCTTACGGTAGCACTGGCGGCAGATGTCGATACACTGCATCCGTCAGATTACTCCACAAATATTGAGTCTCAGATCCTGGATCAGATCTACGATACACTGATCTATATGGATATGAGCGGTACCTCTGATCCGGAGGCACGTCTGGCAGAAAGCTGGGAGGTATCTGAAGATGGTATGACATACACCTTCCATCTGCGTCAGGATGCCACCTTCCATGATGGCACACCGGTAACAGCCGATGACGTGGTATTTTCTCTGGAAATGTACCAGAATTCAAACTATCAGAACAGCTATGTGGACGGTCTGGATCATGCCGAAAAACAGGATGACTATACGGTCGTCTGTCATATGCAGCATATGTATTCCCCGTTTTTACTGGGGGTGAGCCGTGTACATATCGCTTCGAAAGATTACTATGACACATCGGCAGATACGTTTGCCAGCAAGCCGATGGGCAGTGGCCCGTACCGTTTTGTCAACAGAGAAAAGGGCAGCAAGATCACGCTGGAGGCTTTTGATGGCTATTACCGTGGTGTGGCAGATATCAAACATGTCATTTTCAAGGTAATTCCGGATGCTACGACAAAGGCGATTGCCATGCAGACCGGTGAGGTAAATTTCGGTATGATCGATTCCTCGAGTATTCTGGCTCTGAAGGGTAATGACCGTGTAGATATCGAGCACGTACAGACATCAAGCTTTACCTATGTCTGTATGAATCTGGAAAAAGAGCCGTTTAACAATCAGCTGGTACGTCAGGCGATCAACTATGCACTAGATCGTCAGACGATCGCTGACATCTGCTATGACGGTGAAGCGGAGATCAACTCCAATATCTGTTCAAAAGAGCGTCTGGGCTACAGTGATGACCAGACACAGTACACGTATGATCCTGAAAAAGCCAAAGCCCTTTTACAGGAAGCCGGTATACAGACACCGTATGATCTTGGCAGTATGCTTGTGCCGGAGCGTTATTCCAACATTGCCACTGTAGTACAGAGCCAGCTGCATGAGGTTGGACTGGAAGTCAGGATCGAAGTCAAGGAGTTTAACTCCTATATCAGTGATCTGACGCAGGGAAATTACAGTATCACAGCACTGAACATGACACTGGAGGGCGATACCCAGCAGATGTCACTTGCCCTGACTACGGATTATATCGGTATGGCAAATAATGCCCGTTTCTCTGATCCGGAGATCGATGATCTCTTTGCAAAGGCAGGAGAGAGTAACGATCAGGAAGAAAGAAAAGCACTGTACGAAGAAATTTTCACAAAGGTGCAGGATCTGGCCGTATATGGTACGATCTGTAACCCGTATCAGCTGTTTGCACATAACCGCGAGTTAAACTGCAGTCGTCTGGGATACGAGGGCTTCTATCAGATCTATGATTTCTCCTGGAATACTGAGAAAGGGGGCAACTAAAGATGGGCAAATATATAGGAAAACGTCTGTTATATATGATCCTGGTGCTTCTTGGCGTGGCATTTTTAGTCTTTGCCATCCTGTCACTGACACCGGGCGATCCGGGTACGATCATCCTGGGTGTGACTGCATCCCCGGACGATATCGCTGCACTGAACCATGAATTTGGCTACGATCAGCCGTTTCTGATCCGCTTTTTTGAGTATATCAAGGGTATTGTCTGTCATCTGGATCTGGGTACATCCTATCAGTCCAGAGAACCGGTCATCACAGATATTGCAGCCAGATTCCCGAACACACTGCTTCTGACGATCCTGTCGATGAGCGTATCTGCGATCGTCGGTATCTCACTTGGTGTGATCTCTGCTGTACGGAAATATTCGGTACTGGATCATTTCTGTGTGATCACAGCACTGGTCTTTGCCTCTATCCCTGGTTTCTGGCTCGGACTGATGCTGATTATGGGATTTGCCCTGAACTTACGTATTCTGCCGTCTTTCGGCGCGGATGATCTGGTGCATTTTATTCTGCCGACGATCACTGTGGCGGCGGGATCGGCAGCGAGTATCCTCAGACTGACACGTTCAGCGATGCTGGAGACAATCCGGCAGGAATATATCAAAACAGCAAAGGCAAAGGGTGCTTCTGAGAGAAGGATCATCTGGAAACATGCGATGCGAAATGCTATGCTGCCGGTAGTAACGACACTTGGCACCAGCTTTGGCGCTTCCCTTGGCGGAGCGATCATCGCTGAGACCGTATTTGCCATGCCTGGTATGGGACTTTTAATTACAACAGCGATTCGTCAGAAGGATATTCCGGTTGTTATGGGATCCACACTGTTTCTGGCCTTTTTGTTCAGTCTGATCATTCTACTGGTGGATATCCTGTATGCCTTTATTGATCCGAGGATCATGGCAAAATACAAGAACGGAGGTGGACGTCGTGGATAATACAAGAAAAGGACATATGAGAAAAGAAATCTGGCGTCGCTTCTGTAAGAATAAGGCCGCAGTGGCAGGTCTGATCATCCTGACGGTGATCGTACTTCTGGCTGTTTTTGCCGATCTGATCGTTCCGTATGAGAAGGTTATCGCACAGTCCGGTTCCGAAAGACTTCTGGCACCGAGCAGTGCACACTGGTTTGGTACGGACGAATATGGCCGTGACCTGTTTGCCCGTGTCATCCACGGCGCGAGATATTCTCTCTTCATCGGTGTGGCAACGAGTCTGATCGCTCTGGTCGTCGGTGCCGTTCTCGGTGCGAGTGCCGGTTACTTTGGCGGTGTTGTTGACAATGTGATCTGCCGTATTACAGATGTATTCTTATGTGTACCGCCGATCCTTCTGTCGCTGGCTGTTGTGGCAGCACTGGGTGCCAATCTGCAGAATCTGATCATTGCGATTACGGTTTCGTGTATTCCGGGTAATGTGCGTCTGGTACGTTCTGTGGTGATGACGGTAGCCGAGGAGGATTATATCGAAGCCGCCCGTTCCTACGGTACGTCCAAAGCCCGTATCATTTTCCGGTATGTACTGCCGAATGCGATGGGGCCGATCATTGTAAACACGACCATGAGTATTGCCGGCATGATCCTTTCCGCTGCAGGTTTAAGCTTTATTGGTATGGGCATCCAGCCGCCGTCTCCGGAATGGGGCGCGCTGTTATCCGAAGCTGAGGCATATATGTTCACAGCACCGTATATGCTTTTATTCCCCGGTATCTTTATCATTCTTTCAGCCCTGAGCTTTAATCTCGTAGGTGATGGCCTGACGGATGCACTGGATCCGAAGTTAAAGGATTAAAGGAGGGGAAAAGACAATGGGAGAAACAGTATTACAGGTAGAAAATCTGCAGGTTGAATATCGTACAGATGCAGAGACCGTACATGCGGTCAATGGTCTTAGTTTTTCCGTGGGAAAGGGTGAGACAATCGGACTGGTCGGTGAGACCGGTGCAGGAAAAACAACGACAGCGATGGCTATCCTTGGTCTTCTGCCGGAGCGTACCGGTCATGTGACCGGTGGAAAGGTAGTATACGAGGGTCAGGACCTGCTGAAATTAAATGACAGACAGATGGAAAAGATCCGCGGACAGAAGATTTCGATGATCTTTCAGGATCCGATGACGGCTTTAAACCCGGTAGTATGTGTCGGTGATCAGATCCATGAGGCACTCTATCTGCATAATACGGAAAATCTGTCAAAGGATGAACTGGACAGAGAAGTAGAAAAAACACTGGAGCTTGTCGGGATCCCGAAATCCCGTAAAAATGAGTATCCGTATCAGTTTTCCGGCGGTATGAAGCAGAGGGTGGTCATCGCTATGGCGCTGATCTGTCATCCGGAGCTTCTGATCGCGGATGAGCCGACGACGGCGTTGGATGTAACGATCCAGGCACAGATCCTGACGATGATCTGTGAGCTGCAGAGAAAATACGGTACATCTGTTATTATGATCACGCATGATCTGGGTGTTATCGCGGAGACGAGTGATAAGGTCGGCGTGGTCTATGCCGGTGAGATCGTGGAATATGGTACGGTGGAGGATCTGTTTTCGAAAGGAAGGAAGCATCATCCGTATACGGAAGGTCTGTTTGCTTCGATTCCGAGTCTGTCGGACGATGAGAAGCGTCTGCATCCGATCGAGGGTATGGTGCCGGATCCGACGAATCTGCCGAAGGGCTGTGCTTTTGCTCCGCGCTGTCCGTATCGTGAGAGCTGCTGTGAGACGGAAAAACCGGAGCTGTATGAGAAAAACGGGCACAGTATCTGCTGTCATCGTATGAAAGCTGCAGAAAGTGAGGTACAGGCATGAGTGAGAGACTTCTTGAAGTAAAGGATCTGAAAAAATATTTTGATGTACCGGCCGGAAAGCTGCATGCGGTGGACGGTGTGTCGTTGACGCTTAATAAGGGAAAGACGCTGGGCGTTGTAGGTGAGTCAGGCTGTGGAAAGTCTACGCTTGGACGTACGCTTCTGATGCTGAACAAGCCGACGGCGGGGTCTGTCGTGTTTGACGGTAAGGAGCTGACGGCGATGAGTAAGCGGGAGTTTGCTGCTGTGCAGCCGAAGATGCAGATGATCTTTCAGGATCCGTTTTCGAGTCTGAACGGACGTATGACGGTGCGGCAGCTGATCGCGGAGCCGTTGATCGTAAACCGGATCTGCAAGTCGAAGCAGGAGATGTGGGAGCGTGTGGACCGGATGATGGAGACGGTCGGTCTGGCGAAGCGTCTGATGGATGCGTATCCGCATGAGCTGGACGGTGGACGCCGGCAGCGTATCGGTGTGGCGCGTGCGCTGATCATGGAGCCGAAGCTGGTGGTCTGTGATGAGCCGGTGTCGGCGCTGGATGTGTCGATCCAGGCGCAGATTTTAAATCTTCTGATGGATCTGCAGGAGCAGATGGAGCTGTCGTATCTGTTTATTACGCATGATCTGTCGGTGGTGAAGCATATTTCAGATGAGATTATGGTGATGTATATGGGGTGCTGTGTGGAGAGGGCACCTTATGATGAGATGTTTGCGCGGCCGCTGCATCCGTATACGCAGGGGCTTCTGGCGGCGATTCCGGTGCCGAGTGCGTCTTCGCGTGGGAAGGTACATGAGCTTTTGCGCGGGGAGGTGAAGAGTCCGGTGAATCCAACGGCGGGGTGCAGGTTTGCGGGGAGATGTCCTTATGCTACGGAGGAGTGCAGGAGCAGGGATATTCCGCTGAAGGATGTGGGAGACGGGCATATGGTGGCTTGTCTTAGAGTTTGATGGAGGACGGACGATGGGTGCGTCGTGGCTGCTGGTCTGGCTGCTCTGTTCTGTGGGAAAAACGGGCGTTCGGGCGGCAGCTTCTAAGTGTATAGTGCAGTAAAAAAGCAGGGATCGGGTGTATTCGCTCGCGTTTGCTGATGCAAACGCGGCTCAGGACACCCTCAGATGCCGTCTGGGAGACGGCATCTGCCCTGCTTTTTTGCTGCACTATACACTAAGAAGCTGACACGCCCTCTCTTTACGTTTTTCCCACAGAACAGAGCAGCCAGACCAGCAGCCACGACGGCACCATCTGGGAGAGGCGGAGGTGTGATGGGGATGGAGGGAGTGGGGACGGACGTGCGAATGCGCCGGAGGCGGCATCGGCACTGGGGGTGTGAGGGAGGCGGTATTGGCGGGGGATTCTGTTGTTGCGGGAAGAGGGAAAAGGGTGTATGATGTATAGATGGACGATATAAAGTATAGGAGGTATGAGGTATGGGATTTACGGACAGTTTTACGGTGCAGTTTTATATCCTGCTTCTGGTCTGTCTTTTGGTGAGTTCGATTGGATTTAAGAAGTTTGTGTATTTTATTTCGCTGGGCTATGGATTTTCTATTGCGGTGGAGGGGGTGGCTCTTCTGCTGATCTATCATGGGGATCTGGAAGTGGCTACGGGGCTGATGTGTCTGCTTTTGGTGGTGTATGGATGCCGGCTGGGGGGATATCTTCTGGTGAGGGAGCGTAGCAGTGCTTCGTATCAGCGGGTGATGGTGAAGGAGATTAAGGATGGTTCGGATAAGAAGCTGAGTGCGAAGATCGGGATCTGGGTTTGCTGTGCGCTTTTGTATGCGCTGCAGGTTTCTCCGGTGTATTTCAGGCTGGAGAATGGGTATGGTGCAGATGGGGTGACGTGGATCGGGGCTCTGATCATGCTTGGAGGGATTGTGCTGGAGTCTGTGGCGGATCTGCAGAAGTCTAAGGCGAAGCTTCTGGCACCGCATTCGTTTTGTCATACGGGGCTGTACAGGATTGTGAGATGTCCGAATTATCTGGGTGAGGTGCTGGTATGGACGGGGGTGTTTGTGTCTTCTTTGAATATCCTGGACGGGGTCTGGGAGTGGATGGCGGCGTTGATCGGGTATGTGGCGATCGTCTACATTATGTTTGGGGGTGCGCGTCGTCTGGAGCTTAGGCAGAACAGAAATTACGGAGAGGACCCGGAGTATCAGAAGTATGTGAAGAAGACGCCGATTCTGCTGCCGTTTGTGCCGCTGTACAGTGTGGCGAAGTATAAGTGGCTGATCGGTTAATCTGTTTTTTATCCCCCCAGGGAGCTTGTGAAAGGTTTGTCAGAGATGGTATGATAGCGTCAGTGAAAAAGAAACAAAGGACGGGTGAATACCATGACGGCTCTGATGAATGAAATTGAAAGCTACTGGACCAGGAGGGCGGATTCTTTTGCGTATGGTCAGTTTACGGATGATAATGAGAAACGGTGGATGGGTGTGCTGACCCGTGAGTTTCCGAAGAGGGATGATTTAAAGATTCTGGATATTGGTACGGGTCCCGGATTTTTTGCGATCAATCTGGCAAAGAGAGGTTACGATGTGACGGCGGTGGATTATACGCCGGCGATGCTGGAGGAGGCGAAAAAGAATGCGGGGGAGTATCGTGACAGGATCTGTTTTCAGCAGATGGATGCGCAGAATCTGGCTTTTCCGGATGAGACGTTTGATGTTGTGGTCAGCCGTAATCTGACATGGAATCTGGAAAATCCGCAGAAGGCATATGAGGAGTGGTACCGTGTGTTAAAGATGGGCGGCGTGATGCTGAATTTTGATGCGGGATGGTATGAGTATCTGTTTGATGATAAGAAAGCGGAGCTGTTTAAAAAGGACCGCGAGAATGTGGCGGATGCGGGATATTTTGATTACAATGGCTATGAGGAATCCGATAAGATGGAGGAGATCAGCCGTAATCTGATTTTAAGCCGCTGTCAGCGTCCGCAGGCGGATCTGCAGATGCTTCTGAATGCGGGATTTACGAGATTTTATGTGGATACGGAGATCTGGCAGGAGACGCTTGACGAGGAAGAAAAGGTAAATTATGCGGCAACACCGGGATTTCTGTTGAAGGGTATTCGTTGAGTTTGTATGTGATTCGGTATATCAGGTGTGAAAAAGCTGAATCCGGAAGCTACAGAAAATATAAAGTAAAACATGGCAGAGTAAAAAGGGACTTTTTCGAAAGTCTCTTTTTGGCTGTCAGCTATGGCGATAACTGGTCTGACAGAGCAATATGGATGGATTTTACCTGTAGTTTTCACAGGTTTTCAATGGATTATCTGGACATTTTCCGACGGGATGTGTTATCATAGCGCAGGTTATCATTAAAGGAGAGAAGCGAAAGATGAGAAATAGATTTTTACATTACGTTTTTCAGAATGTTGCCGCTATGATCGGTGTGTCCGTCTATATTCTGGCGGATACATTTTTTATTTCTTTATATGCCGGGGCGAATGGTATCGCTTTCTTAAATCTGGTGCTTCCGGTATACGGGCTGATCTTTGCGATCGGCGCTATGATCGGCGTGGGATCGGCTACGAGATTTACGATCAAGGATGCAGCAGGAGGGGACAGCAGTTTTTATTTCCTGCAGTCGGTATTCTGGAGTCTTGTGGTCAGTGTTCCGTTTATTCTGCTGGGTATCTTTTCACCGGACAGTGTGTTGCATCTGATGGGTGCAGATGCGGTGCTGACGGAGCTGGGGCGCAGTTATACGCGGATTTTCCTTCTGTTTGCACCGTTTTTTATGGTGAATTATACGTTTACGGCGTTCGCACGCAACGACAAGGCACCGACGGTGGCTATGATCGGTTCGATCTGCGGCAGTCTGTTTAATATTGTGTTTGACTATGTGCTGATGTTCGTGCTGGATCTTGGACTGGCCGGTGCGGCTATGGCAACGGCCTGCAGTCCGCTGGTCACGATGGCGGTATGCGCGACACATTATCTGGGAAAAAAGAATGGTGTTGGTTTCCGATGGGTGGCACCAAAGGTTAGATTCTTAAAAAAGAGCTGTGGACTGGGCGTTTCTGCTTTTATCGGGGAGATGTCTTCGGCGGTAACGACAGTCGTGTTTAATATGCTGATCTTACATTATGCGGGAAATATTGGCGTGGCAGCATACGGTATTATTGCCAATGTATCGCTGGTGGCTATGGCGATCATGAACGGTATCGCGCAGGGTACGCAGCCGCTTTTGAGTGAGAGCTTTGGAAAAAATGACAGAAAGCAGCTGGATGTACTGCTCAGATATGGAATCGTGGCTATGCTTGTGGCGGAAGTGTTGATCGTGGGGGTAATCTGGCTGGGAACGGATGGACTGATTGCGGTCTTTAATACGGAACATAGTATGGAGCTTTACGGCTACGCGTTTTCGGGCCTCCGGATGTATTTTCTGGGATTTCTGATCGTGGGCTTAAATGTGATGCTGATCACGTATTTTGCAGCGACGAACAGACCGATGCAGACACTGATCGGTTCTTTGCTGCGTGGTGTGGTCGCGATCTCGCTGTGTGCTGCCTGTCTGGCGGTACTCTTTGGCATGACGGGAATCTGGTGTTCGCTGCTGGCTTCGGAAGGGATTACGTTTCTGGTGCTTCTGGTTTTATACAGACGGCAGAAAAGCTGAAAACCCGAAACGGCGGGAAGGCAGCTTGTGTATAGAATAGTATGGTTTCAGAAGAAACTGGTATTTTTGAAAAGAAAGATGGAGCAGAAAAACGAAAGGAAAAAATATGGAGAATAAACAGGATTTTACGACCGGCAGTATTACCGGTAAGATGTTAAATTTTATGATCCCGGTGCTGGGCGCTCTGATCCTGCAGGCGATGTACAGTGTGGTGGATCTGATCATTGTTGGACGCTTTGGTACGACAGAGGGTATTTCCGGTGTTGCGACCGGCAGCAGTATCATGAACATGGTGACGTTTACGGTCAGTTCCCTGACAACGGGTGTTACGGTCATTATGGGGCGGTACCTTGGAGAGCGTAAGAACGAACGTATCGGTCGTCTGATCGGCGGTGCGATCTGCTTTTTCTTTACGATCGCTCTGGTGCTTACGGTCCTTCTGCTCGTGTTTGCGAGACCGATCGCAGAACTGATGCAGGCACCAGAGGAAGCGCTGGATCTGACCGTGCTGTACATCCGGATCTGCGGTGCCGGTTATGTGTTTATCGTATTTTATAACTTTATCAGCAGTATTTTCCGTGGTCTCGGAGATTCCCGTCTGCCACTGATCTTTGTTACGATCGCCTGTGTGGTCAATATTGTGGGGGACCTGGCGCTGGTGGCCGGTCTTGGCATGAATGTGGCCGGTGCGGCGATCGCTACGGTAGCGGCGCAGGCGGTAAGTGTAGTGATGTCGATTGTGATCATTGTGCGAAAGAAGAATCTGGGATTTTCATTTACGTTGAAAGATATCCAGTTTAACCATGAGATCGTACGTTTCCTGCAGGTGGGACTGCCGCTGTCTGTGCAGGAATTTTTGACGAATATGACATTTCTGGCGCTGTGTGCGTTTGTCAACCGTCTGGGACTGGATGCGTCTTCAGGCTACGGTGTGGCACAGAAGATTCAGTCTTTTGTCATGCTGATCCCGTCCTCTATCATGCAGTCCATGGCTGCGTTCGTGGCGCAGAATGTGGGTGCATGTAAGGAGAAGAGAGCACAGAAAGCCATGTTTGTCGGCATGGGGTTTGGTGCCGGTATCGGTATTTTTATTGCCTATGTGGTATTTTTCCACGGCGATATGCTTTCAGCACTGTTTACGGCTGATGCTGCTGTCATTACCAGATCGTTTGAGTTCCTTCGCGGCTTTGCACCGGAGGCTGTTGTGACAAGTATCCTGTTCAGCTTTATGGGATATTACAATGGACATTCCCGTTCGTTCTTCGTCATGGCGCAGGGACTGGCACAGTCTTTTCTGATCCGTCTGCCGATGTCCTATCTGATGAGTATCCGGCCGAATGCTTCCCTGACCGGTGTGGGTCTGGCAGCACCGACGGCTACGGTGTTTGGTATTTTACTGTGCCTGATTTATTATAGCCGGTTTAGAAAACAGGTACAGATCATAGATAAATAAATTTAAGAACAATTTTGCAAAAAACTTACTGACGAACTGTTTTCAAACCAAAAAACGCAGGCAGTAAGTTTTTATGTGTATGCAACACAATTATTTCATAAAAAAGCGGTGAACAGGTTGACATTTTGGCCTGTTCATGCTATTTTGAACAAAGATAAAAAGAAAAAGCGTTGAAGAGGAGTAGTACCTGTTCATCCGGCATACAGAAAGCTGTTGGCTGATGAGAAACAGCGGATGGAGAACTGGGAACTGACCTTGGAGTGGCTGCCCGAAATTCTTGGTGAAAAGTAGACGCAGACGGAGCCCGACCGTTACAGCGGGGGAGATATCGATATAGTTTCCGTATCTCATAGAGAGTATGATTTTGATCATAAAACAGAGTGGTACCGCGAGGACATCCTTAGTCTTTCGTCTCTGCAGGTTTGACCTGGCGCAGAGCGGAGGGCTTTTTCTTTTTGTTTGCCGGTATGTGACAATGACAAAACGTTTGCACTGCCGCAGATATAGCACGGACTATGTGTTGTATCGGATAAGAAATAATCGTTATTAAGAAAACAGGAGGACACGAGTTATGATGAATCACAAAAAGTATATGAGACAGTATTTTATGCCGCCGGTAGAGTGTATGGACTGGGCAAAAAAAGAATATGTAGAAAAAGCACCGAAGTGGTGCAGCGTTGACCTCAGAGACGGTAACCAGGCACTGGTGATCCCGATGAGTCTGGATCAGAAGGTGGCTTTTTTCAAGCTGCTGTGTAAGGTCGGCTTTAAAGAAATCGAGGTTGGATTCCCGGCTGCTTCGGATACAGAGTTTATTTTCCTTCGTACGCTGATCGAGCAGGATCTGATCCCGGATGATGTAACGATCCAGGTACTGACACAGGCCCGTGAGCATATCATCAAGAGAACCTTTGAGGGCTTAAAGGGCTGCAAGAATGCTATCGTACATGTATATAATTCCACATCTCTGGCACAGCGTGAGCAGGTGTTCAGAAAAGACAAACAGCATATCCTGGAGATCGCTGTGGAGGGTGCAAAGCTTCTGAAAAAGCTGACAGAGGAAGCCGGAGCCAACTATCGTTTTGAGTATTCTCCGGAGAGCTTTACGGGTACAGAGCCGGAATACGCTCTTGAAGTCTGCAATGCTGTTCTGGATGTATGGCAGCCGACGCCGGACCGCAAGGCGATCATCAATCTGCCGGTTACGGTAGAGCTTTCCATGCCGCATGTCTATGCCAGCCAGATCGAGTATATGAGCAAAAATATGCATTACCGTGACTGCGTGGAGATTTCCCAGCATCCGCACAATGACCGTGGTTGCGGTGTGGCTGATACGGAGATGGGTCTTCTGGCCGGTGCTGACCGTGTAGAGGGTACGCTGTTTGGTAATGGTGAGCGTACAGGTAACGTGGATATTATCACGGTTGCCATGAATATGTATATGCAGGGTGTGGATCCGGGACTGGATTTCTCGGATATGCCGTCTATCGTTGAGGAATATGAGAAATATACGGCTATGAAGGTAAATGAGCGTTCTCCGTACAGTGGTGAGCTTGTCTTTGCCGCCTTCTCCGGTTCTCATCAGGATGCGATCGCCAAGGGTATGAAGTGGATCGAGGAGAAAGATCCGGATCACTGGACGGTACCGTATCTTCCGATCGATCCGCATGATGTCGGACGTAACTATGATGCGGATGTTATCCGTATCAACAGCCAGTCCGGTAAGGGTGGCGTCGGCTATATTCTGGAGAC
>JAHZHB010000028.1 GCA_019420465.1 Lachnospiraceae bacterium
TTAACGCTCCTGTGTCCTGCACCTGCAGTCGGTCCGCCGGGAGTTTCTCAAAATCGTCCGTCCCCCACACACTTAAACCTCTGCGATAACCTCAACTTCTACAAGCAGATTCTTCGGCAAAGTCTTCACAGCCACACAAGAACGTGCCGGTTTACCCGTAAAATATTTGCCATACACTTCATTAAATGCTGCAAAATCACCCATATCCGCAAGGAAACATGTTGTCTTTAACGTCTTCTCATAGCTGCTGCCTGCTGCCTCCAGAATCGCACCCAGATTTTTCATAACCTGCTCTGTCTGTGCTGTGATGTCGCTGCCGACTACCTCACCCGTTGCCGGATCAAGAGCGATCTGTCCTGCTGTAAACAGGATATTGCCGGATACGAATCCCTGAGAATACGGTCCGATAGCTGCCGGTGCCTTGTCTGTACTGATCTGTTTCATGATGTTACCTCCTCAAATTGTATAAATAGTTTATATCATATCTGTCAAAGCAGCCTATAGCAGCTTTAACAGCATGGATAGCTGTATCCGACCATCACGCATGCAGACGCCGGATGATCTCAAACACCAGATCCCTCTGGTTGACCAACGGTTTCTTATGTTCAAAGAAAACCACACCGTCCGTCGGCGAAGCGATCGTCTCCCTGACACTGCCCTCATACGGATCAAGGATCAGCGCCATCGGCTGCCCGTGACTGACCTCATCCCCCGGATGCACCATGGAACGGAAAATCCCGGATGCCTCCGTATGGATCTCCGTCAGCTCATCCTCATGGATCACACTCGCAATATATCCGCCGTGACAGTTGTATTTCAGCACACCCATACGTGTCAGGAAACGAAGAACCGCACTGACCGCCATCTGCGCTGACGCTTCATCGATATTATCTGTATCGTTCGTATAGACAGAAAACGCATTTGTCCCACTGTTCTGCCAGTTATAGTTCAGCGTCGTCGTATCATACGGTTTTGGCTTTCGCAGTACCACATACGGCAGACCAAACAGATTGGCCAGACTGGCACTCGAATGCTCCGTCTCCATCATACGCACATGCGGGATAAATTCTCCCGGCATATAAAAGCTGGCAAACTGTATCCCATAACTGTATCCCCGGATATACTCGAACACACCGGCCGCAATACGCTCTGTCGTACCACCGTCAGCAATCCCGGGAAACTTCCGGTTGATATCTGTATTATCCACCGCCCAGAACCTTTTTCCGATATTCATGGCATAGTGATTGACACTCGGAATGATCAGGATCTCATTATTCTGCGTGATATGTCCATGCGCTTCAAGCTCCTTTAATTTCTGCACCAGAAGCGAACAGACATACAGCTGCTGCACTTCATTTCCCCGCAGGGCACCTACAATACATGCCGCTTTTTCTCCGTACCCAAAACGATAGCCTGTGATCTTCAGGTCATCCCGGTAAGGTGCTTTCAGGGAATATAATATTTCTTTTCTCATACCGTTTCTATTCGTCCTTTAAAATTCTGTACATCAATGCTCCGTGATATACGATTGGATACTGCCGCACCGTGATGATTTTTCCGTCACATGGTGCACAGATCGTCTCCTGCACAGTACCGGTCAGCGCATCCACGATCTCACCGATATGCTGTCCCTTCTGAATATATTCACCTATATCCACCGCCGGCATAAACACGCCGGATGCTTCGGCATTGGCATAGGCCACATTCTGTGCATAGGCGATATCCGGTTTTCGCACCAGACCGGTTTCTCCCTGCCAGATGCCCTCCTGTTTCATCACGTGCAGGATACCTTCCACGATCTGATCTCCGTATGTCCGGTCGATCCGCATACCACTGCCCGCTTCGATCGCCAGCGTCGGAATGCCAAACATGTTCAGACTGTACGCCAGCGTCGCTTCCTTGACCGTCGCACTGGCCGCAATCCATACCAGATCCGCATTGACCATCATCGCATACGGCAAAAGCTTTTCTTCATCCTTAGCCTGCATACGCACCTGTACGATCTCTTTCAGAAAAATATCACTGGCATGCACATCGATACAGAGATCCGAACCGATCAGATCATCCATCAGCCTGGCCGCCATATATTCCGTCATATTCCCCTCTGTGCTGCCGGGGAATATATGATTCATATCAATATCAAACTGTGGCAGACCACGATTGATCGAATCGATTCCCAGCGGATGGATGGCCGGATAGATATCCACTATACCGGTAAGCTTTTCCGGTGCCATATGAATCCGGCGCTGTACTTCGTAAAGCACATACATGCCCAGAAGTTCATCCCCGTGGATACCTGTCACCAGCGATATCCTTTTTTCTCTGCCTGTTTTCTGCTCCGGCTCCAGACGGTTTTTCTGCAGGATAAGCTTTTCATCCACAGGCAGTTCTATCGTTGCAATTGTTTCTATCATACATGTGTCCTCATTATTTATCACAATACTTCACTAAAGTATTTTTCTTTCCTTATAGTACTAAAAAGCCGCTTGCCTGTCAACAAACAGAATGGTATAATAAGTTTATTTATAAGGAGTACTAATAAAAATGGATATTAATTATGAATTATATAAGGTTTTTTATCACGTTGCTATGACGTTAAGCTTCTCCGAAGCCTCCCGCCAGCTCTATATTTCCCAGTCTGCGGTCAGCCAGTCTGTCAAAACACTGGAAAAGAAGCTTGGCACCCCGCTTTTTGTCCGCAGTACCAAAAATGTCCAGCTGACCCCCGAAGGTGAGACTCTGCTTCGCCATATCGAACCGGCGATCCAGCTGATCCGTCAGGGCGAGACTAATATTCTGGAAGCCGGAAATCTCGGCGGTGGCCAGCTTCGGATCGGTGCTACCGACACGATCTGCCGCCACCTTCTGATCCCGTACCTGAACCGTTACCACAAGGCCTACCCGAAGGTGCATATCCGCATCATCAACCAGACCTCTTTAAAATGTGTGGATCTGCTGGAGAGCGGACAGGTCGATCTGATTGTGACCAACTACCCTAATTCACGCATGGGCAACCGCGAACAGCTGCAGGTCATCAACAAATTCCACGATGTCTTTACTGCCAGCCGTTCCCACTATCCCCAGCTTGAGGGCCGTGAAGTTTCTTTAAAAGAGATTCAGGAATATCCGATCCTGATGCTCGACCGTCACAGTACGACCAACGAATTTCTCCACCAGATGTTCCGTAAAGAACAGCTGGAGCTGGTTCCCGAGATCGAGCTGGATTCCAACGATGTTCTGCTTGATCTGGCAACGATCGGTCTTGGCCTGGCTTTTGTACCGGAATACTGCCTGCACGAACATGAAGCCCTGTTTCCTATCCGTCTGGCTGAAGACATGCCCGCACGTAAAGTCGTACTTGCCACTGCCGGAAATGTACCGCTCACACAGGCTGCACGCGAATTTCTGCAGATGTTTGCCTGAACCCTTACGATTTTCTCACGGACAGTTCACTTTTTATATTTTTTCAAAAATACCCTTTGCAAAATTTTTTCAGTTTTGTAAAATGTATACAGAGATACTCTATATCATTATCTGCCTGTCCATATACGTCTGACGGCAAAAGGAGGTTTTTACCATGACAGAATATGAAATCATCACAGAAAGCACCACACCATGCGGCGGTTCCCGCCATGCTGTACGCGAGATCATCGAAGCCGAGGCTGAAAGTCCTGAAGCCTATGTTAAAGAGCATGGCCGTTATCCGATCCAGGATATCCTCACTAATGAAAACGGTGATACCGTCATCATTACCGGCGACGAAAATGGCTATATGATCCGTTATACCTTTTCCGCCTGATCTTTCTTCTGATTTTTTCTCATGTAAGCTGCAGTTTATACTTTGCGCATATCCACCTGCCGGATGACCTTTTGTTGTCACCTGCCAAAAGCAGTACAATCCAGTGCATGACAAAGTATACTGCAGCTTTTTTATATTTCTCATTTCCGGCAGCAAATTTTCTTTACCGTCGCATTCCTTTTCAGATTTGTCCTGACCTGCCTGCACCTTATGTTCCTGCCACCCCCGTAACGTATACCACCGTATATATACCCACCCCGGTATCCCCTCCCCCCGCTTGTGGGCTTATCCGTTCTCTGCTACAATACAGGAATGCTGCAAAAAGTCTTAAAGAATACCGAGGTTATCATATGGAAAAGATTAAAAATAGAATCGTAACTTACTGGGATGAACGTGCCGAAGACTTTGCTGCCCTGCGCATCAAAGAGCTTCGCGACGATATCAGCCAGCGCTGGGAAAAAGAGATCTTCAAATACCTGCCAGACAACAAGGATCTGAAGATCCTCGACATCGGTACCGGTGCCGGCTACTTTGCTCTCCTGCTGTCACAGATGGGATTTTCTGTCACCGGTATCGACCTGACCGAAAAAATGATCGAGGAAGCGATAAAAACTGCTAAGGTTCTTGGCAGCAACGCACAGTTTCTGGTCATGGATGCCGAAGAACCGGATTTTCCGGAAGAAAGCTTTGACGTGATCCTGACACGTAATCTGACATGGACACTGCCTCATCCGCGAAAGGCCTACAAAGCATGGAAAAAGCTGCTGAAAAAGGGCGGTACCCTTCTAAACTTTGACGCCGATTACGGAAAACAGCAGATGAACGCTTCCGCAGGCGAGCTTCCTGCACATCATGCCCATCAGATGATGAGCCAGCAGTTAAAGGATGAATGTGAAAACATCAAAGAGAGCCTGCGTATCAGCGAAAACGACCGTCCTGCATGGGATCTCAAGACATTAAAACAGCTTGGCTACCGCGACATCCAGGCAGATACTACCGTTTCTTCGAGAATTTATCTCGAGCAGGATGAGTTTTATAATCCCGCCCCACTGTTCGCTCTGTTTGCCCGCCGTCCGTAGATGCATTTCGCAGCAAAGCGTTGCTTTTGCTCTGTCGCTGCTGTACCCGGGGGCCCCGCGCAACCTGCCACTATTATCCATGCAAAGAAAGTCACTTTGCAGAAAGGAACTCTATGGAAATCCGACAATTACAATATTATGTGGAAAGTGCCCGTACCCGCTCCTTCAGTCAGGCAGCCCGCAACCTCTACACCAGCCAGCCAAACGTCAGCAAAGCGATCCAGCAGCTCGAAGAAGAACTTTCCACCCCACTCTTTACCCGCAACAGTACCGGCATCAGCCTTACTGAGGAGGGAAAAATCGTCTATCTGTATGCGGTCAACATACTGCAAAATGTTGACCGCATGAATGAACTTCTGGAGGAATCAAAATTGGTCCACTGGACCAATTATTGATATGTATGGCAAAGAAAAGCCACTTCGCTGCAAATCACAAACAGCCTGTGAACTGCCATACGAACTGCCCTCATGAGAGTTTTACTACCACAAAACAGTATTTCTTACTCCAGAATCAGGTTTTTCACCTGACAAAATTGTGTTATACTGTGCGGTATGAAACGTACGGACTCCATCTTATATGACCGTATATCCGTGCTTTTTACAAAAACTCCAGGGAAGAAGTGATTTTAATGAAACGCATTGATTTTGAGAACGGCTCCATCAGCGGCAACATTTTCCGGTCCGCTGTTCCTATGTTAGTCGCTCAGTTTCTGAATCTTTTGTACAATATCGTTGACCGTATCTATATCGCCCGTATCCCCGGTGTGGGTACAACAGCTCTCGGTGCTGTCGGTCTGTGTTTTCCGATCATCGTGATCATCACAGCCTTCAGCAATCTCTTCGGTACCGGCGGTGCCCCTCTGTTTTCCATTGCCAGAGGCCAGAATGACCGTGAAAAAGCAGGTATTCTGATGAATACAGCGTTTACCATGCTTTTAGCCTGCGGAGTTCTTCTGATGCTCATCGGCCTTATCTTTGCCCGCCCGATCCTGTTTCTGTTCGGAGCCTCCAAAGATGCCATCGTTTTTGCTCTCCCCTATCTGATGATCTATATGCTCGGAACCATCCCCTCCATGATCGCCACAGGGATGAATCCCTTTATCAATGCACAGGGGTATGCCACCACAGGTATGCTGTCCGTCATGATCGGCGCTGCCGCTAACCTGCTGCTGGATCCGGTATTTATCTTTGTTTTAGACCTCGGTATCATAGGAGCCGCTGTTGCCACCATTCTCTCCCAGCTTCTGTCCGCACTCTTTGTACTGCACTTTCTGCTGCACAAGGCCGAATATACGATCCGTCTGTTACCTGCAAGGGAACTGCTCTCCTGTAAAAAATATGCCACAGACATTTTAAGCCTCGGCACAGCCGGTTTCATCATGCAGCTGACAAACAGCCTGGTCACGATCTGCTGTAACAACGTACTGGCAGACACCGGCGGTGACTTCTATATCTCCGTCATGACCATTCTTTCGAGTATCCGCCAGATGCTGGACACGCCAGTACACGCCATCGTTGAAGGCTCTTCTCCCATCCTGAGCTACAACTACGGCGCTCACCGTCCAAAAAAAGTGATCAAAGCCGCCACCACTATGTTTGTCCTTGGCGTTGTCTATATTTTTATCATGTGGTCGATCATCCTGCTCGCCCCACATGCCCTGATCAGCATCTTCAGCTCAGACCCAGTCCTGATCGCTGACTCCGTCCCGGCTCTGAAGCTCTACTTTTCAGCCTTCATCTTTATGCTGTTCCAGTTTGAAGGCCAGACCGTCTTTAAATCCTTAAACAAAAAGAAGCAGGCCATCTTCTTCTCCCTGCTCCGCAAAGTATTTATCGTCGTCCCCCTGACCTACCTGCTCCCCTACGCCTTCCACATGGGCACCAACGGCGTCTTCCTCGCAGAACCCGTCTCCAACATCATCGGCGGCACCCTCTGCTTCATCACCATGCTGCTCACCGTACTGCCCGAACTGAAAACTATGGAACACACGCAGGATTAATTTACCATCTGCTTTTTGATACCGTATACTATCCGAAAGCTTCCTGCCCATATATACCTGCTACCAACCGTTTATCACCACCATTTTCCATTATCAGGCCTGGAGCAGGGGATGTGCTTACGGCTGACAGTGTATGTGCGCAGTAGAAAACATAAAGCCCGGGGTTAGCGTTACTTAGTCATTTCGTGCCTGCTTTTATGGGGCAGATGCCGCATTACCCATGCGGCATCTGAGGATGCGCTGAGCGATGTTTGCATCAGCAAACACCGCGAATGCATCCGGTACCCATAAAAACAGACACGAAATGGCTTAGTAACCCTTCCCCGGGCGTCTCGTTTTCTACTGCGCACATACACTGTCAGCCGTAAGCACATCCCCTGTTCTAGGCCGTCCGTCCTACTCTTCTCGCTCTCGCAGTCTGTCCAGCCTCTCCTTAATCTTCTCCTCATACCCGATCTGCGTCGGCTCATAAAACCTCTCCCCACAGATCTCATCCGGCAGATACTGCTGCTTCACAAAATGCTCCGGAAAATCATGCGCATACTTGTAGCCCACACCATGCCCCAGCTTCGCAGACCCCTTATAATGCGCATCCTGCAAATGCACCGGAACCGTAGTCTTTGTATTTCTCACACTTTCCAGAGCCGCAAAAATCGCATTCGTACACGCATTACTCTTCGGCGCCCCCGCAATATAGATCGCCGCCTGCGCAAGGATCAGCTGAGACTCCGGCATACCGATGCGCTCCACCGCCTGCGCCGCTGCCGTAGCCACCACAAGCGCCTGCGGATCCGCATTTCCGACATCCTCCGCCGCACAGATCATCATACGTCGGGCAATAAACTTAATATCCTCCCCGGCATACAGCATCTTTGCCAGATAATATACAGCCGCATCCGGATCAGACCCCCGCATACTCTTGATAAATGCAGAAATCGTATCGTAATGCTGGTCTCCCGTCTTATCATACCGGACCACACGTTTCTGAATACACTCTGAAGCTGTCTCCAGATCAATATGGATCAGCCCGTCCTCACCCCGCGGTGTCGTCAGAACCGCCAGTTCGATCGCATTTAAAGCCGCTCTCGCATCCCCACCGGAAATGTCAGCGAGAAAATGTCTCGCATCATCATCCAGCACCGCATGATAACTGCCCATACCATTGACCGTATCCGTCACCGCGCGATCCAGCAGCTTCTCGATATCACTGATCGCCAGAGATTTCAGTTCAAAGATCACCGACCGTGACAGCAGAGCGCCATTCACCTCAAAATACGGATTCTCCGTCGTCGCACCGATCAGGATAACCGTACCATCCTCCACATACGGAAGCAGATAATCCTGCTGTCCCTTATTAAAACGATGAATCTCGTCGATGAACAGGATCGTCTTCTTACCGTACATCCCCAGTGTATCCTGTGCAGCTTTCACCGCCTCCTCCATATCCTTTTTACCGGCAGTCGTCGCATTCAGCTGTGTGAATTTCGCACTGGTCGTATTAGCGATCACCTTGGCCAGCGTCGTTTTACCCGTTCCCGGCGGTCCGTAAAAGATCAGAGAACTCAGCTTATCCGCCTTGATCGCACGGTAAAGCATCTTTCCCTCACCAATGATATGCTGCTGTCCAACCACCTCTTCCAGCGTTTTTGGACGCATTCTGGAAGCCAGCGGAGATTCCTTTTCAAGCGTCGCTTCCTTCATATACGAAAACAGATCCATATCTGCCATATGCTTTCTCCCTTACATTTAAAAAGGGAACCCTCTCCTTCACGGAAAAGATTCCCAACATAGTTCGCACTAAACTTAAGCGATTTTGCTCTTTGCAAGCTCAGCCAGTGTAGCAAAGCCTTCTGCATCGTTGATAGCCATGTCAGCCAGAACTTTTCTGTTCAGGTCAACGTTAGCCAGCTTCAGACCATACATGAATTTGCTGTAGGACAGACCGTTCATACGTGCTGCAGCGTTGATACGAGCGATCCACAGCTGTCTGAACTGACGTTTTTTCTCTTTACGTCCAGCGTAAGCTGTTGTCAGAGCTCTCATAACGGACTGTTTAGCTACTCTATACTGTTTGGATCTGGCTCCTCTGTAACCCTTAGCCAGCTTTAATACTCTGTTATGTTTCTTCTTTGCGTTTAAACCGCCTTTAATTCTTGCCATTTCTTAATTCCTCCTGCACTCTCAAACTTACATGTACGGTAAGATTTTCTTCATGTTCTTAACGTTTGTCTCGTCCATAACGATATCTTTTCTAAGATTTCTTTTTCTCTTTGTCGTTTTCTTTGTTAAGATATGGCTCTTGTAAGCTTTATTTCTAACGAGTTTTCCTGAACCTGTTACTTTAAAGCGCTTTGCAGCAGCTCTGCTTGTTTTCATTTTTGGCATGACACCATTCCTCCTTAAGCTATCAAATCTATTTTTTTTAACGTTTTTCAGTTAAAAACATACTCATGCTTCTGCCTTCCATCTTCGGGGCTTTTTCTACAGTAGCGATATCAGCCAGACGGGATGCAAACTCATCCAGAATCACCTTGCTGCTCTGTACATGTGCCATCTCACGACCACGGAAGCGAAGTGTAACTTTTACACGGTTACCCTTTGTAATAAACTTGCGGGCAGCACTTGCCTTGGTATTCAGATCGTTCTCATCGATATTCGGGGAAAGACGAACTTCCTTGATCTCAACTACCTTCTGTTTTTTCTTGGCTTCTTTCTCTTTTCTGGCAAGCTCATATCTGTACTTACCATAATCGATGATCTTGCAGACCGGCGGCTTTGCTGTCGGGGCAATTTTTACCAGATCGAGATTAGCCTCCTGCGCCATCTTATACGCATCACGGGAAGACATGATTCCCAGCTGCTCTCCTGTCGCACTCACAACGCGAACTTCTCTATCGCGAATCTGTTCGTTAATCATTAACTCGCTAATGGCCGTATACCTCCTAACAAAATAAAAAAGCAGATAGTCAGACTATCCACTTACACAGTACCGCAATCCATATATCTCCGATTGCTTTCACTATAAACCCGAGTCACATCCAGGTGTGCTGAGGTGAGAGTGGATACTCTTCTTTCTTACATCTGTTACAGATTATCACGAATATGTAGCTGTGTCAAGAACTTTTTTATGTTCCGACACAGTTTTTGCTGTAACACGGACAGTCTTCACCAATGCTGTACCTCATCAAAGGACTGCTCAAGCCCACAG
>JAHZHB010000029.1:0-3870 GCA_019420465.1 Lachnospiraceae bacterium
CTTCACCGGGGAGCCTGATGCCCTGCCGAGCCGCCACTCATTCCGTTTCCTGTCTGTGAAATTCTCTATCGTATATGACAACTGGTAACTTCCCTTTCGGTTTCACAAATTGAAAGCGGTCTGTTGTACATGCCGTAACATGCAGCAAACGCAGACAATTTCTGTCTGCGTTTACAATAGCAATCATATAACGATCAGCTGATCTCAGCTTTCAGGGTTTCGATGATACTGTCGTCTTTTAATTTTCTTACGGAGTAAACCATGGTGATGGCGAGCAGGAGGAAAAGTACCAGGATGGCCAGGATATAGACTGGCAGGTTGATGGTAAATTTCAGTGTGTCGCTGTTGGCTGTGGTGTACATCCAGTAGCTTAAGACTACGGCAAGCGGAATACCGACAAGGGTAGATTTGATGCCATAGAGGGCACTCTCCAGTGCGATCATCTTGTTAAACCCTTTCTGGGTCATGCCGACGGATTTGAGCATGGCAAATTCTTTTTTCCGCAACATGATTCCGGTGGATACGGTGTTGATGATGTTAGCCATGATGATCAGGGTGATCAGGACAATGAAGCCGTAAAGAAAGACCTTCATAATAAAGGATGTTGCTTTCATGACTTCCTGCTGTTCTGCCAGATTGGCGAAACCGGTTTCGGAAGCAATGTCAGACTGTTCAATATGTTCAATAGCTTCTTTCAGAGCGGTCTCTGTTTCTGTATAGGTATCGGATTCTACAGCCAGATGATAAAATACATTGTCTTTCTCATCTGCTGTATCCAGATGCTCAACATATACACTCTGCGGCATATATAAGACAACACCTGTCGGTGCCAGATTACAGATGGCATTATCCGGATCATAATCGATCAATCCTCCGATCCGTGTCGGGGTCTGATCAGGTTCACCATTCTCGTTGAAACTCATCTCCTGCCAGGATTTCAGTTCCTGGCCGACGATATCTTCGGAGAAGACGGTTTCTTTTTCATCCCCCCGCATCTGGCGCATCAGCAGAAAGCTGTTGACATCCCCGTAAAACTCATCTTTATTGATTCCGTTTTTTTCACAGAAAGCATTAAAATCCTCATCGTCCAGATAATACATATACACCCAGATATCTTTCGGCATAGCGGCAATCTTCTTTTTGCCTTCTTCGGTCAGGTTTTTGTCTTCGACCAGTTCCTTCAGTAAATCATCGTTTTCATCTTTGCTGATCAGTGACAACTCATAATTAATGCCATAGCATGCTTTAACGCCTTCTGTCTGCTCTACGAGCTTCTTAAGTGCGTCATGATTGGCATACGGGGTAGAGAGCTGCAGCTGGTAGGGAATCTTGCTTTCCAGATTGACACTTTCTTCCAGAAGGTCACAGAAATACTGCACACTTAAGAACAGACCGATTGACAGGATCATGGAGGCGACGATCACACGGCCTTTGCGACCGTTTCTTTTCTGGTTTTTATAGGCCAGCTCACCTTCGTAGCCAAAGATTTTGCGGATGATGCGCGGGCATTTTAAAGCCCGTGCTTTTACCCGGATTTCTTCTCTCTGGCGGATGGCATCGATCGGTGTGATCTTTGAAGCTTTCTGCGCCGGGATAAAGGCGGAGATAAAAATAGTCAGAATACTGAAGATCAGGATACCGATGATGGCCCATACAGGAACTACGGTGTGCATGGTCAGAGTATCTGCTGTACCGTTTGTCAGCATACCGGAGCTGATGATCTTGTCACCCACAATACGCAGGGTGATCGCAATGCCGATGATACCGGACAGTATGCCCAGCGGAATACCGATCAGCCCGAGAATAAAGCCTTCATAATAAATAGAGCCTCTTTTCTGTTTTCTGGTCGCACCTACGGAAGCCAGCATGCCAAGGTAGCGCACACGTTCGGACAGGGACATGGCAAAGGCATTATAGATCAGTGACACGGAAGCCACAATGATCAGGAAAAGGACGATACCGATCAGCGGTACCAGGGAGGCGTAGCTGCTGTCCTCTGCAAAAGCCAGCTGACTGGCCAGAAGGGATTTGTTCAGGCTGCATGCGTCAATACTGGTTCCTGCTTTTTTCATGACATCTTCCAGTACCTTATAGCTGTCCATACCCATACTTTTCAGCTTAACATGGGCTGTTGCCTGTGTATATGCCTTTGTATCCACTCCGGTGATCATCCAGTAACTGCCATAGGTCGGTTCGTTATGATGTAAAATAGCTGTGATCGTATAGTTTCTGTCTTCTGTATAGGAAAAAGTTTCAGCCGGAGAATACGTCATACCATCCTGTTCCCAGGTTTCTCCGGTCTCATCTGTATAGACGCGGTGTCCTGTTGGCAGCGTGATTGTATCTCCGATCTTCCAGTCCAGTCCATTTCGTTTGATAAAATCACTTTCTACGGCAATTTCATCCGGTTTCGTCGGCAGCTGCCCATTGTAGCTGCCAAGCACCATCAGTTTACAGTCCTCGGAATCAGCCGTGTAGATGGAGCCGGTGCTCTGATACTTTTTATAGTCCCCGGACAGCTGAAAACTTATGCTTTCCGTATTGGCTATACCTACCTCTACTCTGTCATCCTGCCGCAGGGCCTGTATAATTTCTGGGGTCGTTTCATACAGAGCGGCAACATAGTCACCGTTGTTCTGTACATCGATATCGGCTGTCAGCCTCATAAAGGAAGCCAGTGCTACAAAAACAGCGGTGATCATGGCAACAGAGATCATGATACCAAGGGTTGTAACTACCGAACGACTCTTGTTGGCTTTCAGATGCCGCAGAGTGAGTTTGTGTACGATATTCATCCTAAAGTCACCTCATCTCTCGTAATGCGGCCGTCCTCGATCGCGATGACATGGTCTGCAGAAACGGCGATCCGCTCGTCATGCGTGATGATGATCACGGTCTGCTTATGCTCCTTATTGAATTTACGAAGCAGAGAAATGATCTCCCGGCTGTTTTCGCTGTCCAGGTTTCCGGTCGGCTCATCGGCAAGAAGCAGTGCCGGATTGTTGACCAGTGCACGACCGATCGATACACGCTGCTGCTGACCACCGGAAAGCTGGTTTGGCAGATGTTTTGTTCTTTTTTCCAGACCGAGCGTCTGGATCAGATCCTGAATCTGGCGTTTGTCCGGTTTTCTGCCGTCCAGAAGAAGCGGCAGTGTAAGGTTTTCTTCTACCGTCAGAATCGGGATCAGATTGTAAAATTGATAGATCAGACCGATCTGACGACGACGGAAGATTGCCAGTGCTGTCTCATTTAAGGTGGCAATATTTACCCCATTGATGATGACATTTCCATTGCTCGGCGTGTCCACACCGCCAAGAATATGCAGCAGAGTAGATTTACCCGAACCGGACGGACCAATAATAGCCACAAATTCGCCCTGTTCTACAGAAAAAGAAACATCGTTTAAGGCATTGACTTTTGTCTCTCCCTTACCATACGTTTTGGATATGTGCTGAACTTCTAATATACTCATGTGTTTTGTACTCCTTTCGATGCTTCTATCCTAACAGGCCCGGCTGACAGTCCGGTGACTTTTTTCTTACAGTTTTGTCATTTTTGCCAGCTGTATTTTTATCCTTCTTTTCCCAAAGACATCTTAATGAAGGAAATATGTATTGACAACGAAATTTCATTTTTTGTAGATTTCCGGGGTGTTTTTTCCGCTTCTCTAATGACTTTTGACAACGGAATCACATATCTTTCAGGTTTCCGGGGTGTTTTTTCCGCTTCTCTAATGATTTTTGACAACGGAATCACATATCTTTCAGGTTTCCGGGGATCTTTTCCACTTCTCTAATGATTTTTGACAACGAAATCACATATCTTTCAGGTTTCCGGGGATCTTTTCCGCTTCTCTAATGATTTTTG
>JAHZHB010000029.1:3970-16914 GCA_019420465.1 Lachnospiraceae bacterium
TAATGATTTTTGACAACGGAATCACATATCTTTCAGATTTCCGGGGATCTTTTCCACTTCTCTAATGATTTTTGACAACGGAATCACATATTTTTCAGATTTCCGGGGATCTTTTCCACTTCTCTAATGATTTTTGACAACGGAATCACATATCTTTCAGGTTTCCGGGGATCTTTTCCACTTCTCTAATGGATTTTTGCAGCGGAATTGCAAGATTTCTTACTTTCCGGGGTTTTCATTTGTTCCCGTCAGAAATTCTAATCAAAATTGGTCCACTGGATCAATTGGGGATATGCATGGTCAAAAAGAAAGCAGCACCATACCGGCACTGCTTCCTTTCTGAGGATAGTGATCATTGTTTTAGAGGATAACGACGATCATTTGAGTAAAGAATGTATGTAACACTTATGTGTAGCCACTGATGATACTGTAGCAACATAGCTTGCTTACTATATATCCAGGTATGACAAAACATTACGTAAACAATCAGATACAGCGGTAACATAGCTTGCTTACTGTATATCTGTCTCTACACTCACCCAGTAATAATCTGCCGGAGTGCTTGTAATACCACTGACATTTTTCTTCATAGTGAAATTCATCAGCGGATAACAGTAATAGATACATACAGCATCATCCAGAAGGATCTGTTCGCCCTGTTTTACCAGATCGATACGTTTCTGCGGATCAGCTGTAACTGTCAGCGTATCCATGATCGCATCAAACGCTTTGTTTTCCCAGCCATAGCTTGCATAGGAACCTCCGGATTTGAAATAGGTATTCATATGGTTTTCCGGATCAGCACAGTTTAATACATTGATACTCATGCAGAGCAGATCATACTGACCGCTGCCAAGTCTGTCAATAACCGTCTGTGTATCATTGACCGTCACCGTAATCTTAATACCAAGCTCCTGCCGCGCGGCAATCTGCGTCGCATTCACTACGATCTCCTGCTCCGGCCGTCCCTGATAGTAAACAAACTCCAGATCCAGTGGCTGACCATCCGGTGTCTCCCGGAAACCATCACCGTCAATATCCTTATACCCCGCCTCATCTAAAAGCTGTACAGCCTTTTGGGGATCATACGGATACGGATCGTTCAGCTCATCATACCCGTACGGAGCAGAAGATGTAATGAGCGTTTTTCCTACAACATACTGGTTATTCAGCTGCGTGGAACAGATCGTTTCCTTATCGATGCACCGCAGGATCGCTTCCCGTAAAACTTTGTCCTTCAGCGGACCATTCTGGTTCATAAAACCATGTGTCGTACGGCCACTGGCTGTTCTTGCGATCACATAGTCATCATTGGCAAACTTGTCTATATCTGTCATGCTGACATTGTATACCGCATCAAAGTCACCGGACTGCAGCCCCATAGTCAGTGTACTCTGATCCTCTGTGTATACAAAATCAATCGTATCTACCTTAACTTCTCCGCCATGATAGGTATCATTTTTCTCCACGATACATTCTTTTGTTGTCGAATCAAAAGATACTACTTTAAACGGTCCGCAGCCAACAGGACCTTCATCCTGGATATTTGTCATATCTGCGGATGTATCAATGATGCTAAACAGCGGATCGGCCAGTTTGTTGGGAAGAATCGGTTCTGCCTTGTCACAGACGATGGTCAGCTTCTGACCATCCGCTTCCATGGACACCGGTGTAAAATACTCCGGACCTCTGGTTCCCCTGTCAAATACATTCTGGAGGGAAGCTTTCACCGCCTCTGCCGTGACCGGATTTCCATTGGAAAACGTGATACCGTCGCGAATCGTAAATGTCCATGTCTTCTGATCTCCCGATGCGCTGTAATCATCTTCGACCAGCCAGCCGGATATCGTCATGTCATCGTTCATCTTTGTCAGTGTCTCGCTGATACCGTAGCGGACAATATACCAGCCATTATAGGCTTCCACCGGATCAAGTGTACTGCAGGACTGTCCTGAGCCGATGACCAGTTTCTTTTCTCCCGTCCCCGTTGTCCGTGACGAACCGGCTGTGTTACGTTCGACCTCCGCCGAAGATGACCCGGAGGATGTGCCGGATGACGGCGTATCCTCTGTCGATGCTGCAGCTATACCAGACGATATATGCGAGGATAACACCTCCGCTGCCGATGCTGCAGTGTCACAGCCGGACAGCACAGATGCCAGAAGCACGAGCGAAGTGAGTGAGGTAAGTAATTTTATCTTTTTCATGAGGTTCTCCTTTTCCCTGAAACTGATAAAATTCTAACAACCACCCCGTGTTCTCACAACCCTGTGCCCCGGATATTGGCCATATCTAAAAGTTATGGCCGATTTTTCATTTTTTTACATCCACAGCTGAACAAAACCGAATAAGAGCATACCGACCGCCACCCCTATACCGACATTCGTGATACAACATGCCACGATCACCCTCCGGCTCACACCTTCCTTATGCCAGAGTCTCAGCTCCGCACTCAGCACGATGGCTGAAACAAATCCGCAAAACGCAAGCGCAGCCATGATAAAAAGATCCCTGCTTTGTACCCTTTTTACGCTCCATTCCAGCATTTTTTCCTGATCAATGTCCGTTTCTATCCCCATCTGCTCCATATGTTCCTGCACCTGCTCCATACTGCTCAGGTCAGCCACTGCCATACAGTAGGATACAGGCTCCGGTGTTTCTCCCTGCTGCTTGAGATAGCTGCAGATTGCCGGAATACTGACCCAGACCGCCGGTGCCTTTGTCCCGTCTTCGATCACGCCGCTGATCTCTACGGCACTGCTGCCCATGATCAGCGTTTTTCCTGCCCACTGCTGTGCATCATCCCTCTCCGGCTCTTTTCCCAGCAGGTCAGTGAGTACTGCTGTATTGATAACAGCAGCTAACGTCGCGCTGTCATCTGCATAGAACGATCCGCAGACCAGCTCACCCAGGATCATCGTGGACGATATCCCCGTTACCTGATATTTTTTTTCCAGCGACTGATACTGAAAGGCGGCTTCTGTCTCATACACCCAGGACCCCTGTTCATGCTGTGAAAAATAAGCTTCTGCCTCCTCTGACTGCTCCTCCCCCGGTATGCAGGTGATCCTGCCGTACTGTTTTACATCTTTTTTCAGCGCATACTCCCCCTGTATTGCCTGACAAAACAGAAACACCGATGTGATCATAAACAGCAGTGCCGGAAAAGCAACAGATTTCCACAGTTTTATGCCTTTTACGATCATCTCTTTTTCCGTCCCAGATAATAGGCCACGGCACTGCAGCCTGTCACAGCCATAATACCGGCAAGGATCAGTATGGATATCCACCACTGTGAAGCACTTTTTGGTTTCTCCTCAGACTGATCTTCGGAAACTGTCTGTTTTTTTGCAATGGACGTATCAAACGTAAACTCCTGGGTCTGCGTATTTCCCGAACTGTCCTCATAGCTGAGCGTCACCGTACCTGTGGTATCCCCGTATTCCTGTTCCCCGTCCATAGTCGTAACAAACAGATTCATTGCGCCTTCCCCTGCCGTTCCGCTTTCCATATTTCCGATAAAAGCGGTTTTTGTCTGTTCAAGACCATTACCTGTTACATCACAGCGCACATTATATACCGTACTTCTGCCCAGGTTCATCACCTGAAACGTCAGCGGGATCGTATCACCGACCGTCATCTCCTCCTGTATGACAGGCATGGTCAGCTTCACCGACAGCGGCTGCTCAACAGTAACCGTAAATGTACCGGTGGAGCTTAGGGTATTCGCCTTTGGATCATCATAGCTCATGGCGACCGCTATAGGATAATTTCCGTCTGCCAGACTTTTGCTGACATGAAATTTCAGTGTAAGATCCGTCGTTTTTCCGGCTCCCAGACTACCGACAAAGATCGTATTGGCATCATTTTTTACTTCAAACTCTGCTGTGGGCACATTTACAGTCACCACCATATTCTGGACAGCTTTTTTCTTGCTGGTATTTTTCAGCGTCACAACAGCTTCAAAATCCTCTCCGGCCTTTACGATATCCGTATTCAGGGTACTGTTGCTGACCAGCACGATGGGTGCAGATGTCGGTTTTTCTTCGCCGGTTCCTGCCCCTCCGTCTGCAGAGCCGCCGCCAGCATCACCAGTCGCGGCATCGCCGGAAATACCGTCTGTGATCTGGACATAACTGGCAAAGGACTGCTCGATCTCATTTCCGTCTTCATCCGTTCCTTTTACCTGTATCGTGACCGGATACAGGCCATTATATCTTTTTTTTACCAGATCAAGCGCATATGAAATCAGGAACACATCCCGCGTATCCTTCGTTCCATTGATCGTTGCAGTCTCCAGTTTGAAGGATTTTTCATATGTACGATACACAAAGGGAGAATTTTCGGTACTTCCCAGATCTACTGTTGCCGTCAGGGTATCCTGTTTCACCTTGCCGTCACATAAAAGAGGGACAACGATCATCGCCCTGTTTTTCTCAACCACAGGCTGATACCCGTTCTGGTAGGCCCGTGTCATACCCTCATATACATTCTGGTTATCGATTTTTAATGAAATACTGCTTTTGGGTACATCTGTTCCCTCCGCATCTTTTAAATCTTCATCTTTTGTGGATGTCGTCCCTTTGGATTCATCCTTTTTGGGCTCATCCTTTTGCGTATCATCTGACGAAGTATTTTTTGCATTTTCTGTTTTCTGCTGTGGCTCTGAGACTGTTTCTTCCTGCCCGCCTGCGTTTGCCTCTTTCTTTTCATCCGCTGTCTTTTCTGTATCCAGTGTTTCGCCGACAACACTGCCTGTCGCCACATCTGCAGCGTGTACCGTTACGCCCGGGCACAGCAGCAACAGACACATCAGCCATATACCACATTGTTTTCTCATATCATCTTTTCCTCCCTTATGTTTACCAGAATCCACCGCCAGCTTTTTCCTGATGCACATCGGCTTATCAACGCAGAACAGTCAGTCTCCCGGCATCCATCTCGCACACCGTATCGCAGAGTTCATCAATATCTGTCTGGTTATGGCTTGCCAGAAGGATCGTCTTTCCTTCCTCCCTGAGCTCTTTTATCAGACTCCGGATCTGTGCCACACCATGTTTATCCAATCCATTGAAGGGTTCATCCAGGATCAGAAGCGCAGGGTCTTCCATGATCGCCTGCGCAATGCCCAGTCTCTGTCGCATGCCAAGACTGTATTTACTGACAGGTTTTTTCAGTCCCGGGTCCAGTCCGACCCGAAGGATCGTCTTTCGAATCTTCTCTTCATCTGCCATGTCACGAAGCGATGCCAGAAGTTTCAGATTTCTGAGACCGGTTATTCCGGGAAGGAATCCGGGAGTTTCTATGATAATACCCATATCATCCGGAAAATCGATGTCCTTTCCGACTTCTTTGCCGCCGACCCGCACATGTCCCTGATCCGGCCGCAAAAAGCCACAGATACACTTCATCATCACGGTTTTGCCACTGCCGTTGTTTCCTATGATCCCATGAATCTTCCCGGCCTCAAACGCATGGCTGATCCCATGCAGGATTTCCTCTTTTCCAAAGGCCTTGTGCAGATCTTCCATGACGATCGCCTGATCCATATCATTTTCCTCCTGTTCCGGTAAATACAAAATTATAGGTACGGATCACATGCAGCGAAATAAAAAAGCATGCCAGCACCAGCCCTGCGCAAAGGAGGTAACTCTGCCACAGTGTCGGTAACAGATCATACCCGAAATTATGCATGTGAAATGTCGCATGATTCAGCGGTGATGCCCAGCCGACCCATACATTCGCTTTATAGTTCTCGTAATCCGGCATCTTTAATACCGTCTTTATCGTCTCCGGGTCCCTCAGGAATCCAAAAACACTGAACCCGAAGCCTGCCAGCACGCCGCCGATCTGCCCGAATTTCAGATTGCACAAAAGCATGATCGACACCATAACGAGAGCATACGAAAGACTCAGAAAGAAAATGACGGCAGCGCACTGGTAAGGCGTGGACATACTCATCGTTTTCATGGACGAAGGAACCGCAAGCACTTCTCCTGCTTTCGAATAGCCGAGCATAACTGCTGTCGGGCTCCACATATTGCCGATGAAAGTCTTTTTCATGCTGAGCAGCGACGTAGTCAGCATAATAAACACCATATAGACCGTTGTGGCAAGCACAATATAGAGCTCCTGCCCCAGCAGCCATTTTTTCCTGTCTGTACGCATCAGGAAAAAAGGTGTCGCCGTGGTGACAAACGGCATATCTGCAAATAAGGAAATCAAAAGCAGTGAGATCAAAAGGATAGATGTAGTGTCATCAAACGTCCAGATAAACGGTTCCAGAAACTGCATGGACGTAGCGTGCTTATCTGCAAACTGCACCACCTTGTCTGACAACAGAAAACAAAAAACAAAAGCTATCGCAAAGCTTAAAAACACTCTCGGATTTTTCTTCCATGTACGAAAATTATAGGCTGTAACCATAATAACCTGCTTCATAACTCCCCAAGCCTCCGTGTCATGACAAGCGCAAGGATCAACAGAATCAGTAAGATCAGCATCAGCATATAGAGAAAGACCCCGAACTGTCCCATAAACCATACATCAGCTGTGGGAGTCAGCCACTCTTTTGGATCGATCATATAGAGCTTCTTCAAATACCGTTCATGCAGAATGATCAGCACATATTCCAGCACAAAGGGCGATGCAAATGCCATATATTTACTGGATGTAAGAATGGAAAACAGCATGCCCAGAAGAGAAAACAGCATACCGGCGCAAAAAAATAAGACGCAGACCCTTCCTACATCTTTTCCATAGCCTGCGCTCCCTGCAGCTGCACATTTTTCCATCGGAAGCAGCATCAGCCTTAGGATATTGTAATATATGCCGATGGCTGCCACACAAACTGCTCCTCCGGAAATGCCGACAGCCAGAAGCTTTCCGGCTACGTAATGACTTCTTCCTGCCCTTGGCAGATAGCTTTTCAAAAATCCACTGTCCACGTCATCCAGAAAGGAGGCTGTAAAGGGAAGTGCAGAAAACACAGGAAGTAAAAGATGCACAGCCTCTGATCCGCATGCGGTCTGAAAAACGGTAAAATGCATACCATAGTCCAGCAGTTTTTCTTTATAAGACGAGACGGCCGTCCACAGTGAAGAAAAGCCACCCAAAACAAAGGCCAGCAGAAGCCCCACAACAGCAAGAACAAAGGGGATTCCTGTGAATGCCTGACGTATACAGGACGATATCGTTCGATTTACACCCGCCTTCACAGGAACTCACCTCCTTCATCACCTGCTTTTTTTCTTTAATACCCTGCTTTAATATCGATCACGCTTCCATCCACTGCATTGACAGCCAGAAGTATCCATGGCTGTGCCTCAGTAATGGTATTATCTTTTGCTTCATACCCTAATTCTTCAGAACTTTTCCGATAATGGATGGATCTGCTGTATTCTCCGTAAAACAGCCATACCGGAGTCATCAGACCGGTAAGCTTATCTCCGCTGTCTCTGACACGCATCAGACCCAGACGCACATCAGATACCGTAAGTTTGTCCGTGGTTTCCAGATTTTCATCATCGTACTGTTCGAGATCTCCCTTTGCTACAAGCGGCATCATATTCTCAAATACATCCTTTGCCTCGTCAAAAGAAATAATTCCCACATTATCAGAAACGGTATCTTCCACCGTCAGTGGATAATTCCAGTTCACACTGACGATTCCACCCGGTTCTACAATAATACTGATCTGTTCATACAGCCAGGTAACCGATGCATCATCCTCCGGAAGATAGGTAGAAGATGTTACCGCACTCTGTATGCCATCAATGGACTGAGCCAAAACAAACTGATATGCTGTGTAGTCATCACTTGGTATCGTTTCGCCGTCTTCCTTATTTTCAATCACATGATACCCATTGACGCAGAAGGTATCATGGATTTCCCAGTTCATACCAAGGGCTGCAATAAACTGCTGTACAGTGGATGTCGCATCCTCCTGACTGATTCCGATCTTTTGCCGTTCTTCATCGCTGCACTCCGCTGCCGGTGTACCACTGTCCGGAAAATAACTCCAGGCATTCTGGTCACTGTAGGAAAGAGCAGATGTCACAGAAGTACTGGCATCCGTAGAAACAATATACAGACCTTTCTTACGGTCTTTCGAGCTTACATCCAGTTGTTTTACGCCTACGCTTCCCCCGATCGTCTCATAGCTGCCATCCGTATAGGTCGAATCCTTCGGCACCGCTTTTAATGTACTTTCCTCCGGTGCTGTTTTTTTGTCCTCCTCGAGACTTTTCAGGATTTCTTCGTTCGTCTGGATGATCTGCTCTCTTTCTTCTTCGGATATCGTATCGTCGTCCTTATAATTCGCAATCGTCTGCTGTGTCTCCAGTATCCTTTTGTCGATTTCCGACTTGGTTACATCTGTTCCTGTAAAGGTATATCCCCCTTCCGGGAAGAAATACGCATACGCCTTATCTGCAACACTCTGTGGTATTTCCCCGCAGCTCACATGATACATGGGAATCGTATCCTTATCGGGCAGTGTGACCGGAACATGGTCTGCCAGAATGCTGACCTTGCCATCCTCGCTCTTGTAATTGAAATCATATGTAGAGGCTGTAGATTCTGCTACCCCCTTCAACGCTGACCCCTCCTGCGGCTTTTCCCTGGCGATTTCTTCAAGCCGTTCATTATTTTTCTGTGCCACAAGTGCCTGTCCCGGGGTTTTCACACAACCTGTCATGGTCAGTCCAAGCACCAGCGTCATAGCCAGAAAGCTATATGTCTTTTTTCTCATCTTCATTCTCCATTCTGTACCTGTCTGTTCTTTCAGATGCAGAATCCCAAAAAGAACAGGCATGTACGTTTACTGTGCTTTGTATGATACACAGTCCTCTGTTTTCAAGTCATCAGCAAGTTGTAAAAGAGTTGTAAAGATAGAATGTGCTTCCCTTACCTTCCTCGCTGTTCACCTGCAGGCTTGTGTGATGGATCCCGGCAATTTTCTGGCAAAGTGCCAGACCAAGGCCAAAACCTTCCTGATTTCTGGAAGCATCCCCCTGATAAAATGCCTCAAAAATATGTGCCTGCTCAGCTTTTGGGATACCTTTTCCGTTGTCCTGCACCCATATGCCTTTCACAGTCACCCTGACCACAATCTCTGTCGCACCTGCCTTTTTTGCATTGTCACACAGATTGGTGATCAGCATAAGCAGCAGATCCTGATCGCCGTATATATGGCCTTCTGCGATCTCTAACCGGATGTTACGGTGCCGTAAGATCATCTCCAGCTGTTTTCTCATATCCGCCAGATCGATCGAATGCAACTGTGATTTTCCCCCGGAAATTCCTACCAGATCCGTCAGTTTTCCTGACAGGCGTTCCAGACGTTTCGCTTCCAGATCAATAAACTCCAGCGCCTCTTCTTTCTGTTCTTCTTTCATTTTGACAGAACGCAGGGCATAAGCATACCCGCAGATGGCTGTCACAGGTGTCCGCATCTCATGAGAAAGGGCATGGATCAGTCTGTTACGTGCCTCTGATGTCTCCTCAACCTGCCGTATATGCTGTTCTACCGATTCTGCCATTTTGTTAAAGCTGCACGATAAAGAAGCCAGTTCATCCTTCCCTTTTATGTCAAGTCTTGCCTCATATTCTCCATCTGCGATCGCTTCCGCTTCCCGTTTCAGCTGTTCCAGAGGTCGCAGTGTTTTCTGTAAAAAGAGGACAATAAGCAGTCCTGCGATTAAAGAGACTGCCAGACCAATGGTCAGACAGATGCCGGATACATATGTCAGCTGTCTGTATGTCTCTGTAATGTTCTGCACCAGATAAATCTGATACTGTACATTATTCATAAACATAGTCTTTCCGCAGACGATGAAATCTCCTTCCGTAAGGCGCAGAGTTTTTGTCTGCACATCTGCGCTGTTATCCAGATGCAGAATGGCCGACGGATCCAGACCGGAATTATTATAGATCGTGTCCTTATCCTGCAGCAGAACATACTCCGTATTGGCACCGGAGACCTGTGCCTGCATGGAAAAATAGTATTTTAACATGCTCCGTGCCGTCAGTTCATTCCTGCCCTGTTCCATGTCCACCCGGTTTTTCAGAAGATTATCTTCCAGTCTTTGCAGCTCCGTCTGTGCATGATTTACGGAACTTTCCAGAATGCTTTTTCTGCTGATGGAGATGATCACCGTGCAGCACGCGAAAAGTGCCAGAAGCAGCATGGCCGTCACACCAACCGTCAGCTTGCTTTTCAGTTTCATTCTTCCACCTCCAGACGATAGCCGATCTTCGGCACCGAGACAATATGAAGTCCGGTTTTTTTGCGCAGCGCCGCCACATGCACATCTACCGTCCTCGATTCCCCTTCAAAATCCGTTCCCCAGATCTCCCTCAGGAGCTTTTCCCTGTTCATCGCGATATTTCTGTTTTTCCCCAGAACACAGAGCAGGTCATACTCCATAGGTGTTAATGAGATATTTTCTCCCTTCTTTTCTGCGGTCCTTTTTTTCAGATCAAGTGTTACATCCTCCAGAACCAGAACTTCCCGCCCTTTTCCTGTCCTTTTCAGGATCATATCTATCCGTACTAAAAGTTCCAGCATCTCAAATGGCTTTACCATATAATCCTCGGCACCGCCGGTCAGACCTTTCAGTTTTGATTCCAGATCCCCTCTGGCTGTCAGGTAGAGTACCGGTATGCCTTTCTGCTTCAGCGGCTCAAGCAGCGCAAAGCCGTCCACCTTCGGCATCATCACATCAACGATGGCCAGATCTGCCATCCCGCCACCGGCAAGATACTCCAGTACCTCCTGTCCGTTTTGAAAAGCCACGGTCTCATATCCTGTGATCGTTAAATTCATGCAGAGCATCTTGTTGATCGCCAGTTCATCCTCTGCAACCAGTATTGTATTCATGTTATAACCATCCCATTTTACTTTTTTATCATTATACCGCCATATCGAAAAACTCGCTGTAAAAGAGTTGTAAAGATTTCGCCGGTAAACACAGTTTCTCCTGACCAGACACGTACATATAGTTAAAAAAAGGCACTGATGCTTATACCAGTGCCTTGTAAAATCGTATTTCGAAAGTTGTTCCTTCTCCCTTTGTACTTTCCGCCCGGATCACGGCTTTTTCTTTTTCAAGAATGGCTTTTGACAGAGCCAGCCCGATACCCACGCTTTCACCGGACGGACTGCCGCCCTGATAAAAACGCTCAAAAATATGGGGAAGATCTTTTGCCTCGATACCGCAGCCGTCATCTGTGATATACAGCGCATCATAGATATGCGTACGTGCCGTTTTCAGCGTCAGATGGCCGCCTTTTTCCATATGCTCGATACAGTTTTTGATGATATTTCCCACAGCCTCCGCTGTCCAGTGCTGATCCCCTCTGTACATAAATTCCTCCGTCTCATCGCTAAGACAGATCTCTTTTACATCCATCATCACCTGAAACGGCTGCAGCGCCTCCTGCAGTGTGTTTTTAAGAGAATTTTTCTCCTGTTTTAATTCAACTGTTCCGGCATCCAGCTTTGACAGCTTCAGAAGATTCAGGATCAGCCAGCGCATTTTCCCCAGCTGTGTTTCCATCACTTCGATAAATTCTGCTTGTTTATCCGGATCGATCTCTTCCCGCAGAAGATCCGTCATCATCATCATGGAAGTCAGCGGTGTCTTTAACTGATGGGAGATATCCGCCAGAGAATCTGCCAGCTGTACCTTGTCTTTTTCCAGAAGATCATTCTGCGTACGAAGCAAAGTGATCACCTTGTACAGGTTGTTGCTTAAGATTGACAGTTCTCCCTCTGTATTGGAACAGATATCCAGATCATATGTGCCGCTGCAGACGAGGGAAAGATAATTGTTCAGTTCATACAGCCTCTTATAGCGCTGATGTGTATACAGGAGAAAAACCCAAAGCAGCGCCACGCCAAGCCCGAGACAGATACCCGCCGCTGTCATACCGGCAAACGTCCATGCCACAGCTGCAGCCGCCACGGTGATACAGCCACCCGCCACCAGAAGCAGCCGGATCTCTTTATTATTCATTTTCAATCATATAGCCCATGCCTCGGACAGTCTTTATGTACTCCGTCTGGCCGGACTCCTCCTCCAGTTTATTCCGCAGTCGTTTGATATACACGGTCAGTGTATTATCCTCGACAAAATCACCGGCAACATCCCAGATATCCTCCAGAAGCTGCGTTCTTGACAGCACCTGTCCTCGGTGGTTTAACAGGATCAGAAGCAGACGGTATTCCAGAGCTGTCAGAGGGATCTCTGTCGTGCCCCGGTATACCTTGGCTTCCGCAGTTTTGATCTGCAGATCTTTCAGCCGGATCACACCGTCACCTGTTTCCTTTGTATAGCGTCTGAGTACACTTTTGATCCGCGCCATCAGCTCCCGTACCCGGAAAGGTTTTGCAATATAGTCATCCGCTCCCAGTTCAAAGCCCATGACCACATTGACTTCTTCATCGTAGGCGGTCAGAAAGATCACCGGCAGATCTCCCTGTTTTTTGATGGCCCTGCAGACATCGTAGCCACTGCCATCCGGCAGCGTAAGATCCAGTATATAGAGAGAAAATTTCTCCTGCTGTATTGTCTGTATCGTTTCCTGCACTGTACGGCAGTGCTTCGTCTCATAGCCCTCCTGCTGCAGAGCATACGTCAGTCCCATAGCGATCGCCGCATCGTCTTCCAGTACAAATATCTGCATCGTTTACACTCCTTTGTCATTTTCCTTATTTTAACGCAAATACAGCCCGTATTCTATTACAATTTTGTCACTTATCTTTTGGAAGCTTTTACGTCACCTGGTTCTTCACCGGTCATAGATGCCCCGATCAGACCTGGTTCACCGGACCAGATATGGATATGCCTGATCGAGTAGGAGCTTCTGCGTCAACATTCTCTTGGCTGCGTCGATGAAAGAAACTATATCCGAGACTTCTTTTTATAGTCCCAAACGGA
>JAHZHB010000003.1 GCA_019420465.1 Lachnospiraceae bacterium
CCAGGATTTGGATCCTTCGTAAAGACCGATGATAACATCGCATCCGGAATCCTTCAGGTTCAGTGCATGTGCATGACCCTGACTGCCGTAACCGATGATAGCGATCTTTTTGCCATCCAGTAAACTCAAGTTACAATCTTCCTGATAAAAAATCTTTGCTTCTGCCATTTTACTATTCCTCCCGGCAAAATGTATTTTATGGGTAAATTACCTCTATCCACCTGTGTAGTATGCAGATCAAAACATCTTGACGTCATCGATACCACGGGACAGACCTGTCACACCGGTACGGGCGAGTTCAAGGATCTCATAGCCGCTTAACAGATTTAAGAATGCAGCCAGCTTGCTTACGCTGCCGACAACCTCCAGAATCATGGATTCCGGTCCTACATCGACCGTTTTGGCTTTGAAGATCTCTGCGATTGCCAGCACGTTCTGGCGGTCTTCATCTTTTGCTGTCAGCTTGACCATCATCAGCTCATGTGTCACGCTGGCGTCCGGCTCCAGTACTTTGATATCTCGTACGTCTACCAGCTTGGCCAGCTGCTTTCTGATCTGCTCCAGAACGCTGTCATCTCCGTTGCAGACGATCGTCATGCGGGAAAACGCAGGATCTGCGGTAACACCTACAGTCAGACTGTCGATATTGTATCCGCGTCTGGAGAAAAGACTGGCAACTCGGCTAAGAACACCGGCAGAGTTATCTACCAATATAGAATATACTCTTTGTTTCATGTTCCTCTATCCTTTCTCAAATTTGACCTTAGCCTGTATTCTAGCAACTTGGTATGACTTTGTCAATTCCTGTAAGGAATTTATTGCTTTAGTTTTCTAAATTATTCCCGTTTCACCGGTTGTGTGTATTGTAGCAGTATGCATATTAATATGTAAAGTTTCACTATTTGCACTGTTTCTTCACATTTCTTCATCATTTACACTCTTGTGCATTCTGTGAACTGTGTTATATTAAGTGTGTCAAGTCAATTAATACACTCAGTACACTTGAACAGGAAAGGGGCGTATGTATGATACAGCTTGATCATAAAGACAGACGCCCACTGTATGAACAGGTGACCGGACGGTTTGAGGAGCTGATCCTCAGCGGTGTCTTAAAGCCCGACGAAAAGATCCCTTCCGTCCGTTCGATGGCTGTGGAGCTGTCCGTCACTCCCAATACGATCCAGCGGGCATACAGTGAGCTTGAAAAGGCCGGTTATATTTATACCGTGACCGGCAGAGGAAATTTCGTTTCCTCCGGTACTGCACTGCACGACATTCACCGCCAGAAGCTGATCGATGATGTCAGATCATCGGTGACGCGGGCCAGAGCGGCCGGTATTTCTTCCGGCGAGGTGATTGAAGCAGTCGAACTCATCTATGGAGGTGCAACCTATGATACAGATTGATCATGTCAGTAAAAAATTCGATCAGATCGTGGCAGTCAATGATCTTTCCCTGACAATCGAGGAAGGCAAGGTATTCGGACTTTTGGGTACCAACGGTGCGGGCAAGAGTACGCTGCTTCGTATGATCGACGGTATTTTTACGCCGGATCAGGGGGCGATCCTGTGTGACGGCGAGTCGATCTATGAAAATCCGGCTGTCAAGCAGAATATTTTCTATATTTCAGACGATGCTTTTTATTTTTCCAATGCGCCGGTCGAGGATATGGTACGGTTTTACAGTCTGTACTATCCGGCTTTTGATACGAACCGGATGTACGATCTGCTGCAGCGCTTTTCCCTGCAGAGAGAACGAAAGATCGATACGTTCTCCAAGGGTATGAAAAAGCAGCTTTCCCTGCTGCTTGGTATCTGTTCCGGTACGAAATGGCTGTTCTGTGACGAGTCGTTTGACGGTCTTGATCCGGTCATGCGCCAGGCGATCAAATCCCTGTTTGCACAGGAGATGTGCGACCGTGATTTCACACCGGTCATCGCTTCCCACAACCTGCGGGAGCTTGAGGATATCTGTGACCATGTCGGTCTGCTACACGAGGGCGGTGTCCTGCTTTCCAAAGACCTGCAGGACTTAAAGAGCAATCTGCACAAGGTGCAGCTGGCCATCGAGGGACCAGATATCACGGAATATCTGAAAAAAAGGCTGGATATTCTTTCTGTCGATAAACGCGGTTCTCTCTATACCGTGACGGCCCGCGGCGATCTCGATATCATCCTGACGGTGATCCGTGCAAAGGAACCGGTCTTTTGTGAGTCTCTTCCACTCTCTCTGGAAGAAATATTTATCAGTGAAACGGGGGTAAATGGCTATGATATCAAAAACCTCATTCTTTAAATCCTTAAAAGAGGACGCCAGACACCGGATCTGGGTACCGGCGCTGTCCTGCGTGGTCTTTTTGCTGGGACTGATCGCTGCGACGCTGATGCTTCAGTCGATCGCCGTCAGTCAGAGCTCCTTTACGGAATCCTATATGCTGGCAAGAGCTGCTGAACAGGCGCAGGGTCTGTTTAACCGCGACAATCCTCTGCTGACAATAATCGCCATCACTGGTGCCGTCATCTGCGCCATTCAGGGCTTTTCCTATCTGTTCAGCAGAAAACAGCTGGATTTTTACCATGCACTGCCCATCAGACGCCAGCAGCTGTTTATGATCCGCTGGTTTAACGGTGTGCTGTTTTATGTGATCCCGGCCATTGTTTTTTCTGTACTGAGTCTGGTACTGCTGCTGGCCTTTGGCATGTTTACCGGAACTACCGCATGGGGTGTGGCTGTTGGATTTTTGCATAATCTGCTGGTCTTTTTACTGGTATATCACTGCGGTATCTTTTTTGCGATGCTGACCGGTAATCTTCTGGTAACGCTTGGGCTGTATGGCTTTTTCTCCATCTATGCCTTTATCATCGTAAAACTGATTCCTACCTTTATGAGTGTGTATTACACCACATATGCCTATTTCAGCTACGGTATCAGCGAATATATCAGCTATCTGGCACCAGCGTATCTGATCGTACAGCTGCAGACTACTTCTTCTGTGGGAATGTATGTGTACGCGCTTGGCTTTTCCATCGTTTTTCTGGCGGCTGCGCTGTTTGTCTACCTTCGACGTCCGTCTGAATCTGCAGGTAAAGCGATCGCTTTTGCAAAGCTTAAACCGGTCTTTCGTATTCTGATCGTGATCCCGCTGTCGATCTACATCGGTCTGGCCTTCGGGCAGCTGGCTTCCGGCAGCCGGGGCTTCTGGTCACTGTTTGGACTTTTATTCTTTGCCATTTTGATTCATGCTGTATTAAATGTCATTTTTGCCTTTGATATCCATGCTGCTTTTACCCATCGCAGGGAACTGGTATTTTCAGCAGCGGCAGCTACGGTCTTTATGAGCATTTTCATCACAGATGTGCTCAAGCTTGACGAGCAGATCCCGTCTATGCACAGCGTGGAGGCTGTCTATGTGGATCTGCCGGTGGATAACGATATACCTTATCTGGATCTGAGTAACGGCTACTCTCTGGGTGTTACAAACTACCGTGAATCCCATGCCATGCTGACCGGCAGCGATCTGTCAAAGATCTATGATCTTCTGGACTGCAGGAACACAACGGCAACGGACGCTTATTCCTCATCAGATTTTTCTACGGTGAACTTAAATGTACGCTTTGTGAAAAACAACGGACATTCCGAATACCGCAATTTCCAGTTTGATCTGACAGATAACAGTCTCAGCGCCATGGCCGCAGTATTTGACACCAAATCCTACAAACAGGGGCATTACCAGATTTTCGATTCTGCATGCGGCAATGCTTTTGACACCTTCAATGCACTGGATGTCTGTGGCAATGTGATCGTACGCAGCACAACCGGTACCAATATTTTTACAAAGGCCGAAACAAAGGAGCTTTTGGATCTCCTGCGCAGCGATCTTGGCAGCTTTACCTTCGAACAGATGAATTCCGAGATACCGCTTGGCACCGTCAGCCTGCAGAATTCCACCAGACTCTACTCTCTGGAATACCGGATTTTTCCGTCCTTCACGAAAACCCTTGCATGGCTGACTGCCCATGGCATTGATTTCAACGTATGGAAAGAGTATACACCGGTCAGCATGACGGTATATCTGAACGATTCTTCTGATATGGCAACCGATTCCGATGCAGAGCTTTACGGGGATGAGACAACAGCCGCCACCAGTCCTAGTGTGCAGGATGAATACACAATCACGGACCCGGATACGATCCGTTCGATCTATCCGTATCTGTACAGCGAAAATATGACGGCTCCCAATGCAATAAATTATGCGTCGAATATGTTAAGCTACAACACCGTGATCATTACCTTTACCGATACCAGAACAGGTGAAACCACAAGTACCAGCTTTTCGCTCACCAGTGACTGTGATATCGATGAATTTCTGCCGAAGAAAGCGCAGTAAGACAGACTGGACTTTCTTCTGTAAAATTAATAAGTTTTTTCAAAAGAAATCCCTGCAAAGGCAGTTTTGAATTCTGCTTTTGCAGGGATTTTATAATCATGCACGGATTTCCTACGCCCGACTCGAATGACAGGTAAAATACAGGATCTGATATGTGTCAGCCAGCGTATGCAGAAGTTCCATACCCTTTCTTACCTTTTCTTCGTCCAGATTGACGAAGGGATCGTCAAGGATCAGAAACGGCTTTTCGCCCTCGTACATCGCATCCACCAGTGCCAAGCGGGTGCAGATCCCGGCAAATTCGAGAAGACCGGTACTGAGGTAGGCGTCTTCGTGCAGGCTGCCCTGCGCATCCTCGCGCACTTTGAGGCTGGCGTCGAGCTGCAGGCTGTGCTCTGCTTTCTCATCGATCAGATGCATATACTTTGCAAAGCCTTCGCGCATCTTGTCCATATACCGTGTGGAGAAGCGCTCTTTGGCTTCTTTTAAGTATTTCATCGTCTTTTGCAGAAGATCGGCCTGACGGCATCCCTCTTCATACGTTTCCTTCAGCCGCTCGCTCTCCTGCCGGTAATCGTCCACCTCCTCGATCTGGGTGGTCAGAATCTCTATATCCCGGCGATAGGATTCTCTGGTGCGGATCTTTGCGGTCTGCTTTTGCTGCAGGGCTTCTATTCGGGTGTCGATCTCATCTCTGGTCAGCTGACTGCCCGGTGCCCCGTCTTTGTCAGG
>JAHZHB010000030.1:0-2749 GCA_019420465.1 Lachnospiraceae bacterium
CGATGACAATACAAAAAGAGAAAAGGAGACTTTCCCGATGGCAACAGTAAAACCCTTCCGGGCATACCGCCCGCGAAAAGATCTGACCGCTCAGATCGCGGCATTGCCCTATGATGTCTACAACCGTGCAGAAGCAAAAGAAGTGGTAAAGAAAAATCCGCTGTCTTTCCTTGGCATCGACCGTGCGGAAACAGCTTTTGATGACAGCGTGGATACTTATGCGGACTGTGTCTATGAAAAGGCAACAGCACTTTTACAGGAACGTATACAGAACGGTGAATTCGTGCAGGATGATATACCCTGTTACTATCTGTACGAGCTGACCATGGACGGCCGTAGCCAGACCGGTATCGTTGCCTGCGCTGCTGTAGACGATTATCTGGATAATACGATCAAAAAACATGAAAATACACGCGCTGAGAAGGAACAGGACCGTATCCGCCACGTCGATGTGACCGATATGCAGACCGGGCCGATCTTTCTGGCTTACCATGCCAATGAAACGCTGTCTGACCTGATCCATGTTGTGAAAGAAACACCTGCAGAAGCGGATTTTGTTTCCAAAGACGGCATCCGCCACAGTGTCTGGGTGATCGCTGACGAAGCACAGATAGCAGCCATCACGGCAGCCTTTGCAGCTATCGACAGTATCTATATTGCAGACGGTCATCACCGCTGTGCATCTGCTGTGAAAGTAGCACTGAAACGCCGCACGGAGCATCCGGACTATGATGGTACAGAAGAGTTCAACTATTTCCTGTCCGTACTGTTTGCGGATGAAGAATTAAAGATCCTTGACTATAATCGTGTGCTTCTTGATGAAAACGGTACGGATCGTGACAGCCGTATGGCATATATACAGAACAAATGCAGCGTGGAGGGACCGTTTACCGAACCGGTACGTCCGGAGAGAAAGGGACAGTTCGGCATGTACGATGTTATAGGCTGGTATCGTCTGACCATTGACCCGAAATACCAGAGTACAGATCCTGTAGACGGTCTGGACGTGTCCATCCTGCAAAGAGAGATCCTTGAGCCGCTCTTTGCCATAAAAGATCCAAAGACAGATCCGCGTATCGACTTTGTCGGTGGCATCCGTGGTCTCAAAGAACTGGAAAGAAGAGTGCATACAGACGGCAAGGTGGCTTTTTCCATGTACCCGACTTCGATCGGTGAGCTTTTTGCCGTAGCAGACGCCGGACGTCTGATGCCGCCAAAATCCACCTGGTTTGAACCAAAACTTCGAAGTGGTCTGTTTTTGCACAAACTGTCATAAATTGTCGATAAAATAAAGCGATGAAAAAACCATGAAAAACAGCCGGATTTCGGGCATTATGCCAGAAACAGCTCGAAAATTTTCGTAAATCTTTAGGGAAACCCGTTCAATCGGAAACTTAAAAAAGTGGTCAGACAGGCAGTTTGCCCAGAAAAGTTCACAAACGGGCGGCTATCAGGGCCGGTCCGGAAAGATTGACTTTTTTTGGTTCATAAACTACTATGCAAATGTCAGCAGATATAGGAGTGATCAATATGAAAGAACAGAAAGTAATCATATCGCACAGCATCGAAAAAGAACACTCACTGGCTAATCTTGTGCAGATCGCCTGCAAATACGACAGCCACATCACACTTACCAGTGGCGAGACACGACTGAATGCCAAAAGCATTCTTGGTGTCATGTCCTTAAATCCGCAGGCAGGGACCAGCCTTACGATAACAGCCGAAGGTCCCGATGAAAAAGAAGCTATTTGTGAAATTATTGATTACCTCTGCTAAAATGGAAAACAAAGACCAGGAGGGTAATACTATGGTAAAGAGAACAGTAAATACAAATGCAGTTAAAGAAGGTGCCAAAAAGACAGCAGAAGTTGTAAAACAGGCAGCCAAGGAGACTTCCACTGTAGCTAAGAAAGCTGCCAAGGAAACCGCAGAGACTGTAAAAGAAACAGCTAAAGAGACCAGCACTGTAGCTAAAAAGGCTGCCAAGGAAACAGCCAAGACAGTCAAGGAGACAGCTGCATCTGTTAAGAAGACAGCTAAGAAGGAGTATGCAAGACAGGCTCTGAAGGAGACTTATGTACAGGCAAATGGTCATGAGTACAAACAGAGTGAGATCCTGGAGAAGGTAGAGGCTTCCTTTACTGAGGCAGGACATAAGCTGACAGCTATGAAGAATCTGCAGCTGTATATCAAGCCGGAGGATAATGCGGCATACTACGTAGTTAACGGAGAAATTACAGGTAAGGTTGAACTGTAAGAGATCTGTGAAAGACGGACGCCCGAGAGGGCACATAAATAAAGCTTCCCGGAAACGCAAACCGTTTTTGAGCGTTTCCGGGAAGCTTTATTTATGTGCCCTCTCGGGCTGTCTTTCTGGGAAACAGATTTCTTGCAGATTCAGGGGAAGCGGGAGGAACAGGACGGTAGGATATTGGTGTAATGTGGCTGTTTTGGATGCTTTTATCCGAGCGCTACCCTCGAGAATGTTTTTTGCAGTTTTCCCGTAACATCAGAAAGCGAGAGGCAGCAGGAGGGGGATATATAAGTTCACACACAGAACGCTTAAAAACGCATTGCGTTCTGTGTGTGAACTTATATATCCCCCTCCTGCTGCCTTTCACTTTCGTCCGTCTGAAAAAGAGCAAAAAAAGAAGCCGATAAGCGGATTCGAACCGCTGACCTACGCATTACGAGTGCGTCGCACTACCTGCTGTGCTATATCGGCTTGACCTAATCTATTATACAGAAA
>JAHZHB010000030.1:2759-4445 GCA_019420465.1 Lachnospiraceae bacterium
AAGATTGCAAGCATAAATTTAAAAAAGAGCAAAAGTTCCTGCCCGGAAGAGAAAATCGCCGGTATTTTTGCTCTGCAAGGTTTGTCAGATGAGAAAATATGTGCTATATATATGAAGAAATGAGAACAGAAGATAAGAAAAGAGGAGGAACATCCCATGGCAAATACCTGTGATACCTGTGCAAACTATATGTATGATGAGGATGAAGAATGTTATATCTGCGATGTGAATATGGACGAAGATGACTATGGCCGGTTACTGTCGGGACATACAAAAGAATGTCCGTATTACCAGAATGGAGACGAATACCGCGTCGTTCGACACCAGATGTAAACAAAAATACACAGAAAAGTTACAAAAACATTAATTCTAAAAAAAATAAAAAAAATATTAAGATAGTCAAAGCTAATCTATTGAATTTATGGTTTTAGCGTGGTATAGTGTAACAGTTAAAAAAAGAGATGAGGTTAGTAGATGAAATATAACAGACCGGACGCGATCGAGCGTATGTTAAAAAGCTACAGCGTCTATTATAATGTAACAAAGTTCGAAGATGAACACAGACCGCTCACAGCTCTCTGTGAGTTTTTTCAGCATACGGAGAAATATGTGTTGACCCGTAAAGCCAATCTGTGGTCGGCGGACAGCGAAGAATTCCTCTATCTTTTTGATTTCGAGCATCTGACACTGGCTGATTATGAAAAGTACAGTACCTGGGCCAGGGACGAGGGTCTGAAAAAGATCAATGTCGGACCGGGACATATGAACAGCAATGTGGTTGTTGTTTTTGTCTGCGATACCTGTGATGAGGATGCCCGTAAGGCATTAAAAAAATGCCGCTTTCACAAAAGTTTCAAATTTTCACTGCATGGATGGATGGACCTGCATACTATTTTAGTCGAGGTCGGAAACGACAGGATCGAAGGAAATGGTATCAGCAGAAATGCAGTGAAATTATTGAAAAAAATATTAAAGTAATAAGGAAGAAAAGGGAGGCTTACTATGAATTCATTAGTACTCTTGATCATCTGCATCGCAGTCCTTGTTTGCGGCTACATCTTCTACGGTGGATGGCTGTGCAAACAGTGGGGTGTAGGTGAAAGCAACCAGCCGACACCGGCTCACAGAATGGAAGACGGTGTTGACTATGTTCCGGCCAAGGCACCGGTTCTGATGGGACATCATTTCTCATCTATCGCAGGTGCAGGCCCGATCACAGGACCGATCGGCGCAGCTATGTTTGGATGGCTGCCTGTAACTCTCTGGGTTTTAGTCGGTGGTGTCTTCTTCGGTGGTGTACATGACTTTGGTGCTCTGTTCGCATCCATTCGTCATGACGGACAGTCTATCGGTGAGGTTATCTCCGCAAACATGAGCCGCCGTGCAAAACGTCTGTTCATTATTTTCTCTTACCTGACACTGATCCTGGTTGTAGCTGCTTTCGCATCTATCGTTGCTTCTACATTCGGTGCAGCCGTAGATGAGAGTGGCGCAATCGATGTAGCAGCCAGTGGTACACAGGCATCCGTTGCCATGGTATCCATTCTGTTCATCCTGATCGCTATCGTATTTGGTTTCTGCGTATATCGTCGTAACGTACCGATGGGTATCGCATCTGTTATCGGTGTGATCGCTATCGTTGTTATCATGGCAGTAGGTATGAACTTCCATCCGATCTACCTGTCT
>JAHZHB010000030.1:4455-6145 GCA_019420465.1 Lachnospiraceae bacterium
GTTGGTATCTACATCGCAGTTGCATCTGTTACTCCGGTATGGATCCTTCTGCAGCCGCGTGATTACCTGAGCTCCTTCCTGCTTTATGCTATGATGGCAGTAGCTCTGGTAGGTGTTATCCTTTCCCATGCTCAGCTGGGTGGTGCAGACGGACTTCCGGCTGTCACAAGCTTCGCTGTAGATAACGGAAACGGTGTACAGTATATGTTCCCGGTACTGTTTACAACAGTTGCCTGTGGTGCTATTTCCGGTTTCCATTCACTGGTTTCCTCTGGTACCACATCCAAACAGCTGGATAAAGAAACAGATGCCAAGCCGATCGCTTACGGCGGTATGCTTCTGGAGTGTGTACTGGCAGTCGTAACAATCTGTGCGATCAACTTCGCTTACAAGTACAATGCAGCTCATCCGGATGCAGCACTGACAGGTGCTACAGCTATCTTCGGTGGCGGTATTGCCAACATGTATTCCATGTTCGGTGAGCACACAGTAAACGTATTAAGAACTTTGCTTGTTCTTACATATTCTGCATTCTGTCTGACTTCTCTGGATACAGCTACACGTCTTGCTCGTTTCATGTTCCAGGAGTTCTGGCTTGAGCCGGGACAGACACCGAAGGACATCAAAGAGGGATGGAAGAAAGTTATGGTTAACCCGTACTTCGCAACTATCCTGACTGTAGTTCTTGGTATCATCCTTGGTATGACAGGCTACAGTAAGATCTGGGGTCTGTTCGGCGCTGCTAACCAGCTGCTGGCTGGTATCGGTCTTCTGGCTGTTGCTACATGGCTTGGTAATGCAGGAAAGAACAACAAGATGTTCCTTCTGCCGATGGCATTCATGATCGTTGTAACGATCGCTTCTCTGTGCCTGACCATCAAGAACCAGGTAGGTCTGATCACTGCAGGTACAGCAGACTGGGGTGCTTACGCACAGTCCATTCTGGGCGTTCTGCTGATCATCCTGGCTGTCGTACTGGTTATCGAAGGTATCCAGACTCTGACAGGCAAGAACAAAAAAGCTGCATAAGTTGTCCATAATATAAAGCAGTTGGGGCGTATCCGATGTTCGGATACGCCCTTTTACGGGTATATTCTTTTTAAAGAGCATAAAAATTGCTTGTACTTTTCTTTTACTGTGTTATACTAACAATGTTGAGATTACATAACAGAAGCAAAATAGGACTCAGCGCGTCAAGTGTTCAGTGGATGGGGAGTTGTCGCCGAAACGAAAAACCTCGAGTTTACGATGCTGGGTTCGCACCCGTTGCAGTTTTATAGACAGATACACATAGTCTGAGACGGGAAAAAGTATGTCATGGACGATGTGTATTTTTTATGTTAGCGGACACTATTTTGCCGGACAGATATGTCCAGGAGGAACGAATGGTAGATAAAGCAAAGATTGAGCAGGCGATTCGCCTGTACCTCGAGGGCATCGGAGAGGACCCGACTCGCGAGGGACTGTTGGATACACCGAACCGTATCGCACGTATGTGTGAGGAAATTTACGGTGGTATGGATGAGGATGCCGGTGTGCATCTGGCCAAGCAGTTTTCTGTAACCAGTAATGAGATGGTCATCGAAAAGGACATCACATTCTATTCGATGTGTGAACATCACCTGATGCCGTTCTACGGCAAGGCACATATCGCCTATATCCCGCAGGGCAAGGTCGTTGGCCTTAGCAA
>JAHZHB010000031.1 GCA_019420465.1 Lachnospiraceae bacterium
TCAAAGCCTCAATACCGATACCGCCGCTGCCGGCATACAGATCCAGAAAACGCGCACCGGGAATCCACGGCTGCAAAACATTAAATAAAGTCTCCTTCGTCCGATCTGTCGTCGGTCTTGTATCAAGACCTTCCAGTGTCTTCAGAGGGAGACTTCTGCATTTACCTGCAATAACTCTCATGTAAAACTCCTGTCTAACCAAGCTGCAGCCGCCAGTCCAGATCACCTCTGTCCAGTCCGAGGATCAGAGACTCCGCTGTCGCGATATTGGTCGCGATCGGGATATTATACTGGTCACAGCACTTGGTCACTTCAAATACATCTGGTTCCTTAGGGTCGATCATCGTGGGATTATAGAAAAAGATCACCATATCCATATCTCCTCTGGCGATCATCTCCATAAACTGCTTGTCACCACCTACCGATCCGGCGAGAAACTTATGAACACGCAGATTGGTCACTTCCTCTATACGACGACCTGTCGTACCGGTCGCATATACCTGATGTTTTGCAAGGATCCCTTTATAAGCGATGCAGAAATCCTCGATCAGGCTCTTTTTGCTGTTGCTTGCAATAAATCCAATATTCATCTCTCTCGCCTCCTATGTATACATGATATCAAAACACCCAAATGAATGCAATTATTTTTTAAAAAAACATACACAATTAACAAAAAATTTAATTTTTCTTTATTTCGGATTCACAGAACTTTCCAGTGTATTTCTTCTGACTTTCTGCACATACTACGAGCGTAACAAGTCAAAACCCAATCAAATAAGGAGGCAATTCATTATGGCAAACAGATCTTCCAGTACAACAAGTGTACCTGAAGCAAAGGGAGCAATGGACCGTTTCAAATTTGAGGTGGCAAATGAGCTGGGTGTACCGCTCTCCGACGGTTACAACGGCAACCTGACTTCCAAAGAGAACGGTTCCGTAGGTGGCTATATGGTCAAAAAAATGATCGAAGCCCAGGAAAAACAGATGACAAACGGTCAGAAGATGTAACTCTTCTTTGTCATCTGTCTGCCGTATGGGAAATCTCTTATACAGGCAAAAAGGGGGACTGCCCGGCAGGCAGTCCCTTTTTCCGTATAATATATCATTTTGCTTTTGCCGCTTTTCTGGTGAAATAATCATTGACCAGCTCTTTTACCTTACCGGACAGAAGCAGTAAGGCGATCAGGTTCGGGATGACCATCAGACCGTTAAACGTCTCAGATATATCCCAGATCACACCCAGATCTGTCGTAGCACCTATGATAGCAATAAAAGAATAGACAAGCATAAAGCCTTTGTTTACCTTGCTGCCAAACAGGTACTCGATACAGCGTGTACCATAAAGTCCCCAGCCGATGATCGTAGACAGGGCAAAACAGCACATGGCCACAGCGGTCAGGATAGATACCCATCCGCCATACGTCGCTGTAAATCCGCTGATCGTCAGCTCGGCACCTGCCGCCTGGCCAAAGCCGACATTAACGCCGCTTGTCAGAATAACAAGGGCTGTAAGTGTACAGATAACGATCGTATCCATGAAAACTTCAAAAATACCAAAGAAGCCCTGCTGTACCGGTTCTTTGATATCGGATGCCGCATGGGCAATGGAGCCGGTACCAAGACCTGCCTCATTGGAAAAGATACCACGGGATACACCTTTTTTCATACTGGTAAACATACTGCCGACCAGACCGCCGGTCATCGCTGCCGGATTAAAGGCACAGACAAAGATCTGCTCAAAAGCCACCGGGATCCGCTGATAGTTAAAAGCCAGTACACCAAGAGCCAGAATAACATATAAAGCTGCCATAAAAGGCACGAGTTTCTCCGTAACTGTTCCGATACGTTTCAGTCCGCCGACCAGGATCAGCGCAACTAAAAGTGCGATCAGCACACCGATCACGAGATTAACGTGGCCAAAATACTGCGGGGCACACAGATTCATATTCTGCAGCACGCTGTCTATGGCTGTGATGATCGTATTGACCTGTGTGGCATTACCTGTACCGAAAACTGTCAGCACGCCGAGTACAGCGTAGATAGCAGCCAGAAAATGCCATTTCTTTGACAGACCGTTTTTGATGTAGTACATCGGGCCGCCTACCCAGTCGCCCTCTTTGTTTTTCTCACGGAAATGTACAGCCAGTGTAACCTCGGAAAACTTGGTACACATACCGAGCAGTGCACTGCACCACATCCAGAATATGGCGCCAGGACCACCGATCGCGATAGCTCCGGCCACACCGGCGATGTTTCCCGTACCTACCGTAGCTGCCAGAGCGGTACAGACCGCCTGAAACGGTGTAACCGAACCGTCGGAAGCTTCCTTTTTCTTAAACATACGGCCGATCGTGCTCTTCATGGCATAGCCAAATTTGCGGATCTGCAGAAAACGTGTCCGGCAGCTGAGAAGCAGGCCCACACCGATGATGCAGATCATGGCCGGGACACCCCAGACAAAATTATTGATTACTGAATTGATCTTTATGATTTCTTCCACTGTTTTTCTCTCTTTCGTTCATTAGTTGCATGGCTCAGTCCTGCTGTGGCTGCTGTACGGTAAACACAAAGGATGCCTGTTTTTTCAGCTGCGTATGCGGATCCGTCAGAGTGTAGGTCACCCTGTAGTCTCCCGGGACAGCTGTATCTACCGTTCCCTTGATCTGTACGGCCTCTTTCAGCGCATCAGCATCTGTCGTTTTGGATATCAGAGCCACCTGTAAAAGCGGGTCAAACTCTGTTCCGTAAGTGATCATGCGCGTCTTATTGACCAGCAGAATCTCCGGATAGTAGGGATTGGCCGGATTCGGATCTGTCGGATCCCAACCGGATCTGTACGAAGACGGGATCTTTACCGGAGTATATACAGGCTTTTGCAGAACCTTGGCATCATTGATCACGACACGGGTACCGATCTTGCATTTGTCATAGATCCATTTGGCATCGACCACGCTCAGACGAACACAGCCTTTGGATGCCTGTTTGCCCAGCTTGTTAAACTCTGCTCTTTCCAGCGTCCGTATATCTTTCTTTTTATAAGGAACGGAATGAAACAGATAGGAACCACTGATCCTGGTGGAATACTGGCCATATACATTGCCGACCAGCTTTCTCCAGCGGTATCTGGCTTTGGTCCAGTAGGTGCCGCGGATCGTGGAATTATTTTTTCCTGTGGAGCAGTACATGGCCCGTACAAGCTCGTGCGTTTTGGAATCCACCACATTGACCAGATTCGTCTTTCGGTTGACGTAGATCGTATACTGGCTCGTTTTGACTGTCTTTTTCTTTTTGGCCGCCTGCGCTGTATGCGGGAACAGTAAAAGCCCTGCCAGCAGCAGCAGAAACAGCACACAGACTCTTCTCTTTCTTTTCATTGTAATACACTCTTTTCCTGTTTCGTATTGTAAAACTATACCATAAAGGCATACTCTTTACCACTGTAAATGACAAAAAATACGCAAAACGCCATTTATTCAAGCAAAAATACGCTCCTCCGAAGCGACTTTATCACATTCATAACAGCAAAAAACGCTGCGGCTTTTATCACCTGCCGCAGCGTCTGAAGCTTTTTATAAAAATCTGCTTTTTATCTCTTACAATTTGGAATAGCCATAGCTGCTGACGAGACCATCAACCTTGACACCCTGTTTGCAGAGCGGACAGTCATGGCTCGGATATGTATGGTAACCCGGAATATCCCTGCCGGTAAATACCGCATGGATCGGCATATCTGCCACCTTGCTGACAGCACTGAATATTGCCGAAACACCCGTGATCTTGCCACCGTAATAGAGTACGCTGTTGATCGTATTGGTCAGGGTATTTCCTGTCGTGATGGAACCTGCCAGAATCAGGACATTCTTGCCGCCGATCATGCTCTGACTGTTGTCACGAAAGATCAGCTGGCCGGTATGCACGATCTCCGGAGAAACAATATACATCGTCTGATGGGCATTCATGGAAATAACGCCACTTCTGGACAGACGTTCTGCAAGGAAAGCACCGATCACCTCTGTGCCATCCAGACAGATGATCGAATCTACCGGAATGGAGGCTTCATAGTCAGAGGCCAGGACATCAGCTATACGCTGCGCTTCCGAACATCTGGATTTCATCGTCACCATATCCAGACAATGGGTGATGTGCGACTGTGTCGTTGCAAAATGTCCCGGGAAAATCTTTAACTGGATGCGATGGTCTTTTTCTGCATAAACTTTGTACATGGATTCCATAGATACCCTCCTTCTTTCGCCGGCCCCTGTCCGCCGAAAACTGTTATTATCTATTATACCATCCCCAAGTTTTGTACAGCAGAAAAATTTACCTGCGAATTGCCGAAATATTCGCACAATTTATGGGCAATCTGCAATAAAGATTCTTCCTCTGTTTACACTGTATTCACAGAGATCCAGCGATACAGTCTTTTTACAGGACTACATTTTGCAGCTTCTGTGTCATATACCGGTCCACCCTGTCATGCAGAAGCGCATGCGACTCGAGGGAAAGATCCGGATCCTCACGCAGCAGAGCCGCCGCATCAGCAGATGCCTGTTTCAGAAGCTCAGCGTCACGATAAATATCACCTATGGCAAATTCCATCAGACCACTCTGGCGGATGCCAAAGAAATCACCGGGGCCACGGAGCTTCATATCCTCATCCGCGATCACAAAGCCATCGTTTGTCTTTTGCAGAATATCCAGCCGCCTGCTGTTTTCCTCCTGCTCACCGCCACGTATAAAGATACAGTAGGACTGCGCCTTTCCACGTCCCACACGTCCTCTGAGCTGATGCAGCTGAGCCAGGCCGAAGCGTTCCGCATTTTCTACCATCATCACTGTCGCATTCGGCACATTCACACCGACCTCAACGACCGTTGTGGAGACCAGTACCTGGATCTCATTGGCTGCAAAAGCTGCCATCACCGCATCCTTATCCGCCGGACGCATCTGTCCGTGTAAAAGCCCCACCCTGTAGTCTTTGAAAATTTTCCGGCAGGTCTCGGCATATTCTGTGACATTTTCAGCCTCGATCTCTTCGCTCGGCTCAACCATAGGACAGATCACATAGGCCTGATGTCCGGCCGCCAGCTCTTTTTCTATAAAACGGTATGCCTTCTGCCGGTAGGACGTATCCACCACACAGTTTTTGATGGGCAGACGTCTGGCCGGTTTCTCATCCACGACCGATATATCCAGATCTCCATACAGAATCATGGCCAGCGTGCGTGGAATCGGCGTTGCACTCATAACCGCAATATTCGGCTTATAGCCTCTGGTGGAAAGTGCCTCACGCTGCCGAACACCAAACCGGTGCTGTTCGTCCGTGATCACAAGGCCCAGTGCATGGTACGAAACACTGTCCTGGATCAGCGCATGCGTACCGATCACAAAGGATGCCGTACCAAGGGCAATTTTTTCCTTTGCAAGCCTTTTCTCCTTCGCCGTACAGGAGCCTGTAAGAAGCACCACCCGGGAAGGATCCATCTCATTTTCCGTCAAAAGGCGGCAAAAATCCTCGTAATGCTGTCTGGCCAGCACCTCCGTAGGCGCCATCAGTGCACTCTGCCAGCCATTCTCATCTGCCATGATCATGGCCAGAAAAGCCAGGATCGTTTTACCACTGCCGACATCTCCCTGGATCAGCCGGTTCATCAGCGTATCCGATGCCAGATCCTGCTCCATCTGGTTCCATACACGCAGCTGCGCATTTGTAAGACGATACGGCAGTGAATCCATGACCTCCTCCGTCTTCCATCCCGCCTTCATTGGAAAATGGTTACAGGTATCCTCCTGCGCAGTCTTAAGTTTTTGCATACAGAGAACAAAAAGGAAAAACTCTTCGTATGCGAGTCTTTTTCTCGCACTGAGAAACAGCTCCTGATTTTTCGGAAAATGAATGCACTCCATTGCCTGTCGCAAAGACACAAGTGCATACCGCTGTATCAGCGTTTCCGGCATCCAGTCCGTCAGCGCCGTCTGATCCAGCGCACTGCGCACCATCTTTGCCACCGTCTTGTTCGACAGCCCCGCCGTCAGCCCATACATCGGCTGCATCGTCTCCTGCACCTCGTCATATTTTGCCAGCGTAAAAATCTCCGGTTGCTCCATCGTCAGCCGGTTATTCTTCATCAACGTACGCCCACGAAAAACAAAAACAGCCCCTCGTTTTAACGTCGACCGCAAAAAAGGCATATTAAACCAGGTCAGAGCAAGCTTCCCCGTAGCATCCTGCACCGTAGTCGTCAGAATCGTCAGCTTTTTCACTGCTCGCATCTCTATCGGAAACGTCAGCGCCGCCATCACAGCCGCCTTCTCCCCGACCCGAATCTCCCCGATATGCACCGGCGCCCGGTAAATATCATACTCCCGCGGATAATACCGCAAAAGATCCCCCGTCGTCCGGATCTCCAGCTTTGCAAACAGCTTCTCCGTCTTGTCACCGACCCCCTTCAAAGCCCGTATCGTCTCTCTCTCATCCATCTCGTTCACCTCTTTCCCGTTCATCATATGTAAACCTGGCTCACCAGACCCAAATACTATAATGCATAGCAAACCAGAAAAAGTCCGTTTTCCGGCTGCATAATCACATATAGAGAAATCCTCCAAGCGACTTTCCCGAGCAAGAGTCCGAGACTACAGGCTCGGACCGGCGCAGGCGGAGCGCAGGAGGATTTCTCTATATGTGACCATGCAGCCGGAAAGCGGGCTTTTTCGTCCCCTTATCCAATGCAATAGTATATTTTACTCAACAGAAATAATGCAGTAGTAAATCGGCTGCCCACCTGCATTCACTTCAATATCACAGTCCGGATACTCATTTTCCAGCTCAGCAGCCAGCTCATTAGCCGCCTCCTCAGAGTACTCCTCACCATAATAAATACTGATCAGCTCAGTATCCTCATCGGCCATCTCCTTGACAGCTTCAACAGCCACCGCATCAATCTTTGTACCCACGGCAAGAATACCATGATCTCCGACAGCCATGATATCGTTTTCGTGGATCTCCTTGTCATCGATCTTTGTATCACGCACAGCATATGTGATCTGTGCAGTCTTTACCAGTGACACAGCCTCAAGCATAGCCTCTTCATTTTCTTCCACACTCATCTCCGGAACATAGGCGATCAGCGCACTTAATCCCTGCGGGATCGTCTTTGTAGGAACCACGATGATCTTCTTGTCTTCGGTCAGATCACGGGCCTGGTTGGCTGCCATGACGATATTTTTATTATTCGGAAGGATAAAGATCGTATCCGCATGTACCTGTGCGATCGCATTCAGCATGTCCTCCGTACTCGGGTTCATCGTCTGTCCGCCCTCGATCAGGCAGTCCACACCCAGCTCACGGAAGATATCTCCCATACCGGCACCGACAGAAACAGAGATAAAGCCGACCGGCTTGTTTTCTACTGCTGCAGAGGCAGCCGCCTCTTTGGCTTTGGCTCTTTCCATCAGTTCAGCCATCAGCTCGGCATCTTCCTTGCGTTCCTTATCTGTATCCTCATGCAGATTGTGCACGGAGATCAGCGTCAGCGCACCATAATTTAAGGCTTTTGTCAGAGCCATACCCGGATCATTCGTATGCATATGCACACGTACCTTACCGGAATCTGTCAGATAGACAACAGCATCGCCAAGCTTTGCCATATAGTCTTTAACCTCTTTGACAGACTCCTCTGCCAGCGGTCCGGCCGGCTTGATCTTGAAAGCTACACTGTAGCTGTATTTTAAAACCTCTTTCTGGTCCTCACCCTCACCAGCTGTGACATCCTTGCCGATGAAAGCCAGATACGCACCCTCAAGGATACACATCAGACCCTGTCCGCCGGAATCGACAACTCCGGCCTCTTTAAGTACCGGCAAAAGCTCCGGTGTACGCTCCAGTGTCGCATTACCCTCGTCAACAACCTGACGCAGGAAATCCTCCATGGAGATCTCTTCTGTTTCAGAAAGAGCTGCCAGCTCACGGGCCTTTTCGGAAACACCGCGTGCTACGGTAAGGATCGTACCTTCCTTTGGCTTCATGACAGCCTTGTATGCTGTCTCACAGGATTTTTCCACAGCAGCGGCAATATCTGTAAGGGAAAGAATCTCTTTTTCTTTTACCGACTTTCCAAAACCACGAAACAGCTGGGACAGGATAACACCGGAGTTACCTCTGGCACCACGCAGGGAACCGGATGACATGGCCTTGGATACCGTAGTCATCGTCATCTCGGAAAGCTTTTCCACCTCACCCACAGCAGAAAGAATGGTCATCGTCATATTGGTACCTGTATCACCGTCCGGTACAGGGAATACATTTAATTCGTTGATCCATTCTTTTTTAAGTTCCAGATTTCTGGCACCGGACAGAAACATCCGTGCCAGCATCTGCGCATCTATCGTATTTGCAGACATAAAACGTCCTCCTTAAATCAATCTATTACGCGGATGCCTTCAACGAGGACATCAATATGCTCCACTTCCATACCGGTGAAGCCCTCTACCTTGTGTTTCACACTATCCATCAGATTATTCGCAACTGCGCTGATGCTGACACCGTATGCAACGATGACATGAAACTCCAGTGAGATCTTATTATCAGTTACCGTAGCGTGTACACCACGACGGAGACTTTCCTTTTTCAAAAGTTTAAACACACCATCCTTGACACTGATGGCTGCCATACCTACAATACCGAAAACTTCCATAGCTACACTGCCGGCATACGCAGCGATCACATCGGAATCAATGGTAATCTGGCCTAAATCTGTACTCATATGACCTTTCATATCGTTTCCTCCATAGGTTGTTATTTGTATGGTTTCAAAATAACTGAAGTCATTATACCCTGTTTCCGCTAAAAATGGAATGATTTTTTCAAAAAAACTGCATTTTTCTCTTGCAAATTCATTTTTCATCTGCTAGAATAACATATGTTGCAGGTCTGCGAGCAGACTAGTATATGTCGCAAGGAGGTGCTAATCATGGCAAAGTGTGCAATTTGTGAAAAAGGCGTTCATTTCGGTAATAATGTCAGCCATTCTCATAGAAGATCCAATAAGATGTGGAAATCCAACGTTAAGACTGTTAAAGCTAACGTAAACGGAACTCCGAAGAGAATTCATGTCTGCACTTCTTGTTTAAGATCTGGTGCAGTAGAAAGAGCTTAATCAAAGAAATGTTTAAAGCAGCACTTTGTGTGCTGCTTTTTTTCATGCCATACAAACATCCACACACCCTGCCTGGTTTTAATCACTCTCTTTTTGCCAGGCAATCAACAGCTCATCAAAAAAGGACAACCGGAGTATATTTCTCCTGCTGTCCTTTATCTTTTGTATATGCTTTTTCACTGTATTCGTGATCTACTGATATTTTAAAAGCTCCTGAAACGCTGCTTCACCAAAAAGAGCCAGCGCATGATCCTCTTCACCCGTACCGCCGCTGATACCGAGTCCGCCAACGATCTCACCATTTACCTTTAACGGAATACCACCGCCAAAGATCACGATCCGTCCGCCATCCAGCTTGTCCACACCGTAGAATGTTCCGCCGGGCTGTGCCAGACGGGAAAGTTCCATCGTAGACATCTTGACAGCTACCGCTGTATAGGCCTTTTTGGTGGCTACATCATAACTGACCAGGAAAGCATCGTCCATGCAGTGCACAGCGATCGGATTGCCATGGGCATTGCACAGTGCGATCACAGCTTTCTGTCCCAGACTTTCTGCTCTTTTTTCTATGATTTCCATCAGCTGCTTGGCTGTATGGAGATTTAAAACGGTACTCATTGGCATCCACCTCATCCATTTCACAATACTATATACAGTATAAACGCTTTGAACCGTCTTGTCAAATACAGCCCTGCCGGATCATATAAAAGCATGGCAACTCACAGGTATCTAAAAAACAGCAATCGTTTACTGGCATACCGCGATCAGATACGAGGTTTCAAACGTCTCTCCGCCATCCAGACATTGCTCATATTCTCTCTGCTCCAGTGTCCCTTCAAAGTCTACGGCATCGCTGCGTCCATACCACGGCTCCAGACAGATAAACGGCGCATGCTTACCTGCCGGTGACCAGATACCAAACAGCGGTGCATCAAAGGTCAGCATCAGATACGGACGACCGTCACTGCCTGCCAGCCCAACCATACCGGCCTGTCTGTTTTCGATGATCAGCGCATCCTTGTCAAACATATGCTCTGTGATCTTTGCCCTGCGGTCTGTAAGCGGAAGATCATACAGCTGCGGTGCGATGCAGTCACAGCTAAGATCGATCAGCTTGTATGCCAGCGCATCTCCCTCGGCATCCGGGAAGCACAGATAGCCATCGGACTGTTTTTCACCATCAGCGACCGGGCACATAAATGCCGGATGTGCACCGATGGAAAAATACATTCTGTCCTCTGATGGATTGGTCACTTTCCAGCTGACACGGACAGAACTCTCTTCGAGTTTATAGGAGATCTCCAGCTGAAAATCAAAGGGATAATGTGCCTTGGTCTCTTCTGTCTGCTGCAATACAAAGGTGATCTGATCATCTTCATGTGCCGGCAGGGAAAACTCCTGATTTCTGGCAAAACCGTGATGTGCGATCTCATACTCTTTTCCCTGATAGCTGTATCTGCCGTTTTTCACCGCCCCGACAAAAGGAAACAGCACCGGCGAAGACCAGCCCCAGTAGGTTTTATCTCCACACCAGACCAGCTCTTTCTGATCCTCCTTGCGGATCAGAGAAATCAGCTCTGCGCTCTTTTTGCGAAAAGTCGCTTTCAGTTTTTCATTTTCCAGTACGTACTCCATTAGACTTTATCCTCCTCATGATTTATCCTGACAGAAAATATAATATCCAAGCAGCATCAGACCCGCAGCCAGCAGAAATGTCCACGGCTTATCCGGCAGAAAAATCTGCAGGACCATCCCGGCACCCAGCCAGAAAAACAAAAATCCCAACAGCTGGTTCATGGCTCACCTGTACGCTGTTTCTTACTGTTATACATATGCAGGATCTATTTGTCTGATTCTTTTTCTTCCGGAATATCCTTTTCTACAAAGCGGTCTGCCAGATCCGGCACCATATCCAGGATCTTGGTCAGGGCATCCTGATTTTTCACATTGACCAGACGGGTTCCGTTTGGTCCGATGACCAGGATTGCACTCGGACTCATCCGTCCGCCGATACCACCACCCGCTTTGTTTTTGGATCCTTCGTTAAATGCACCTGCACCCACACCAAACGATACATCAACGAGAGGAAGCAGTGTCACATCACCTACAGTGATCGCCTCGCCAACTACGGTACGGGTAGACAAAAAGCTGTCCATTCCTGAAAATAAAGATTCCACGGTATTTTTAAATCCACTGTCTGCCATTATTCAGGCCTCCTTTTTCTGTGTTTTAAAATAAACTGTATATTTTTATCAAAGAAAAGCTGCAATCCGTTCACCAGAACTACGATCCCATAGATCCTGCCACTGCCCTGCAGGGCAAATTCCAGCCTTTTCTGTTGAAAATCAGGATTTATTTCTACAGATCCGCCATACACCGGATACAGCGCACCCAGCAAAGCCAGCAGATAACCGGTATCTGCCGGATCCGAAAAGCCAAAGGTAAGGTAGCCTTTCAGCCTGCGCGGCAGCACATGGCGTCCCAGACGAATCGCCTTTTTCCATACGATCCTGAGAGCACCCTTTGTTTCCTGCCGGTCGATAAAAGACTTCAGCGCATGCAGATCTTTTTTGGCTTTTCCGGCACTCTGACAGAATTTTTTTATCTTTTGAAAAAGCTTTTCGGGGACATGCAAAAATCTTTGCAGCAGATGACTTTTTTCGCCATCTTGCTTTTTCCCAGAAGAGAGTTCTTCTGATGGTGTTTCCTGCGAAGACTTTTTCACGGATGATTCTTTGTCTGCATGCTCTTTTACCGCTTTTTCCGGAGAATTTTCTTCGGAAGTATTTGTTTTTGCTGTTTTTTCTTCTGACAGCATATTCTTTACCGGAACAGCAGGCCTCTCCTGCTCTGGCTGTATTTTCTTTTCTTTTACTGCAGTCTTCTCTGCAGTTCTTTGGTCTTTTGTCTGTTTCCGGCTCTTTCTGCCTCGTACCCTGTCGAAAAATCCCCGCAGCGTATCCAGTGAAAGTCCGAAAATCCTGATCTGCACAGATACTTCTTTTCCTGTAATATCCGCCTGGATTCCAAACAGGTGGAAACACCAGCTGATCCCTGCCCGTCCCTGCAAAGGAACTGCCGCAGAACGCTTAGCCTGTCCATGATAGCGTACAGGCACAAACAACACACACAGAAGCACAAGAAGAATCAATCCCAGAACGATCAGAAGCAGGATCCCGATCGCTTTCAGTATGCCCAAAATCACCGCCACCATAACCGTCACTGTATTCCTTCCTGTTGAGATAAAAACGCCTTTAACTGTCCGCGCATCCCTGTGCTGTCTGCATCCTGAATGATCCGGTACAGGATTTCCATAATCTCCGTATAGTCCCGGGCCAGACCGACGATCAGAGAAAGCCTCTCTCTTTCAAACGGCTGGTACAGCTCCACAGCCTGCAGAATCTCCAGCTGATTATGCGGATGCGGTGACAGTGTGATCACATACAGACCCGCCAGACGATGTCCGGTCTCTACGCGGTGCATATAGCGCGTACTGCGTTTCTGTATGCGCTCGCCCATATACACATGTTTTGCCCATTTTACCATAAGCACTGCTCCCCGATTTAAGAAAAAAAGAGAGATCAGCTCTCTCCTTTTGTCTGTTAGAAATATTTGCGGGTTCCCCATAGATTGGAACGTCGCAGCTCCTGATACTGCTGATAGGCCATCTCCAGGATCTGACGCTCATTGGAAAACTTAAGAAGATGGTAAGCTTCATGGAACTTGTAATATCCCGAATCAACGAAATATTCTTCTCTCTGCGGTTTGCTGTAATAGCTGTTGGCCATCATCAGATACCAGTGTACCTGCTTTTCCACAACATCTCCGGGAATAGAAAAAGTATACTGACTCTTGCCGACATACTTGATGATGGACGCATGCACGCCGGTCTCTTCAGCCACCTCTCTGAGTGCCGTTTCCTTGTACTCCTCGCCGGCCTCTACAGTGCCTTTCGGAAGTACCCAGCCATCATACCTGCTCTTGTAGCTCTTGTACAGAGTAAGTATCTTGCCGCGATATATTACCACCCCGCCACAGCTCACTGCCTCTATCATTGCAAGTCCTCCTGTCTGCGTTGTGTTTTGTCTTACTAAAGCCAGTATACCCTTTTTTGTTATATGTTGCAACTGATCTTTTGCTGCAATTTAGTCAAAATACGTGTCAAACGCACTCTTTGCCGCAGGCACCGCATATTTGCTTCCGGTACCGGATGCCTCAACGATCACACTGATGGCGATCTTTTTGCCATCCTGCTCAGCATAGCCGACAAACCAGGAATGCGGCTTACCATGGTCGGAATCAAAATCTGCCGTACCGGTCTTGCCGTAGGCCGTATATTTTTTGCTATGCAGCTTTGTACCTGTACCTTCTTCTACCGTAGCACGCATCAGTCCCTGTAAAAAGGAGGCTTCTGCGGGACTCATCAGCAGACCATAGTTTTTTGGTTCATAGGATTTGACCACAGTTCCACCGTCATTTTCGATATGATCGACCAGGTACGGTGTCATCAGGGAACCATCGTTGGCGATCGCCGATGCGATCAGACACATATGGTACGGTGTGACCAGTGTATTTCCCTGACCGATCGATGTCTGCATCGTCAGCGCCGTGCCGGAATCACTGTCCAGCGAAAAACGGCTGGATTTATACCGCACCGGTGAAGGCAGATCCTGATTGAACAAAAGGCTCTCCGCTGTAGAACGGAATTCACTCTTTTTCAGCGTCAGACCTACCGATACAAAACCGGCATTACATGAATTGGCAAAAAGCTCTGTGAAATTCTGACGTCCGTGTGACTCATTGCCGTAACAGTGGATCGTGTGATCATCTACCGTGATCTCCCCGTTACAGTCATAGGAAAAGCTGCCGGGATTGCCATACTGTCTGTAGTATGCCAGCGAGGTAACGATCTTAAATGTCGATCCCGGCGGATACAGACCGCTGGTCGCACGGTTCAGAAGCGGTGAATTATCCTCATCCGTTGTCAGCTTTGTATATTTCTTTTCTATGGTATTCGGATCAAAATCCGGCTTGCTGACCATCGCAAGTACTTTTCCTGTCTCCGGGTCGATCGCCACAGCAGCACCCTTATGATCCCCGATTGCCTTGGAAAGGGCTTTCTGCAGGCTGACATCCAGTGTTGTCACCACCGTATCGCCAAGCTTCTTTTTGTCCTGGAACTCCCGTTTGACCTGGTCAAGGATAAAGGAATCTGAAGTCAGCAGATTATAATTCTGGCTGGATTCGAGACCGCTGCCGCCCTGGGTGGTATAGCCTACCACATGGGAAAACAGATTGTCATAGGGATATTCTCTCGTCTCCGTGCCTTTGGAAGATACCTTTGTTTCTGCCAGCACTTCACCACCCGCCGCGCGGATCTCACCACGGATAACCTTTTCCGCTGCCGATTTGGCACGGGTATTATAGGGACTGTTCTGAAACTCTCTGGACATATTAAAATGAAAATATACCATGTAGGCGATCATGCCCACAAAGATCATCACAAAGAAGTAACAGATAAAAATATACTCTTTACCAATTGAGGCTCTTTTTTGTTTCTTCTTCGATTTTCTGTTCGAGTGTTGTTTCTTTGACATAGTTATTTTTACCTCTGTTATACTGCTTTCTCTGTTCCTGATAGGCGGCTGCCTCTTCTGCAGCCAGACGCTGCTCCTGTTTTTCCTGTTCATCCTCGCGGAGAATATACAGTCCCTGGATGATGGCAAACATCATGATCGAACAGATGATGGAGCTTCCGCCATAGCTGACCAGCGGCAGTGTAATACCTGTCATCGGAATAAATTTGATATTACCGCCGATCGTCAGAAATACCTGAAACGCATACTCCGCACCCAGGCCCAGAGCAATCAGCTTGTAAAACCGCTTGGACAGCTGCATGGAAATATTGACGATCATCAGAAAGCAGCTCATACATACAAGGATCAGACAGATAGCAAATACACCTCCAAGTTCCTCACAGATCGCCGAAAAGATAAAGTCCTGTGTCGCTACAGGGATCGTATCCGGAGCACCTTCAAACAGTCCCGTACCAAACCAGCCACCGGCACAGATCGCAAAAAGTCCCTGCGCGATCTGATAGCCACCGTTCTGATAGTCGGCAAAAGGATCTTTCCATGCCTGGACACGCACACGGACATGGGACATGACAAAATAGGACCCTACTGCCGCCAGCGAGCCACCGGCCAGTGCAGCCAGCGGATAACGAACCTTTTTGGTTGCCACATAGATCAGCACCACGTAAGCGGCAAAAAATACGAGTGCTGTACCCAGATCCTTCGATACTGCCAGAATCAGTACATGCGCACCTGCCACGCAGGTCGCTGTCACGATATCCCGGAAAGTTAAATTTACCTTGCGCAGAAATCCGGCCAGGCAGAACACATACGTAATCTTGACAAATTCGGAAAACTGGAATGTCGGTCCACCCTGTGTCAGCGAAACGGACAGCTTGGCTCCACCGGAAACCGTGGCCATCACAAGCACCACCATCAGAAGGGCAATACCACCGATCGCATAGACCCAGGTAAGATCACGCAGGATCTTTACCTTACGCACGATGACCGGTACAAACATAGACATGACCGTCGCCGCAGTTACCAATACCATCTGTTTGATCGCCAACCCGATATTCAGCCGGGTCAGGATGATCATACCGATACTGATCAGCATGCACATATTGTTGAGCAAAAGGATAGATGCTTTCCGGTAGACCAGACGATACAGAATCTGTACGATAACAATATACATAACGATCACACCGTACAAAAACAGCATTTTAGGCTCCATCGTCTGCAAAAACATCGCCATAAAAGCCATCGAGATCAGCAAAAGGATCAGTATGATCTGCCGTCTGAGTACACGACGTCTTGTTTTTTCTTTTTTCTTACTGAAAACACTGAAACACTGTGAGGTATAGATGATCATCAGAAGAATCAGCATATACTTGATCAGTGTCACGATGATTGAAACCATAGACTATTCTACTCCTCTTTGATAATGTCCCCTGGTAAACCTGCCCTTCATGAGAGATGCCGGATCTTCGTCTCCGTGAAGAAGTTTAAAGATCTGTGCTGTTTCTGCCTGGTCCTCTGTTGTAAGATTCAGGCGCAGTGCCGCAAAACCGGCACGGGCAAGCTCTTCTTTTTCTTTAAACAGCCCCAGCGGAATGGAATTATACAGCATATTATAACAAAAATCGCAGCAGCAGATTGCCGGAAATTGCACACCTTTCCGGTCTTTCAGAGTCAATGTGCCGGATTTTTGGTCACAGCCTGTTGTATTCTTTCGCAGGCACTGTGCCGAAACCATAAGAAGCTGCCGGCCATAGATCACTACTTCCGAATCTCCGTTTGGCCGGTGTAAAAGCTCTTTGCGGTTCAGCTCAGCCGGTGCCGTAAACCGGTGTACACCCTGTGCCCGGAAAAAGCTGAGGGCTTCCACGTTCATCGTATACATACAGTCATCCAGACAGATCTCTTTTGGGGTTTCTGCCTCGGTCAGGATACATAATTCCTCCATCGTCCGGACCAGATATCCGTCAAAAGGCACTTCCTCGATCTGTTTCAGGCCGTCTAAAAAACCATCCCTGTAGTTTTCTCTCAACATCTGTGGCAGGGCCAGATACCAGCTGACACCGGTACGATCCATCTGTTTACGGATCCACGTTTTTTCATGGTTCCACAGCGTATATTCCACATAGATCCTATCTGGCTGCACAGCTTCTGCCAGCACAGTCTCCAGCTGCGGACGTGTCCGGACAAGTACCGTTATCTCAGGATCTCCTTCATGTACAGGTGCCTCGACAGATGTCTCTTCACATGTAAGACTGCATTTTCTCCGGTATGGTGCAAGCATCGCCTCTTTCAAAGCAAAAAGGCCGGCTCTCCGCAGCGCATTCAGCTCCTTTACCGACAAAAAAGCGTTCCCGCGCATTTCCACCGTAAGTTCCGCAAAAGAAAACGCAGAGTCTCCGGTCTTTACAAGCTGTTTTCTGACCTGTGCCTCTTCGAGCGGACGGTTTTTTGCTGTCTGTACGATATTTCCCGTAACGAAAGCGGTCTGCTCCTGCTGTTGCAAGAACAGGGATACCGGCTCTCCTTCCCCTAAAGAAGCCAGCCCGGTGACCGGTATCTTTTCCTCTTTTTCACAGTATTTTTCACGAATCTCTGCAAACAGCTTCTCATTGCGGTCCCTGGCTGTTTTTTCCAGTTTTTCGTTTTTCAGCGCCATCATATGTTTGCCGTTGTGCTGTTTATAATAGCTTTGGTGAAAACCGTCACGATTATACAGATCAAAAAGGATCTGCAGATCTTTTTTGGAAACGCCGGTAAAAGTGCCCGCTATCACCTGATCCAGGTACTTGCGGTAAACGCTCACAACACCCGCTGTATATTCCGGCTTTTTCATACGCCCCTCGATCTTTAAAGAGGTGACTCCGGCTTTAAGGATCTCCGGCAGAAGTTCCACCGTACACATATCCTTCGGACTCAGCATATACTGTTCCTGGTGACCGTTCAGCCTTTTGGTACGGTCATACACCTCATACGGCAGACGGCAGGGCTGTGCACAGCGTCCTCTGTTTCCGCTGCGCTGCCCTAAAATACTGCTCAAAAGACATCTGCCTGAATAACAGTAGCACAATGCACCATGGACAAAGCATTCAATCTCCAGTCCCGTAGCCCTGCGGATCTGGCTGATCTCTTTTAAGGACAGCTCTCTTGCCGGAACCACACGGGTCACGCCCTGTTTTTCAAGCATACGCGCACCTGACGGGCCAGTGATCATCATCTGGGTGCTGGCATGTACTGCCATTTCCGGAAACTCCCGGAGCACAAAGCGCAGTACGCCCGGATCCTGCACGATCACAGCATCCAGTCCGGCTTCATACAGCGGAGCCAGATACGCATACAGCTCCCCGGAAAGCTCCTGCTCTTTTAAAAGCGTATTGACCGTCAGATAGATTTTTTTCTTATGCAGATGGACATCATCGATCAGCTCCAGCAACTCGTCCTGTGCAGGATTGTCTGCATAGGCACGGGCACCGAAACGGCTGCCGCCGATATAAACGGCATCAGCGCCTGCATGCAGGGCCGCTTTGGCTGCAGCGACGCTGCCAGCCGGAGCCAGAAGCTCCATCGTATGTATATCAGGTAATGGTCTGTTTGGAATCATTTTAAAAAAAGGGGATCACCCGAGTGGCAATCCCCGAACCCTTTCTGGATATTATCTGCCGGCAGCCGGTTTTGTCTGGGCGAGCGTACGCTCAAGCTCTTCTTTTTCTTCTTTGAGCTTTTCGTAGTCCTCCTTAAGACGTTCCAGCTGGATCTGTGAAGCGATCAGGTCGTTTTTCAGATCGTATACCTCACGATCCTTTGACACAGAATCTTCTTCAAATACCTCAGCCTGGGAACGGGCCTTGAAATAATCATCAGCCACATTCAGACTGAGCATAATGCCGCGCACATCGGCATGCTGACGGTTAAAACCCGGAATAGCGGTCAGATCGGTCAGTTTATTATTAAGATATACGGCGACTTTCTGTAAATACTCTTCGCTTTCGTATCCGCCAAGCGTATAGATTTTGCCGCCAATCAGAACTTTTGTCGAATTTTTGGATGACATGGGTAACTCCCTTCTTTTATACTCTTTCGTATTTTGCTATTATACCTTATTTTTCAGGTGCAGGCAATCCCAGATGACCATACGCCTTTGCCGTGGCAACGCGTCCGCGCGGTGTACGCTGAATAAAGCCATGCTGCAGAAGATACGGCTCATAAACATCCTCGATCGTTCCTGCATCTTCGCCTATGGATGCCGCCAGTGTCTCCAGGCCGACAGGTCCGCCCTGAAAATTTTCGATCATCATGCGCAGAATCGCCCGGTCTGTCTGGTCGAGTCCATACCGGTCCACTTCCATCAGATCCAGTGCAAAATCCGCCACATCATTGGATATCTTCCCGTCATATTTGACCTGTGCAAAATCACGGACACGCTTTAAGAGCCTGTTGGCAAGTCGCGGTGTTCCCCTGCTTCTCCTGGCCATCTGCATGGCACCCTCCGGATCGATCTCCACACCAAGTATCTTTGCCGAATGCAAAATGATCGTCTGTAATTCTTCGTACGTGTAAAACTCCAGATGCTGTATCACACCGAAACGATCCCGCAAAGGTGCGGTTAAAAGACCGGCTCTGGTCGTCGCCCCCACCAGTGTAAATTTCGGAAGCTCGAGACGGATCGACCGTGCTGTTGCGCCTTTACCGATCATGATATCGATGGCATAATCCTCCATGGCCGGATAGAGTACTTCCTCTACCTGCCGGTTCAAACGGTGGATCTCATCGACAAAAAGGACATCGCCCTCCTGCAGGGAATTTAAGATCGCTGCCATCTCGCCCGGCTTTTCGATCGCCGGACCCGAGGTAACTTTCATATGTGTCCCCATTTCGTTGGCGATAATTCCGGCCAGTGTCGTCTTTCCAAGGCCTGGTGGCCCGTAAAACAGGACATGATCCAGCGCATCTCCTCTCTGTCTGGCTGCTT
>JAHZHB010000032.1 GCA_019420465.1 Lachnospiraceae bacterium
TTTTTGGTCAGTTCCCGGCATACCGTCAGTCTGCGCTCACCCAGGGTTTCGTACAGCTCCTTTAGCGTACGGAGCAGACGGTGCGGTGCCTCATACATCACGATCGTTCTGGTCTCGTTTTTCAGTTCTTCCAGTATCTTCTGTTTTTCTTTTTTATCCGAAGGCAGAAAGGCCTCAAAGGCAAACCGCCGTGTGGAAAGACCGGACATTGTCAGTGCCGTGATACAGGCTGCAGGTCCAGGCACACTCGATACCGGCACCCCGGCCTCGATACACATTTTTACCAGTTCTTCTCCCGGATCAGAGATTCCCGGTGTTCCGGCATCCGTGATCAGTGCGATCGTCATCCCACCCAGCATTTTTTCCACCAACTGGCGGCCTTTTTCGATCTTGTTGTATTCATGGTAGCTCGTCATCGGCGTTCTGATCTCAAAATGATTCAGAAGACGGATACTGTTTCTCGTATCCTCTGCAGCGATCAGATCCGCTTCCTTTAATATCCGCACCACCCGAAAGGTCATATCTTCCAGATTACCGATGGGCGTCGCACACAAATACAGTTTTCCTGCCATATTACCTCTTCTCTTCTTCCTGGCCGCTCTGCTGACCGGCTACACTGTTTCGTACTGTGACCTTTGGCCCCGCTCCCGGCTGCCAGTCTGTGCCGTAGATCTCATGGATATCCCGGCTGTACTGTCCTGGCGCATCGTATACGATCAGCGGCTTTTCCACCGTGATCCGCGGTTTTCCACCCTTCAAAGCTTCGATCAGCACCATATTGGGTTCTTTATCCACAAACGGATATACCAGCTGCATCCGCTTTGGCTCCAGCCCATATTTCATCAGTACACCCATGATCTCTGCCAGCCGAAACGGCCGGTGTACCATATACATCCTGCCCTGCGGTTTTAACAGGGCTGCCGTCTGGCCTACGATATCCTCCAGTGTACACAAAACCTCGTGACGTGCGATCGTTTTTGCCTCCGAACCATTTTGAAGCCCGTGCCCGCCCGTCATATACGGCGGATTACAGGTAACTACAGAAAAAGAGGCTGCCCCAAAGGTATTCACAGCCTCCTTCACATCTCCCTGTACGATCTTAACACAATCCTCCAGATGATTCAGTACAACACTCCGTCTGGCTGTATCCACACTGCGGCTCTGTATTTCCAGACCGACAAATCGCTCTCCCGCAGTTTTGGCCTTTAAAAGGATCGGGATCACACCGGACCCTGTACACAGATCCAGCACACTTTCCCCCTTTTTGACTCTGGCAAACCACGAAAGCAGCACAGCATCGATCCCGTAACAGAAATCCTTAGTCTGCTGGATCAGATAATAGCCGTTTTGCAGATCATCCAGGCGCTCACCTTCGTTCAGTGTTATTTCCATATTCTTATATCCTCTGCAGTCTACAGGTATCAGCTTTCCTTTTCAAGCTTTGCCAGTGCTTTGGCTTCCTCAGCGGAAACCCTGACCTTTTTGTGGCGCGGCTTGAATTTCAGATCTTCTGCTTTAAATTCCTGAATCTCCTTTTCATCGTTGACATCCACCAGAACCTTGACCAGCTGGCGCAATACATTGACACTGCTGACCTCACCTTTCAGTCCGTCCGGTGTTGTCACATAATCACCGATCGCCGGAAGCTTTTTATTCAGGTATTCATACGTCTCCTGCTCGTTTTTCAAACAGCACATCAGTCGGCCGCAGACCCCTGAGATCTTTGTCGGATTTAAGGACAGATTCTGTTCCTTTGCCATCTTAATCGATACCGGTGCAAACTCGGAAAGGAACGTATGGCAGCAAAGCGGCCGGCCGCAGATACCGATACCTCCGAGGATCTTTGTCTCATCTCTGACACCGATCTGGCGAAGCTCGATACGTGTCTTGAACACGGCAGCCAGATCCTTGACCAGCTCACGGAAATCGATACGTCCGTCAGCGGTAAAATAAAACAGGACTTTATTATTATCAAACGTGTATTCCGCTTCGATCAGTTTCATCTCAAGATGATGTTCCCTGATCTTTTTCAGGCAGATCTGAAACGCATCTTTTTCTTTTTTTCTGTTGTTTTCTTCTCTCGCATCATCCTTTGGTGTGGCAATGCGGATCACACTCTTTAACGGCTGAATGACCTTTTCCTCGCTGATCTCTCTTGGTCCGAGCACAACGAAACCGTATTCAATGCCGCGGGCTGTTTCCACGATGACATGGTCACCCTCACATACCGGATAATCCTTCGGATCAAAATAATAGATTTTTCCGACATGACGGAAACGCACACCGATTACTTTTATCATAGTTTAACTGCTCCTTATCTGTTACTGCCTGTATATACAACACCGGACAGTTTTTCTTTAATTTTCCCGGATCGTCAGAAACAGAAGCTCCAGTGTAAGCTCAAAGTTTACATTGGCTTTCAGTCTCGTTCTCACCTTGTCGATCGCTGCCAGGATCTGTTCGAGTCCTTCATAGGAGCTCTGGCTGGCACGCTTTTTGATCATATCCAGCTGTCGTCTGAACACCAGCTTATCTACCTCTGCTGTTGCCTTAAACATCAGTACATCCCTAAACCACATCGTAAAAAGCTCCAGATACTCATCGATCTCGGCTTTTTCCTCCGTCAGACGCTTCACACAGTCTGTCACCTGCACCATCGGCATATGATAGGATTTGGACAGCATCTCCACACAGGTATCCACCCTCGTATGGAACACACCTGTTGAAGCGATCTCTTTGGCCCTGCCGATATTGCCCTGTGCATAGGCGGCATCAAGCTCCGCATAATAATCCGGCACGTCGCAGGTATCCATCAGGTATTTTTTGACATTTGACTCGCTGACAAGCCGCATCGCCAGATGTACACAACGGGAACGGATCGTAGGCAGAAGCATATCCACATTGTCTGTCAGAAGAAATATCTTGGCATACTGCGGCAGATCCTCCAGCGTCTTTAACAGGGCATTCTGCGCCTGCACGGTCATTTTTTCCGCATCCGGCACGATATAGATCTTGTACGGACTGCATTCCGGCCGGATCAGGATATCATCCACCAGCTGTGCACGGATCTCATCGATACCGATACTCGCCGGCTTTTCATGTGTCACGGTAATGATATCCGGATGATTCCTCGTCTCTGCTTTTCTGCAGGAAGGACAGTCAAGACACGGCTCGATCCCGTGTTTCTCACACTGCAGTGTCATGGCCAGAATCCCCGAAAGCAGTCTCTTTCCTGTACCGCTCTCCCCGTAAAATATATATGTCTGCGCAACTTTATCTGTTTTTATGATCTGCTGTAAATACGCTACAACTTCTTCAAGACCAATCACACTGTCAAATCCCGGCATGGCATCCTCCTGTATCTTCTATAAACGCAATATAAACGATAAGCAAAAAGCCTATCGTTTACAGTATACCATAGTTTTTATCGTATTTTCAATCTCTGCCAGACATTCATCTAAATTCACATTTGCATACCGTCTGGTAATCCCGGATTCTTCCAGCTTTTCTTCTGAAAAATCCTCACTGTCTGCCAGAAAACGGCGGCAGAGCTCTGCATACCGGGGTGTCTTCTGCTTTCTTTCTCTTGTCAGTGCACGATTAAGGCGCTCGCCGTCCTCAACCTCAATATACAGCGGTACCATAACCTCACGACCGAAGTACGCCACCATCTTCTGATAGGACTCCAGGGTTCCGATTCCCAGATAATCCCGCTCACGCAGCTCGATCTGACCGTCGTCTGCCGTAAAATAATGCCAGATACCGTGCACCGTATCATACGAACGCAGTTCTATCAGACGATGTGCTTCTTTCAGTTCTTCAAGCTTTTTTTCATCCGTAAAATAATATTCCCGGCCATTCTGTTCGCCTTCACGGACAGGTCTTGTCGTATATAAAACAATACGGGAAAGGCAAAGCTCCTCATCTTCCAGAAGCCGCTGGTAAACCGTATCCTTACCCGAAGCACTCTTTCCCATCAGATAAAATATATGATGCATAACAGACACTACCTCTCAGACTTTAAATCTGTAACCCACACCCCAGATGGTCTCGATATACTGCGGTTTGGATGTATTAAATTCGATCTTTTCACGGATCTTTTTGATATGCACGGTCACCGTGGCGATATCCCCGATAGATTCCATATCCCAGATCTTGGAAAACAGCTCATCCTTTGTGAATACGCGGTTCGGGTTCTGTGCCAGAAAGGTCAGAAGATCAAATTCTTTTGTTGTAAACTGCTTTTCCTCTCCGTTGACCCAGACGCGGCGGGCCGTCTTGTCGATCTTGATCCCGCGGATCTCGATGATATCGTTTTCCGGCATATTGCTGCCGATCAGCCGTTCATAGCGGGACAGATGCGCTTTAACACGGGCCACCATCTCGCTCGGGCTGAATGGCTTTGTCATATAATCGTCTGCACCAAGCCCCAGACCACGGATCTTGTCAATGTCGTCCTTTTTGGCCGATACCATGATCACCGGGGTATTTTTTACCTTGCGGATCTCACGGCAGATTTCAAATCCATCCATCCCCGGCAGCATCAGATCCAGAATAAACAGATTGAAATCGCCCTCCAGTGCCTTCTTCAGTCCGGTATCCCCTCTGTTTTCAATCTCTACGGAAAATCCGGAAAGCTCCAGATAATCCTTTTCGAGCTCAGCAATCGCCTCTTCATCTTCTATGATCAATATTTTATTCATGTTCATTTACCTCCTGATATTTGCGGATAACGAAACAGATCGTTGTTCCTTCTCCTTCTACACTGGTAGCCCATACCTTGCCACCATGATCTTCAAGTATCTTTTTCACTATGGAAAGTCCGATACCGCTGCCTCCCTTGGCCGAATTACGGGAAGCATCCGTACGGTAGAACCGTTCAAAGATATACGGTACATTCTTGGCCTCGATGCCTTTTCCGTTATCTTCGATCTCGACCTGGATAAAATCACCGACATCCTTCAGACGGATCTGGATCATTCCCTGCTCTTTGTCCATATATTTGATGGAATTGCTGATGATGTTGTTGATCACACGTTTTAACTGCTCCACATCCGCAATAATCATCACATCCGGTGTCACACGATTGTCATAGACAAGCTCCATCCCCCGTTCTTCGAGCTCCATCGAAAGCTCTTCCACACAGTCATCAAAATAATCGACCACATGTACCTTGCTGAACGTATACGGAATGCGGTTTGTATCGATCTTGGAATAAAACGTCAGCTCATTGATCAGCCGGTCCATATCGTTGGCCTTGGTATAGATCGTACGGATATAGCGGTCCATCTTTTCCGGTGTATCTGCCACACCGTCCATGATACCCTCGACATAGCCCTTGACCGCTGTGATCGGAGTTTTCAGATCATGGGAAATATTACTGATCAGTGCCTTGCTTTCCTGATCAAAGCTCAGCTTTTCTTCTGTCGTTGCTTTCAGACGACGGCGCATATCCTCAAAATCCTCACACAGATCATTGAGTTCCTCTACGTCACAGCCTTCCACCGTAAAATCAAGATTGCCGTTTTTGATATTGTTGGTCGCTTCTTTCAGCTGCTTTAACGGTACCTTGATACTGTTGTAGATCCAGAACAGAAGTCCCATACCCGTCAGAGCCAGCACCAGTACGGCGATCAGCAGAAGATCAACGATCATCGATTTGATATGCGGTGCCAGCGCAGTGGAACTTGTGACCAGAAACAGACTGCCTTTCTGATGGCTGTCTGTTCTGAAATCGATCTGCTTTAACAGTACCTGCACATCTCCACCCAGATACACACCGTTGTGCTCATCATCCTCAATGCCCTTGTATTTCGGAAGCTCCTCCAGAATGCTTTCGCAGTTGTTAAACAGCCCATCCTCCAGACCGGAATACACGATGGTATCGTCCACCCTGAGGATCAGTGCCGAATAGCGGCTCTTTAATTCTGTATTGACTTCTTCCAGATATGAGGTGTCCAGTACCTGGTCATCGTCTGTTTTCAGCTGCTTTGTCAGCTCCTCCACGTAGGAATTTGTCATGTTGCTGATCAGATTGACATTGTCCGACAGATTGTCATAGGTCACCTCCAGACCAAACGTCTTTCCGAGAGCATACATCTGATATTTAGAAAAACCGAACACGGCTGTACTGATCAGAAGAAGTGGAAACACAAGTAACAGTACAAAAGCCATGATCAGCCTTGTTTTCAACTTTTTCAAGTCCGTTTCCTCCCGTTATGATTGTCCTATTATAGCATAAGGACTTCCAACAAAACCGTTCTTTTTTATAAATCTTTTGTGAAAATACTCTAAATCGTACATTTCCTTATATTTGTCTATTGACGCTGCTTATAAAAGGAAGTATAGTTGACTACAGCAAGAAAGAAGTTCTCTTATTCAGAGTGGTGGAGATACATAGGATCGATGAAACCACGGCAACCCCTGCCAGACAGGAAGGTGCCAGCCTGAGCGATATTTCGAACAATAAGGGGAGTTGACATACACGCTTGTTATGTTAGGTCCGCTTATCGGTGGACTTATTTTTTTGTGCATATATCTATCAACGTATTACGAAAAGGAGAAAACAGATGGAAAAACGTTTATTCACATCCGAGTCCGTAACCGAAGGACATCCGGACAAAATGTGTGACCAGATTTCTGATGCGATCCTCGATGCCCTCGTAGCACAGGATCCGATGAGCCGCGTAGCCTGCGAAACCTGCACAACCACAGGTCTTGTTATGGTTATGGGTGAGATTACAACAAAGGCCTACGTAGATATCCAGAAGATCGTGCGCGATACCGTTCGTGAGATCGGATATACCCGTGGCAAATACGGATTTGATGCCGATACCTGCGGTGTGATCACAGCGATCGATGAGCAGTCTGCAGATATCGCCCTTGGTGTTGACAAGGCACTTGAAGCCAAGGAACACACCATGTCAGAAGAAGAGATCGATGCTATCGGTGCCGGTGATCAGGGTATGATGTTCGGTTTCGCCACCAACGAAACAGAAGAATACATGCCGTATCCGATCGCCCTGGCTCACAAGCTGGCTCTGCAGCTGACAAAGGTCCGCAAAGACGGTACTCTGACTTACCTGCGTCCGGATGGAAAGACACAGGTTACTGTAGAATATGACGAAAATGACAAACCGGTACGTCTGGATGCTGTCGTACTGTCCACACAGCATGATCCGGATGTCACACAGGAGCAGATCCATGCCGACATTAAAAAATATGTCTTTGATCCGATCCTTCCGGCAGATATGGTCGATGCAGAGACCAAATTTTTCATCAACCCGACAGGCCGTTTCGTTATCGGCGGACCTCACGGAGATTCCGGTCTGACCGGCCGTAAGATCATCGTAGACACCTACGGTGGCTATGCCCGTCACGGCGGCGGCGCTTTCTCCGGCAAGGACTGCACAAAAGTTGACCGTTCCGCAGCCTATGCCGCACGTTACGTTGCCAAAAATATCGTAGCAGCCGGTCTGGCTGACAAATGTGAGATCCAGCTGTCCTATGCGATCGGTGTGGCTCACCCGACATCCATCATGGTCGATACCTTCGGTACAGGAAAGCTTTCCGATTCCCGTCTCGTAGAGATCATCCGTGAAAACTTTGACCTGCGTCCGGCCGGTATCATTAAGATGCTTGACCTGCGCCGTCCGATCTACAAACAGACCGCAGCTTACGGTCATTTCGGCAGAAACGATCTGGATCTGCCGTGGGAGAAACTGGACAAAGCAGATGCGCTGAAAAGTTACCTGCAGTAAGTTTTAACCTGAACTTTATATATACAGCGGTATGCCCGACATGCCGCTGTATTTTTTTATACAAAAAGAGAGAACCCTGAAAAAGATTCTCTCCCCCATTTCCTTTTTCTCTTTTGCACAGATCAGCCTACTCTGAGTCTGAACTTTTGGATCTCCTTCTCACTGGAAACTCGCTCGATCTCTGCACCGAGTCCGGCAAGCTTCACTTCGAAATCCTCATATCCTCGCTGGATGTAAACAATATCATCAACAACCGTAATCCCCTCTGCTGCCAGACCTGCGATCACAAGCGCTGCTCCTGCACGAAGATCCGGTGCGCTGACTCTGGCGCCGGTAAAGCCTTCCACGCCATCGATGATGGCGGTATTGCCCTCGACCTTAATGCAACTTCCCATACGGGCCAGCTCATCCACGTATTTAAAACGGTTTTCAAATATACTCTCTGTCACCACGCTGGTACCACTGGCCAGAGCCAGCACTACGGCGATCTGTGGCTGCATATCCGTCGGATATCCCGGATACGGCAGTGTCTTTATATGTGTGCGTCTGAGGCGCTTATTTGCGATTACACGGATCGCATCGTCAAACTCCTGTACCTCACAGCCCATCTCAGAAAGCTTGGCTGTCGTGGCTTCCAGGTGTTTTGGAATGATATTCTTGATCAGCACGTCACCCTTTGTAGCGGCTGCTGCCATCATGTACGTACCTGCCTCGATCATATCCGGTACGATCGAATAATGTGTCGCATGCAGCTTCTCTACACCACGGATACGGATCACATCCGTACCGGCACCCTTGATGTTGGCACCCATGGAATTTAAGAAATTGGCCACATCGACAACGTGCGGCTCACGGGCGGCATTTTCAAGGATCGTATAGCCACTGGCCATGGACGCGGCCATCATGATATTGATCGTGGCACCTACAGATACCATATCGAGATAAATATGTTTTCCGGTCAGTCCGTTGTCTGCGCTTGCACAGATAGAACCGCCTTTGATATCTACCGCTGCCCCCAGTGCTCTGAATCCTTTCAGATGCAGATCGATCGGTCGGCTGCCGATATTGCAGCCTCCCGGAAGCGGTACCTCCGCCTTTTTATATTTGCCAAGAAGCGCACCCAAAAGATAATACGAGGCACGGATCTTTTTAATAAACTCATACTCTACACTGATGTCACCAATCGTGGATCCGTTGATACGGACACTGTGACGGTCTACTCTGTCAACAACTGCTCCGATCTTCTGAATAGCTTCCAGTAATACGTTGATGTCCCGGACATCCGGCAGATTTTCAATATATACAGTTTCGTCCGTCATGATCGCTGCAGATAATATAGCCAGTGCCGAATTTTTGGCACCGCCAATCTCTACTTCACCAACAAGCGGATTTCCACCTTTGATCACATACTGCTCCATAAAAAGCTCCTCTGGTTTGATTTTTTTCTTCATTCCCGAGCTGTAAATAAATATATGCACTGCGGATCCCCATCCGCATAAATATCTATAACGGCCCCTCAGGTCTTATCTGCTTTTGTAAGAACTGTCTCCCCCGTCTTACAAAATACGAAGTTTTATATACTCCCAGTTATGCTATTGTATCATAAATGCATCTTCTTTTCAATGTTTACGGGCACATTTAACATTTTTGTCCGGTTTAGATGGTTTTTTTGCAAAAATGGAAGAACATCCCACAACATTCCACAATCATTTTTTCTTTTTCTGCTTTACACTGTAGCCAAATGTACCACATCTCTTTCCCAGTGCATAATATTCCCCATGGGAATATACAATCGGCTGTGCTTTCGAAAGTTCAAATTTGCCCCGTTCATTCATATATTTTTCGTCCGCATGGACTGCCACAACCTCCGCGAGGAACATATCGTGGGAACCCAGATGCTGTACCGACTTTACACGGCACTCGATATTGACCGGTGATTCTTCGATCAGCGGTGCGCCCACTTCCTTTGCCGGCAGAGCTGTCAGACCTGTAGCCTTAAATTTATCCGTATCCCGGCCGGATTTCACTCCACAGTAATCTGTTGCCCTGACCAAAGCCTCCGTTGTCAGATTGATCACAAATTCCTTTGTTTCCATCAGAAGATGATGAGAATATCTTTCCGGACGGACAGAGATCGATACCATCGGCGGATTGGTACATACCGTACCCGCCCAGGCAACAGTGATGATATTTGCCTTGTCTTTATCCTTTACTGTAACCATGACCGCCGGTAACGGATAGAGCATATTTCCGGCTTTCCATGTCTGTTTTGCCATTATTTTCTCCTTATACGCTGTTTTATGTCTTTTTTATGCCGTTTTTTTCATATTTTCACTGTTCCCTGTGCAGGACAGTTTTCTCTCTTCACGTTTTACTGTTCCTGCAATACACGCATCATCGCCGGGATCAGCTGTTTTTTTCTGGAAACCACATGCGGAAGGATCACACTGTTTTCTCCTGCAGACACACCAAACGCCTTTTCCACCAGCTCAGGGGCACCCTTACCACAGAATATCAGTTCTGTCGTTTCCTCCAGAATACTTGTCAGCATGAAAAAGATCATATGAATACCATGTTTGCCGCATTCCTGCTCCATATACGGAAGCAGACGCTTTTTGATCTCGGTAAGCTCATCTGTGGCCATGGAACTGATCTGTCCCACACCAAAGCTTTCTTCCCCGGCTACAAACTTTTTGAAGTCCTGATAAAAGATTTCTTCTGCCGTCTTGTCTTTCAGATTGCTTCCTGCCCTGAACATATCGGCAGCAAAGCTCTCCATTTCGATACCGGCGATCCCTGCCAGATCTTTTGCCGCTGCCTCATCAGTAGCTGTACATGTCGGCGAACGGAACATCAGCGTATCTGACAGAATAGCCGCGCACAAAAGGCCGGCTATATTCTCCGGGATCTGCACATCTTTTTCTTTGAACATCTGATAAATGATCGTTGCCGTGCAGCCTACCGGCTGATTGCGAAACAGAATCGGCTGCATGGTTTCCAATGTACCGATCCTGTGATGATCGATGATCTCCAGGATTTCCGCCTCATTGATATTATCTACCGCCTGAGCCAGCTCATTATGATCCACAAGAATAACTTTCTTTTTCTGTATATTTAACAGATTTCTGCGGGAGATTGTTCCCACATAATGATTTTTCTGATCCAGGATCGGGAAATCACGAAATCTTCTCTGCCCCATCAGCACACGGATCTTGTCAGTAAAATCCTGCAGATGGAAAGTGACCAGATTTTCTGACGTCATCAGTGCGCGGGCCGGAATACTCTGTGTGATCATACGCGCGATCGTGAATGTATCGTATGGCGAGCGGATGATACCACAGCCCATTTCCTCTGCATATTTTAAGATCACCGGCGATATCTCCGCATTCAGTCCCACAACGATGCATTTGGCATGCATCTCCACCGCACACAAATGGTCTTCTGCACGGTTGCCAAGGATGACCAGATCCTGCGGCTCGATATATTTTCTGACCAGATCCGGATTGGCTGCTCCGATAAAAATCTTACCGGCATCAAACAGCGTATCCCTCTCTCCCACCAGTATCGTACCGTCAAGCGTATCTGCAATATGTCCAAAAGGCGTACCGGCCTCAGAAAGCGCCCGGGGATTCTGGTTCATCATACTGTCCGTGATATCCCCCACTGTAATAATCCCCTCCAGACAGTTTTTTTCATCTGTCAGTGGTAATGTCACCGCATTCATCTCCTGCATCAGGTTCCAGGCTTTGCGGACAGATATCTCTTTGGATACACCCGGCAGAGGCCGGATCTCCATATCCTTAACCTGTGTACCGACATCCGGCAGATAGGCAGGTGCTGTCATATGAAAATGCTTCAGCACATATTCGGTTTCTTCATTCATCTGTCCTGCCCGTTTGGCAACAAAGGATCCTTTTTCTGTCTGGTTTTTCAGATATGCCAGCGCAATCGCAGAACAGATCGAATCCGTATCCGGATTTTTATGGCCAAGAATATAAATTCTGTTTTTTTCTTTCATCTCTTGCATCCTCCATAGGAGTTTTACCATAAATTCTTATATGAAATGTATCATAGCATTTTTTATTTCCATGGTCAATTTTGTCTCCGACTCTCTTTCATATTCCCGTGTTCCTGTGAACCGGACGCATTTAATTCCTGTTTTTCTTTTTTTGTGAAACTCTTATTTTTATCCTCTATCTATGATATGATACATGTATTATGTCCCGACACCTTCGGGAGAATGGAGGATTGCAAATGAGCGAAGAAAATTTAACCATGAAAGACCTGGAACAGGAGCTGAATGCTTCTCTTGAAGAGGCAGCCAGAAGAACTGAAAAACTTGCCGAAGTAGATGACGAAGAACAGGGTGTCTGGGAAAACCTTCTGCAGCTGCAGGAAGAAGACGCTGTTCTTGACGTCACTGTATCCGGTATTGTAAAAGGCGGCGTTATTGCCATGGTTGACGGTATCCGTGCTTTTATTCCGGCTTCCAAACTGTCCCTCGGCTATGTGGAAGATCTGGAAGACTACCTGAAAAAAGAACTGAAAGTAAAGATCATCGATGTTATCCCGGAAGAGAAACGACTGGTTCTCTCCGCCAGAGAGCTGCTGCGCGAAGAAGCGAAAAAAGAACGAGATGCCAAAATGCAGGCTGTTCAGGTTGGCCTGGTAACAGAAGGCACAGTAGAAACGATCAAACCTTACGGTGCTTTCGTCAATATCGGTGATGGTGTTACCGGTCTTTTACATGTATCCCAGATCAGCAACAAACGCATCAAGACCCCGGAAGACGTTCTCTCTGTCGGAGATAAAGTAACCGTAAAGGTCACCGCAGTCAAAGACGGCCGCATCAGCCTCAGCATGAAAGCACTCCTTGCAGAGGAAGAAAAGCAGGAAGAAGAAATATCCTTCGAGCTTCCCAAAACAGAAGAAATCGGTACTTCTCTCGGCTCTCTGTTTAAGGGACTGAAACTGTAATCTGTATCTGTTCAGAACGATCCGTTTTCTCTGTTTTTCATTTCTGACAGACAGAGCATATGGCTTCTTTTATTCTGCTACAGATAAAAACAGACCGTTCAGGGATATCCCCTGTCGGTCTGTTTTTATATTTTTCTGCCTGCGATCAGCTGTTCTTTTTCCTTTCGGGACAGTCTTTTGATCCTGTATTCCCGGCTCATTGCCTCCTCTTTTGTAGAGAAAGTTTCAAAGTATACCAGCCGCACCGGCCGTCTTGTCTTTGTGTATTTTGCACCCTTTCCGTCATTGTGCGCCTGTATTCGCTTTTCCAGATCTTTCGTCCATCCGGTATAGAGCGTATGATCACTGCATTCAACAATATACGTAAAATTTCCATCCATCCTGCATTTTCCTGTCTATGTAAAGGCTCTGCCGGATAGCAAAGCCCTTTATACTAAAGCAATCGACAAAGAACTGTATTTCATCCATATTGAAACGTAACCTCTGCTCTGTAGGAAAATTCGATTGCGGATTTTCAATATGGTACCTTCTCAATCCTTCTTCTACCATAGTATACTCTGTTTTCTCTTTTTTGTGAATCAGCCACTTTTTTATTCAGCTTCTCTTTCGGTAAAATCTGCCGGGTCTACCGGATTTCCATCTTTTGTCATGGCAAAATACACATGCGTACCTTCCTGCTTATAGTATCTTGTCGGATCAGCTACAGTAGCGATCGTCTCCCCACCGGTGATCTTATCGCCCTCTTTTACACAGACATCCTTCAGCTGTCCGTACACCGCCTCATAACCGTTTCCGAGGCTTACCGTCACTGTATCTCCTGTTTCTACGCTGGTAAAACATTCCTTCACTGTTCCGGCACAGACAGCTTTTACCGGATCCCCGGCTTTTGCACGGAGCAACACTGCAGGATTGCATTTATACACATTCAGTGTTGGAAAATACACCGTCTTATCCATACTGTAATCCATCACGATCGCACCGTTTACCGGCCACGAAATCGTACTGTTTGCAGAAAACTGTGGCACAGCTGCAGAAACAGTTTTGGTTTCTTCTTTTGCAGAAGACTTGTTTGTCTGTGTATCTTCAGTATCTGTCTCATTTTTTGCCTCTGTATCTGCAATAACTTCATCTGCAGCAGTTTCCACCGTCTGTGTCAGATTATTTTCTGTAGAAGTATCTTTCGTCCTGTCATCTGCGGCTGCTGTCTGGCTGGTATCCTCTGGCATCTCTAAAATCTTTTTTTCAATAGTCTCTGTACTTTGTGCTGTTGTTGTCTGTTCTTTTGACGGGTTCTGTTCTGTTTTATATAACGAAATTCCGGCCGCTACAGCTGTTGCCAGAAGAATACCACCCATTGTCATACGAATCGCTTTGTTTTTACTCATGTTTTTCACCTCAATCATTGTCTATTGCTTTCAAAAAAAGTATTTCCAGATTGAGGGAATCTATACACTGTTTTTAAAAAGAAAACACATAGTGCGGATAATAGTATTTCAGAATCTCCTGACAGCTTTTTCCCTGACCGGCCAGTATCTCACATCCATACAGACTCATTCCATAACCATGACCGATCCCATAACAGGTAAATACAAAACGTCCCCCCTCTTTTTTTATCGTAAAACAGGAAGAAGATAATCCCAGAAGATTGCGTATCTTCTCGCCGGAAAACGTGGACTGCTCAGTCTGTACATATTGTACATAGTCTGCTTCATCTTTTTGTACGGTTTTAATATGTATAGCAGCATCTGCTCCCACATTTTCCGAAAACAGTCTATGTCTGATATAATCTTCTGTAAAAGAAAACACCTGCATATACCCAGGTGCATCCCTATCCCAACTACTTTCTGCATGACTATCCCGTGTTTTTCCTGCAGAAACGGCATGATACGAAAGTACAGCCCTCTCACCATTCACTGTTGCATACACCTGTGCCGTTTCTTCCACAGCCTGCCGGTACAGTACCATCCTGTCTCTGTATTCTTTTTCCTGTGTAATTGAAACAGCCGCCTGCAAAAGTTTTTCCCATTCTGCAGCACTGTATTTTTCCAATGCAGACCGAAAGACAATAGCCTTTGCTTTCAGGGCTTCTATATTTCTGCTCTGCGGATCACTCTGATACAGCATAACAGAAACAGCTGTATCCAGAGCTTTATCCTCACCCCACACCGCCTTGTTCCCATTCCAGAAAATAACAAACAATAGCGGCATCAGTAAAAGTAAAACAACGCAGGAAAGAAAGTTTTTCATCGTCTGCTTCCTGTCCTCGTACTATGTATCCCAATATATGTGTACCGTTATTTTATTAGAAGTTGTCCTGTATTTGCCGATACTGCACAATCAAAATTGATCCACTGAGCCAATTGGGGATATGCATAACAAAAAGAGAGTTTACAGAACTTCTGTAAACTCTCTTTGCATGAGGCATCGGGGATTCGAACCCCGGACAACTTGATTAAAAGTCAAGTGCTCT
>JAHZHB010000033.1:0-22593 GCA_019420465.1 Lachnospiraceae bacterium
GAGAATCTGAAGAAAGCAGTGGATACATTAATCGTTATCCCGAATGATAAATTATTAGAGGTTGTAGACCGCAGAACAACTATGCCGGAAGCACTGAAGAAGGCAGATGAAGTTCTTCAGCAGGCAGTACAGGGTATCACAGACCTGATCAATCTGCCGGCTCTGATCAACCTCGACTTTGCTGATGTCAAGACGGTTATGGTTGACAAGGGTGTGGCTCATATCGGTATCGGTGAAGCCAAAGGTGATGACAAGGCTCTCGAGGCTGTACAGCAGGCTGTTGCCAGTCCGCTTCTGGAGACTACGATCAATGGCGCATCCCATGTTATTATCAATATTTCCGGTGATATCTCCCTTATGGATGCCAACGATGCAGCCAGCTATGTACAGGATCTGGCAGGTGAGGATGCCAATATCATCTTCGGTGCCATGTACGATGATACAGCTGTAGATACAGCCAAGATCACTGTAATCGCTACCGGCCTTGATGATGCCACAGCCAAGATGGCCAGCGTCAAAGATGCACCGGCCAGAAAGAAAGCCGAAGAGAAAAAGCCGGAGGCAGCAGCACAGCCAAAACAGAGTGCTCCGACACTGAACATGCCGACATTCTCCATCCCGGCTGCAACACCGATTACCAGCAATGTACAGAAAAAGGACATCCAGATCCCGGATTTCCTGAAAAATAAAAGATAAGTAAGCACATAAAGGAGCTGCCATAAAACAGATAAGAAATCATCTGTTTTATGGCAGCTCCTTTTGTCAGGCATATCAATAATTGATTCAGAGGATCAATTTTGATTTAACTCAGATACTGTTTCATAGAACGCAATGCCTGTTTTTCCAGCCTGCTGACCTGGGCCTGGGAGATACCGATCTCCCGGGCCACCTCTGTCTGCGTGCGTCCTTCAAAGAAACGCAAGTCTACGATATGTTTTTCTCTGTGATCCAGTCTTTCCATCGCTTCTTTTAAAGACAGATCCTCTACCCAGTTTTCCTCCCGGTTTTTCCGGTCACTGATCTGATCCATCACATAGAGCATATCCCCACCCTCGGTATATACAGGTTCATACAGGCTCATCGGTGTCTGCATGGCATCCAGCGCATAGACGATCTCTTCTCTGGAAAGACCCGTTTCCCTTGCCAGTTCATCCAGTGTCGGCTCCTTCTGTCTCTTTTTCATGTACTGTTCTCTGGTGCTGATCACCTTATAGGCGGTATCTTTCAGGGAACGGCTGACTCTTACGCTGTTATTGTCCCGGAGATACCGGCGGACTTCACCCATTATCATCGGTACAGCGTACGTTGAAAATTTAACCTGCAGGCTGGTATCAAAATTGTCGATCGCCTTGATCAGTCCGATGCAGCCGATCTGAAACAGATCATCTGCATTTTCGTTGCTGTTCGAAAAGCGCCGGATTACGCTGAGTACCAGCCGCAGATTTCCTTTGATGTAGTCTTCTCTTGCTGCTTTGTCGCCTGCTTTGGCTTTTTTGAGAAGTTCTGTTTTTTCTTTCTCATCAAGCACAGGCAGACAAGCTGTATTGACGCCGCAGATTTCCACTTTATGCAATGCCATAAAAAGAATCCTCCTATCCATCGGATAGTAAAATGATTCTCATTTACGTCAGTGAATATACGATGCAGCGAAAAATTTAAAAAATAATACGCCTTGACAGGCGTTTACTGGTAGCGGGCAATATCCTTTTTCAGCTGTTTCATGATCCTTTTTTCCAGCCGGGAAATGTAGGATTGTGATATACCGAGAATATCTGCTACCTCCTTCTGTGTTTTTTCTTTTCCGTCCGGCATATTGATGCCAAATCGCAGGCAGATGATGGTCTGTTCTCTGCGGCTCAGCCTTTTTATGGCACCTTTTAACAGTCTGCATTCTACTTCCTGTTCCAGATCCCGGTAGATCAGATCTTCCTCTGTCCCCAGAATATCCGAAAGCAGAAGTTCATTGCCGTCCCAGTCCACATTCAGCGGTTCGTCGATGGACACTTCCATACGAAGCTTGCTGTTACGCCTGAGATACATCAGGATTTCGTTTTCAATGCAGCGTGATGCATACGTAGCCAGTTTGATCTTTTTTTCCGGATTGAATGAATTGACTGCTTTGATCAGCCCGATCGTACCGATGGAGATCAGATCTTCCGTACCCACACCTGTATTGTCAAATTTCTGAGCTATATACACTACCAGTCGCAGATTGTGTTCGATCAGCTGATTTCTGGCATCCTCATCCTGATGGTCGTGAAATTTTCCAATCATTTCTGCTTCTTTATCTGCTGTCAGTGGTGCCGGCAATATGTCGGTTCCTCCTATGTAGCAGATTTCACCTGTTTTCTGTATCTGTATTCTGGTAAAACCGGGAAAATATCCCCTTGAACGTTCTCTGCCGATTGCATACCCTGCCATGCTCATTCCTCCCTTTTTCGCAAAACATCCGGATTCAGTATGATCTGATACGCCCGCCCAAAGAGCAGGCTGCTGTCGGCTACAGCAATATGCGGATGCATGGTTTTTCTTTTGCTTCTGTTTTTTTGGACAACCAGATATTCCGCCGTAAAGACAAGTGCAATACCATCGGGACAGCCCAGACTGCAAAAAGCCAGATAATGCAGGCCGAGCCTTTCATCATTTACACCCTCACGCAAATAACTCTGTAGCTTATCTTCCAGCGCGGGAAGCTGTCGCTTCATCACATTTTTGTCCATCACACATACCGGTTTTTTCTCTGTACCGTCATACAGACAGTTGCCTGTATCCACAAGCCCCTTCAGCCATATGTGTTCTCCGCAGACAGCCAGACAGATATCTTGTATCTCTCTTTTGGTACAAAAAGCATGGTGTGCTGCTATCTTTTTGCCGACAGCATATATGCCTGCAGCGGTCAGAAGAGAGCACACTGTGTTTTTGATTCTGTGCTTTTTTCCTTCGCAATGCTTTCCTTTGGTCTGCCAACTTTTCCCTACATACAAAAAGCACCTCACCATTTCCACGACAGAATGACTCTGTTGTCCAGATGCATTCTATTATAGAAAGGATGAGGTGCTTTATTTGTCAAAACAGCGCACCGGAACTGGAAAAGAACTCGACAATATCCGACAATGTTTTGAAGAAAGAAATAATGTAGTTTCGAAATATTATCTTTTATATAGAAGGCGGATAGTTTGTCAGAAGAGGATACATATCCGATACATTAATGAAGAAAAATTAAAAAAAGGAAAAAAGATGGAAACCTTCCGGACATTGTGCTATCATATGACCGACAACCAAGTAAGTGTTAAAGAGGAGGAAATATGGAAAACAAACACAGCTTACACAAAGCCGTTGGTCGTCTTGTGACAGCTTCTCTGATGCTGATGCTGACTTTTGTTCTTTCTGTGACAGGTGTCCATGCCGATGCCTGTACGACACAGGCGCTGGTAAATACAACGCAGGATACAGTCCGCATCCAGGCTGCACATGTGGAAGACCATGGTGTGACAAGAGATGTAGTGGCACAGGTATATTATGGTGCAGACGGTATGGGAAAGATGAGTTCCTTCCCGATGATCTATGATCAGACACAGAAGGTCTGGACAGTAGATATCAAGCTTGCTGATCTGCAGACACAGAAAACCGGCCAGTACTTCTATATGGTACAGGGAGCCAATGCAAGCGGCGCTCCGGTACAGCTGGCAAACGGAAGCTTTAATATCAGCCAGTCCGCACTTGCCGTAAAAGGTACAGGTGCCAATGGTACCAAAGCTACCTTCAATGCCGTAGTAACAGGCCTTGAAAATACCACGGATGTTGCCAGTGTGACGGTAACAGCTACGAGCAAGACAAACATGAGCTATACCTATGCTGCTGTCAGACAGGCAAACGGCACATATGTAGCCGTTGTAGATGTCAACAATCACGGTTTCTCCCGTGGCCAGTATACGTTAAGTGCCAGTGTGGTTCTGACAAACGGACTGACAGGTACAGTAAACGGCACCTATACATTTAATCCGAAGAACCTTTTCCGGATGAAGGATTACAGCACCACAAAGAAAGCTTTCTATGTGTACAACCCTTCAAAAAAAGGAACTATCACCTATGAGGTATGGTCCAAAACCAAAGGTCAGGATGACAAAAAGAAATACACAGCCAAAAAGAAAAATGGTTACTATTATGCAACGATCGATCTGAAAAAACTGAAACATACCGGTACAGCCTATGTTCGTGTAAAGATCAAAGGCAAAAAGGTTGGCAAAGATTTCAGCTTTACCGTGAATACTGCAACAGCTGGTACAGACAGTAATAAAGGTGGCGGTACAGCTGCTACAGGAAAAAAGAATGGCTGGTCATACGAAAAATACAATGGCAAGACCTATAAGTTCTATTATGAGAATGGTAAGAAACTGACAGATCTGACAAACAAAGTCAGCCTGGGACGTCTTTCCATGGAACTGAACCGCGCAGCCGGTGTTGTTACTGTATATGCTTATGATTCAGAGACATCCAGCTACTGTATTCCGGTTAAGGCATTTACTGTTTCTGTAGGACGTAATATCTCCAGTAACAGCACATCCAAGGGACTGACTTTAAGTTCATCTTTCACACCGCTTGGCACATACTCGGTATGCTCCAATGGTGTGGCAGTGAAATATTCCTTAAAGCCGATGCATGAGCCGGATGGCAGCACAGTTTACGCAAGATGGGCAACACATGTTGTCGGAAATGTATACTTCCATGCGATCGCCGTAGGCAGCAGGTCCCACAAGGCACTCAACTACAAGACCTACAACAGGCTGGGATCTCCGGCTTCTGCAGGATGTATCCGTATGACAGTGGCAGACGCCAAATGGATCTATGATCATGCCGGCACAGGTACGGCAGTCAAGGTTGTCAAGGGAAGCTCCAAGACTCCGGGACCGCTTGGTAAACCGGCGACGATCAAGATCAAATCCTCCAAGGTCAAATATGACCCGACGGATCCGGGAATTTCTGATTCTGCCAAGGCAAAAGATTACAAGGCCAAGAGAATCTCCGGTTACATGAAGAAAAACGGAACAAAGGTTGGTTATTAAGCTGACATGAAAAAACCGCACAGACAGGAACAGCGTCTGTGCGGTTTTTTTGCTTTTGTCATGCATATAAAAACTGCTGCAGGCATCAGCCATGCAGCAGAAAACGTTTTAACTCGGTTGGATTGGTATTCAGGATCAGCTGTTCAGGAATGTCGCATTCCCTCAGGTAGGGTTCGATGCAGGAAAAATCACCAATATGATCCGGTCCGTGACTGTCGCTGGATAAAAGAATCGGATGATCGTATTTTTTGCACAGCGTCAGGATGCGGCGGACGTTATCCCTGGTGTCTCCACGGTAACCAGTGGGAGAGAGGGAGCTGTTATTGATCTCAAGAAGAACATGATAGCGGACAGCTGCCTCGACCAGAGCATCATAATCTGCCGGAAAATGGGCATCATCACAATGACCGATGACAGAAACATAAGGGTTTTTCATGGCACCGATATAGGCTGCGGTATTTTCTTCAGTTGTGCCCGGGTGTATATTGGGACGATGCATGCTGGCGATGGCGTAGTCCAGACCGGACAGGGTAACGGGATCCATGTCCACCTTTCCGGTGTAATCCAAGATGTTCAGCTCGATACCGTATAAAAGCTCTATGCCACAGCGCATGCGGGGCGCCATGGACAGACTGCGGAAATAGGAAACCGTACCTGCGCACATCGTAGAAGGTGCGTGGTCGGATATACCAAGCAGTGTGAGATGGTGTCTCGCAGCTGCCTTTGCCTGGTCGGCGATCGTGGCCTGTGTGCCGTGTCCGCTGGCAATGGAATGTGTATGAATATCAGCGTAATACATAGGTATTTGCTCCTGTAAAAATACTTTCGGAATCTACATTCAAAGTATGCGGCAAACTGTGAAAAAAGTCAATAGATGATCGTAGAAACCACATAAAACAAAAAGGAAAAAACGAAAAACAACGTTCAAAACAACATAAAACAATAAAAACAGACTGAAAAGTTATGCTCTCATTGTTGACTTTGCTATGCCGATAAGCTATAATGTATAACGAGCATAAAGTCTAATATGTTATTCTATGGTCGAGAAAAAATCACGGAGGTTGCGTTATGAGTTATCTGGATACAAAAGGACGAATATTTGATATCCAGCGTTTTTCAGTCCACGATGGTCCGGGTATCCGCACGATCGTATTTCTGAAAGGCTGTCCGTTGCGCTGCCAGTGGTGCTGTAATCCCGAATCCCAGTCCCGGGAGATCGAGACGATGCGGGTACAGGGAGAGACAAAGATCATAGGGCGTGATGTGACGGTTGCCGAGGTCATGGAAACGGTCGAAAAGGACAGATCGTATTACCGCAGGACCGGCGGCGGACTGACACTTTCGGGTGGTGAGTCCACGATGCAGCCGGAGTTTGCCAGAGACCTTCTGCAGGCGGCCAAGATGTCCGGTATAGGTACGGCGATGGAGAGCATGGGATGCTGTCCGTTCCGCAACCTGGAGATGATCCTGCCGTGGCTGGATACATATCTGATGGATATTAAACATACCGATCCGGAAAAACACAAAGCCTTTACCGGTGCCAGAAATGATCTGATGCTGGAAAATGCCAAAAAGGTTGCTGTTTCCGGGATGACCAATCTGGTCATCCGTGTTCCGGTGATCCCGACCTTCAACGATACGAAGAAAGAGATCCAGGACATTGCCGTATTTGCCGACCAGCTTCCGGGTGTGAAGAAGATCCATCTGCTGCCTTATCACAGACTGGGCAGTGACAAGTATATAGGTCTCGACCGTGTCTATAAGATGGACGAGATCGTACCGCCGGAAAATGACCACATGCAGATGCTCAAAGATGCAGTCGAGATGGTATCTGATCTCGAATGCCAGATCGGTGGCTGATACAGCTGATCTGAAACGCGGCGATTTGCCGCAGGAGGAAGAAATATGGGATACACAGACAACATGAGCCCTGAACTCAAACAGAGAATCGTCCAGGAACTTGTTCCTGGTAAACAGATCTCCCTGGCACATATCATTGCCAATCCGGACAGGATCATGTATGAAAAACTGGGACTGGATCCTTCTGTCGATTATGCCAAATCGGCGATCGGTATCCTGACAGTCAGTCCGGCGGAGACAGCGATCATCATGGGCGATATTGCTGTAAAATCTTCCGGTATCGATCTTGGGTTTGTTGACAGATTCAGCGGCAGCCTGATCATCACAGGTACAGTGTCCGAGGTGGAAGCTTCGGTCAATGCGATCCTCGACTATGTGGGCAATACACTTGGCTTTACTGTCTGCCCGGTAACGAGAACCTGATCATGAAAAAGATCGTACTGATGGGACGCAGCGAGGCGGGTAAGACGACGCTGACGCAGGCCCTCAAAGGAGAAAAGATCCATTACCACAAAACGCAGTATGTCAACAATTTCGATGTGATCATAGACACACCGGGTGAATATGCCCAGACAGCCAAGCTGGGACATGCGCTGGCACTGTATTCCTATGAAGGCGACGTGGTTGGCCTTCTGTGTTCTTCAATAGAACCCTACTGCCTGTATCCACCCTGCATTACCTGCATGTGCAACCGTGAGGTGATCGGGATCGTGACAAAGATCAATCATCCAAAGGCTGATCCGGACCGCGCAGAGCGCTGGCTGAGGCTTGCCGGATGCAAGACGATCTTCCGCGTGGATTCCAAACGGGGCGAGGGGATCGCAGATATCCTCGAACATCTGCGTGAGCCGGGCGATGTAATGCCCTGGGAAAAAGAAGAAACAACAGAAAACAACATGGACAATGGTTGAAACACCACAAAACCACATAATATGAATTGACACCCCTCGTAAAGATGGGTATAATGTCAATAGATTCAAAAGAAACCAACTATTTTCAAGGAGGAAATGAAAATGCAAAACGAATTTGAAATCAAAAAACAAATTTGTGAAATCGGTCGCAGAATCTACAACAAAGGTATGGTAGCAGCTAATGATGGTAACATCTCTGTAAAACTGAATGACAATGAGTTCCTTTGCACACCGACTGGTGTATCCAAAGGCTTCATGACACCGGAGTACATCTGCAAAGTTGACAAAGAAGGTAAAGTAATCCAGGCCAACCCGGGATTCAGACCGTCTTCCGAAATCAAAATGCATATGAGAGTATATGATAAGAGACCGGACGTTGGTTCTGTAGTACATGCACATCCGCTGTACGCTACATCTTTCGCTATTGCAGGTATCCCGCTGACACAGCCGATCATGCCGGAAGCTGTTATCGCTCTTGGCTGCGTTCCGATCGCTGAGTACGGTACACCGTCCACAATGGAGATCCCGGATAACGTAGAGAAATACCTTCCGTACTTTGATGCAGTTCTGCTGGAGAGCCATGGTGCTCTGACATACTCCACAGACCTTCTGGCTGCTTACATGAAGATGGAATCTGTAGAGTTCTATGCACAGCTGCTGTACCAGTCAAAGATGCTGGGCGGACCGAAGGAATTCGATCAGGCTACTGTTGAGAAACTGTACGAGATCAGAAGACAGATGGGTCTTCCGGGAAAACATCCGGCAAACCTCTGCCAGAACAAGGGCGAGAAGAACTGCCACAACTGCGGCGGCAACTGCCACAAAGCACCGGTCAGCGAACTGGGAACATGCACAGGCAGCGTATCTTCTGACCTGAATGCTACAAATCCGGATCTGGTAGCTGCTATTACAAAGAAAGTTATGGCTCAGCTGGGTCTTCAGTAAGACTAGGGGGAAAAACTCGTGTCAGTAAATGAAAGTATGGTACAGGATATCGTGAAAGAGGTTATGGCAAAGATGCAGCTGGCATCTGCACCGACCGGCAATCACGGTGTATTCAAAGACATGAACGAAGCTATCGAGGCTGCCAAAAAGGCACAGAAGGTAGTTCGCAGAATGTCCATGGACCAGAGAGAGCAGATCATTTCTGTAATCCGCAGAAAGACAAGAGAAAATGCAGAAGTTCTGGCCCGCATGGGTGTGGACGAAACCGGAATGGGTAACGTACCGCACAAAATCTTAAAACATCAGCTGGTAGCTGAGAAAGTTCCGGGAACTGAAGATATCACGACCGAAGCTTATTCCGGCGACCGCGGACTGACTCTGATCGAGAAAGGCCCGTTTGGTGTTATCGGTGCGATCACACCGTGTACAAATCCGAGTGAGACAGTTATCTGTAACACGATCGGTATGTTTGCAGCAGGAAATACCGTTGTATTCAACCCGCATCCGGCTGCTATCAAAACATCTATCTATGCTATTAACATGGTAAACGAAGCTTCCATCGAGTGCGGCGGTCCGGACAATATCGCTGTTACTGTAGAGAAACCTACAATGGAAACCAGCGCTATCATGATGAAACATCCGGACATCCCGCTGATCGCAGCTACAGGTGGCCCGGGCGTAGTAACAGCTGTTCTTTCTTCCGGTAAGAGAGGTATCGGCGCAGGTGCCGGTAACCCGCCTGCACTGGTAGATGAGACTGCAGATATCCGTAAGGCAGCAGAGGACATCGTGAACGGATGTACATTCGACAACAATCTTCCCTGCATCGCTGAGAAAGAGATCGTAGCTGTTTCTTCTATCGCAGATGAGCTGATGTATTACATGCTCAACGAGCAGGGCTGCTATCTGATCAACGAAGAACAGCAGAAACAGCTGACAGACGTTGTTCTGAAAAACGGCAAACTGAACCGTAAATGTGTCGGCAGAAGCGCAAAGGTTCTGCTTTCCATGATCGGTGTTGAGGTTCCGGATAATATCCGCTGCATCACATTCTTCGGCGAGAAAGAGCATCCGCTGATCACAACAGAGCTGATGATGCCGATCCTTGGTATTGTTCGTGTAAACGACTTTGCTGAGGGCGTTGAGACAGCTAAATGGCTGGAGCATGGCAACCGTCACTCTGCTCATATCCATTCCAAGAACGTTGATCGTATCACTGAATACGCACGTGAGCTGGATACAGCGATCCTGGTTAAGAACGGACCGTCTTATGCAGCACTTGGTTTCGGCGGTGAGAGCATCTGTACATTCACAATTGCAAGCCGTACAGGTGAAGGCCTGACAAGTGCAAAGACATTTGCAAAAGTCAGACGTTGCGTAATGACAGACAGCTTATGTATTCGCTAAACAGGAGGAACTAAACATGGACGCTAATTCCATTAATATTGAAGATATCGTAAAACAGGTCCTGGCAGATATTGCAGGAAATGCTCCGGCAGCTGCACCGGCACAGGCTCCGGCAGCACAGGGCGGTATTCCGAAGACAGCTCACGTTGCTGTCCTCACAGAACTGAAAAAATTTGAGATCAAAGAGTATCCGATCCCGGCTCTGGGTGATGATGATATCCTTGTAAAAGTAGAAGGCTGTGGTGTCTGCGGTACAGACGCTCATGAGTTCAAGGTTGACCCGTTCGGACTGATCCCGGTTGCTCTGGGACACGAAGGTACCGGTGAGATCGTTGCCATGGGTAAAAACGTTAAAGTCGATACAGCAGGTAAACCGGTCAAAGTCGGCGACAAGATCGTTACATGTATGATCTTCAAAGACGATCCGGAAATCACAATGTTCGATCTGAACAAGAAAAATGTCGGTGGTGCTGATGTTTACGGTCTGCTTCCGGACGATGATATTCATCTGAACGGATGGTTCTCCGATTACATCTTCATCAGAGGCGGCAGCTTCGGATCTACTTTCTTCAACGTAAGTGATCTGGATCTGGATTCCCGTATCCTGATCGAGCCATGTGCAGTACTTGTACATGCTGTAGAGAGAGCCAAAACAACAGGTATCCTGAAATTCAACAGCCGTGTAGCTGTACAGGGCTGCGGACCGATCGGTCTGATCTGTATCGCTGTACTGCGTACAATGGGTATCGAAAATATCGTAGCTATCGACGGTAATGAGCAGAGACTTGCATTTGCCAAGAGAATGGGTGCTGAAACATCTGTTAACTTCGCAAATTATCAGGGTATCGAAGCTCTGGCACAGGGTGTTAAGGACGCATTCGGCGGCCACCTTGCTGACTTCGCATTCCAGTGTACTGGTAATCCGAAGGCTCATGCCAATATTTACAAATTTATCCGTAACGGCGGCGGACTTTGCGAGCTTGGTTTCTTCATCAATGGTGGAGACGCTACGATCAATCCGCACTTCGATCTGTGTTCCAAAGAGATCAACCTGGTTGGTTCCTGGGTATACACACTGAGAGATTACGTTACAACATTTGATTTCCTCAAGAGAGCACAGGCTATCGGACTTCCGATAAAAGAGCTTATCACACATAAGTTCCCGCTTGAGCAGATCAATGAGGCCCTTGAGACAAACCTTTCCATGAAGGGCTTAAAGATTGCTATCGTAAACAAATAAGATAGGATAATCAGGTGATAGTATGGCAGAAGCTGTAGGATTATTAGAGGTGTACGGACTGACCACTGCTTTTCAGGCTGCTGATGCAGGCTGCAAGGCGGCAGATGTTCATCTCGAAATATTTGATAAAAACAAACCTGCACGAAATGCAGATAAAATGCCTGTTCCGCTGATCATCTGTGTAAAGTTCCGCGGCTCCGTCGAAGATGTGACGGCAGCTGTGGAAGCGGGCAGGGAAATAGCAGAGCGGGAAGCTGGTGTAGTGCAGCATTATGTGATCGCAAATCCTACAGAGGACTGCGAAAAAATGCTGAAGATCAGCTGTCTTGACAAAGTTTGACGAATATAGTAAACCATTGTTCAGGAGGAAAGAAAAATGGCTAAAGAAGCATTAGGAATGATTGAGACCAGAGGTCTTACTGCAGCTATCGAAGCAGCAGATGCTATGAGCAAAGCAGCAGAGGTTGCTCTGGTTGGTACAGAAAAGATCGGTTCCGGTCTTGTAACTGTTATGGTACGTGGCGATGTAGGTGCTGTAAAGGCAGCTGTAGAAGCTGGCAGCGCAGCAGCATCCAGACTTGGTGAGCTGGTAGCTACACACGTGATCCCGAGACCGCATGAGGATGTTGAGAAGATCCTTCCGAGAATCTAATTTCTGAAACATCGTTGGAGGAATCATGGGAAATTCATATGGCTTTTTTGAAGTACCCGGTGTCGTAGCAGCAATGGATGCACTGGATATTATGTGCAAGACTTCGGATGTCGTACTTGCCAGCTGGGAGCGTAAGATGGGTGGCCGTCTGGTGACTCTGATTATCGAGGGAGATGTCTCTTCCGTTCAGCAGGCGATCGATGCCGCTTGTGAGAAGTGCATTAAAAAACCTGCTTGTCACGCAGTCATAGCACGTCCCCATGAAGAAATTGTACGTATCGTTGAGCGAAGTGCAAAACGGTGGAAGAAATAGGGGGACACGAGATGGCGGAAATTAAAAAGACAACCAGTAAAGCAGCTGCCCCTAAAAAAGCTGCTGCAGCCCGTACAGGTGCTGCAGGAACAACAGCAAAAAAGGTAACAGCAAGAAAAACAGCAGCTCCCAAAAAGGAGACTGCAGCCAAAACTGCTGCTGCATCTACTGCACCGGCAGATAAACTCATTAAAAATGTGGGCGATGGCCCGATTATCCACAAGGAGGAAAGAAAAATGGCACAGGAAGCATTAGGAATGGTTGAAACCAGAGGTTTAGTAGCAAACATCGAAGCAGCAGACGCTATGTGCAAAGCAGCTAACGTTAGCCTGGTAGGTACAGAGAAGATCGGTTCCGGTCTTGTAACTGTTATGGTACGTGGTGATGTTGGTGCTGTTAAGTCTTCTGTAGAAGCTGGTGCAAACGCAGCATCCAGACTGGGTGAGCTGGTAGCTACACATGTAATCCCGAGACCGCACGAGGATGTTGAGAAGATCCTGCCGGCTGTAAAATAAGCTTGTCAAAAGCTTTTAAGGTACTGTAAAGTTCCTTAAAGTCCTACGGACAATACAGTCATAACCGCAGCACAGTACCTACATATGTTTATGTACTGTGCTGTGTTATAAAAAGAGAAAGCAGGTGTCAACATGCAGAATCAGGATGTTGAATTAATTACCAGACTGGTAATGGAAGCTCTGCAGGAACAGGCTCCTTCCAAACAGGGATTTGCCGTTCCGGTAGGCGTATCCGCAAGACATGTACATCTGTCACAGGCAGATCTGGAGACGCTGTTTGGCGAAGGTTATCAGCTGACTAAGAAAAAAGAGCTGATGGGCGGACAGTTTGCTTCCAATGAGCAGGTTACTCTCGTTGGACTGAAGCTGCGTGCTATCGAGAATGTTCGTATTCTCGGACCGTGCCGTAAAGCTTCCCAGGTGGAGATTTCCAAGACAGATGCTTTAAAACTCGGTGTAAAAGCACCGATCAGAGAGTCCGGCAACATCGCCGGATCTGCACCGATCGCACTGGTTGGACCTAAGGGTGTGCTGTACCTCAATGAGGGATGTATCGTGGCACAGAGACATATCCATATGTCTCCGGCAGATGCAGCTGCAGCCGGCGTAAAAGATGGTGACATCGTAAGCGTTAAGGCTGAAAACGAGAGAGGTACCACATTTAACCACGTGAAGATCCGTGTGGATGATTCATTCACACTGGAGATGCACATTGATACAGATGAGGCCAATGCCGCTGGTATCAAGCATGGTGATACAGTAAGAATGTACAAATAATACACATATAAGGGGCGGAAAAATTTTCGCCCCTCTTTGTGCAGATAACCACATGGAGGTATGAGATGATTGTAGGCAAAGTAGTAGGCAGTGTTGTTTCTACCAGAAAGAGCGACAATCTGATTGGACAGAAATTTATGATCGTAGAGCCTGTGCAGCATATGAAGGGCAGCCTTAATCAGCTCGTGGCCATCGACAATATTGGTGCCGGTGTAGGCGAATTTGTGCTTGTAGCACAGGGCAGCGCAGCCCGAATCGGCTGCGGACTTGATGCAGCACCGATCGATGCGGCTATTGTTGGTATCATAGACGACGGAGCAGGATTGGAGTGATAACATGGATATCAATACATTGAAAAAAATCTTGCAGGAGAATGGTATCGTAGGTGCCGGCGGAGCAGGTTTCCCGACTTATGCCAAGCTGGACGAGCGTGCAAATACGATTCTTCTGAACTGTGCCGAGTGTGAACCGCTTTTAAAACTTCACAGACAGCTTCTGGAAAAACATGCATATGAGATTATGAAGACATTCAGCATGGTAGCAGACGTTGTTGGTGCAGATGAAGCGATCATCGGCGTAAAAGAGTCCTACAAGGATACAGTAAAGGCTCTGGAAACTTACATAGATGAGTTCCCGAAGGTAAAGATCCATCAGCTGCCGGAAGTATATCCGATGGGTGATGAGGTTGTTTTGATTTATGAAGCAACAGGACGTGTTGTACGTCCGGGCGGACTTCCGATCGAGCAGGGAGTTACCGTATTTAACGTAGAAACTATTTATAATGTATATCGTGCCGTAGAAAAGAACCATCCAGTAACAGACAAGCTGGTTTCTGTTGTTGCCGAGGTTGAGCATCCGGTAACAGTTCGTGTACCGTTAGGTACTACGATCGGTGAAGTTGTTGCTCTGGCCGGTGTGACCACAGTTAAGGATCCGGTATATTTTGTCGGTGGTCCGATGATGGGCTTTATCGGCAGTGCAGACATGCCGGTCACAAAGACGACCAATGCTGTGCTGGTTCTTCCGAACGATCACATTATTGTCAATAAAAAGAGAAGAAAAGCATCTATCGACATGAAGAGAGCAGCATCTATCTGCTGCCAGTGTCAGATGTGTACAGATCTGTGTCCGAGACACAATCTGGGTCATCCGATCGAGCCGCATAAATTCATGCGTGCAACATCCAACAAAGACTTCAGAGATACCAATCCGTACATCAATACCTTCTTCTGCTGCTCCTGTGGCGTATGTGAGATGTTCGCCTGCCCGCAGAGCCTGGCACCGCGTTCCCTGATGGCTGATTTCAAGGGTGCCCTTCGTCAGAATGGTGTGAAACCGCCGCAGGTAACAACAAAACCGGTTCAGGAGAGCAGAGAGTACCGCAAGGTTCCGGAAGAAAGACTGATGGCGAGACTTGGTCTGACCAAATACGACAAGCCGGCTCCGCTGGACGATGAAGTGGTTCCGGTAAAGAAGGTTACTGTAAAACTGAGCCAGCATATCGGTGCTCCGGCACAGGCTGTTGTAGCCAAAGGGGATATGGTAACTGTTGGACAGGTGATCGCAAAACCGGCTGATAAAGCCTTAAGCGTAGCCATCCATGCATCCATCAGCGGCAGAGTCGCAGATGTTAATGCTCAGACAATCGTAATCGTAGCATAGAAAGGACGTGCACAAGATGAGTAAAGCAATCGGTATGATTGAATTTAAGACCATAGCTACAGGTATTACCGCAGCAGATGCTATGGTAAAGACAGCAGAGGTTGAGCTTGTAGAAGCACAGGCCGTATGTCCCGGTAAATATATTGCTATCGTTTCCGGTGACCTGAGTGCTGTTAAAGCAGCTGTAGACGCAGCCTGCACACAGTATGAAACACAGTTGATCGACAGTATGGTTCTGGGTAATCCTCACGAATCTATCTTCCCGGCTATTTACGGTGCATCTCATGTAGATGACATCAGCGCACTGGGTATCATTGAGACCTATGATGTTGCAGCTATTATCGAGGCAGCCGATGCCGCAGCAAAGACAGCAATCGTAGAGCTGATCGAGCTGCGTATCGCCAAAGGTATGTGTGGTAAATCCTACATGCTGCTGACCGGAGAGGTTTCCGCAGTTGAGGCAGCTATTGAGCGTGCCAAGACAGTTGTCGGACCGAAGGGTATGTATCTGGATTCTTCCGTTATCGCCCATCCGGACAAAAAGATCGCCAATTCCATTTTGTAATTGAAACTGGTAGTTTGGATATCGGGGAAAGTTCTTGAGAGACTCTTCCCCGATCCATATGCAGCTGCAGGAAAGGAGAGCAACAGATGCTTGCACTTGAAAGAAGAAATCTGATACTCGAAAAACTGCAGGAAGATAAAAAGGTTGTTGTCAGTTCGCTGAGCCGGCAGTTTAAGGTATCCGAAGAAACGATTCGACGGGATCTTGAAAAACTTGAAGCCGATGGCTTTGCTATTAAAAGCTACGGTGGTGCTGTACTCAACGAAAACAGCAACATAGATATGCCTTTTGGTATTCGCAAAAACAAAAATGTCTCTGCAAAACAGAAGATCGCCGAGATCACTGCCAGACTGGTAGATGATGATGATCAGATCATGTTGGATGCCAGTACGACAGCGGTATTTATCGCGCGCGCACTGAAACAGAAAGCCAGACTGACGGTAGTGACCAATTCCATAGAGGTCCTGCTTGAACTGGCCGATATGCCGGGCTGGTCTGTTATCTCCACCGGAGGTAAGCTCAAAGAGGGCTATCTGGCACTTCTGGGGTACAATGCGCAGATCGGTGTAGAGAGATACTGTGCGGACAAGCTGTTTCTGTCCTGCAAGGGACTGGACATTTTCCGGGGATTTATGGATTCACAGGAAGCTTTCGCACAGGTCAAACAGTCTATGTTACGGTCTGCCAGAGAGATTTATCTGGTCGTGGATCATTCAAAATTCGAACAGGGAGCCTTCTGCAAGGTAGGCGATTTCGGAATTTTAAGCGGTGTGATCACAGACAGAGAGCCAACAGAGGAATGGCTGCAGTTTTTTGCGGAACAGGGCATACGATGCTATTATCCTAATTAATGCGGATATTTCAGAATTAGTGAGAGGATATTCATGAATACTTTTAAGATGCTTACGACGATCCATTTTGGCGAAAATGCCCTGGATCACCTCAGAGAAATTCCCTATAACAGGATTATGATTATTATGGATCCGTTTGTATATACCAGTGGCCTGTACAAACAGATCACCGTTCATCTGGACGCAGCCGGCAAGACATACACCCTGTTCAGTGACGTTGTGCCGGATGCACCGTTAAATAAGATTACAGCCGGTGTCAAGGCATTCCTTGACTACAAGCCGGATACGATCATCGCTATCGGTGGCGGATCGGCGATCGATTCCTCAAAGACGATCCGTGAATTTGCGTTAAAGATCAATCCATACGGAAAAGTAGGTCTGATCGCTATTCCGACGACCAGTGGTACCGGTTCCGAGGTTACCTCTTTTGCTGTTGTCAACGATACAGAAGCCAAGGTTAAATACCCGCTCGTATCAGACAGCCTGACAGCAGATGAAGCAATCCTTGATGCTAAACTAGTGGCTAGTGTACCGCCGACGATCACGGCAGATACCGGTATGGATGTTGTGACCCATGCACTGGAATCTTATGTCAGCACACAGCACAATGAGTTTTCTGCAGCTCTTGCTGAGAAAGCTCTGGAGATCTGCAGTGTGTTCCTGACCAGATGTTACTATGACGGTAACGATATGCATGCCCGTCAGAAAATGCATGTAGCTTCCTGCCTGGCAGGTCTGGCTTTCAATACAGCTTCTCTGGGTATCAATCACAGTATGGCACATCAGCTGGGCGCAAGATTCCATATCCCGCACGGCCGGGCCAATGCGATGCTGTTGCCGCATGTTATTGAGTTTAACTCAGATATCAACCATGCCAGCCGCAGCCAGAAAGAGTATCTGCCGGCTGTAGAGCGATATGCTTCTGCAGCACATGTACTGGGCCTTTCCAGTTACAATCCGGTTATGGGTGTCAGATCGCTTGTAAACTGGACACAGTTTATGATGAAAGAAATGGCGATTCCGATGCGGATCTCTGAGTTAAAAACTATCAGTGCTGTAGAATATTTCGATGCACTGGATGAGATGTCTGAAAATGCTCTGAAAGATGGCTGTACCGCAACAAATCCGCGTCCGGTCACAAAGGAGCAGATCAAACATATTTATACAAAGCTCTGGTAAACCAGTGGGGAAACCCGCAGGCAGACAAAGCTCTGTGATCGACTGCACATAGCGGACATTGCAGATATAAGGAGGTGTATCCTGACAGGGTTGCACCTCTTTTTACGCGGGCAACGAGCCAGAGTCCGTGCTTGCATGAGATTTTGGCGGCTGCAGCGATAGCCATGAGAGACTCGCAAAGTGTGTTCTTTATGGTTTCTTTTATTCAACATACAGTATGCAGCAAAGCAGGAGATATCCTGCATATGTAACGGGATAACTGTAAAAGCTGCAAAGCTATGGTATGAGGACAATAAAGCAAAAACTGTGTATGAAAGGGTGAAACGTTTCGCGCTGTAGAATGATTGGATTGCCAGCAGGAACCGGCAGAGAACAAAGCAGGCGAGACGGGTATGCTGTAGGCAAACGGCCACACTGCAAAGGGGGAAGTTACAGTGGCAGCAACAATTAAAGATATCAAAGAAGAAACAGGGCTTTCTCTTGCCACGATTTCAAAGTACTTAAACGGAGGAAAAGTACTCGAGGAGAATGCCCAGCGCATTCGTGCAGCCGTTGAAAAGCTGCACTACCAGCCAAATGAGATGGCCAGAAGTCTGGTGACGAACAGAACGCACACAGTTGGTATTATCTGCTACAGTGTGGCAGCTTTGTTTGCAGGTATGATGATCAAACATGTGGGTGATTATCTACGCCAAATGGGGTATGGCGTACTGATCTGCGATTCAGATAACAGTGATGCACTGCAGGAAGAAAATATCCGCTTCATGATCAATAAGAAAGTGGATGGTATCATTTTGATTCCGGTGTCGGCAAAGCCGACAGCGCTTCATCTGACAAAAGAGGCACATATACCGCTTGTCCTCCTGGATCGAGATGTAAAGGGAGGTGGTTACGATACCGTAACTGTCAACAATTATGAGGCTTCTGTGAAGCTGATAGAGTGTCTGACTGAAAAGCATCATGAAAAGATCGCACTGATCAGTTCAGAAGCGCATTTATCCCATGTGGAACGTAACCGGGCTTATTTTGATGTGATGCACAGAGAGGGACTGACGATCAATCCGGAGTATATTTTTCTGGATGCACATTCTGTAGAAGCCGGTTACTCACTGATGAAAAAACTGCTGAATCTGCCAGAACGGCCGACAGCGGTATTTTCCACGGGATACGATTTTAATCTTGGCATTGTTATGGCACTGAATGAAGCAGGTCTGAAGCTCCCGGATGAAATGTCCGTTGTGGGTTTTGATGATCTTTTGCTTCCACGCATCCTGCATCCGCAGCTGACGGTCATGGCACAGCCGATGGAAGAACTGGGTGTGGCTGCAGCGGCACTTTTGCTGAAACGCATCGAGAAAAAATCAACAGATAAGGTGGAGCATGTTGTCCTTAAGACAAAACTTCTTGAGGGAAATTCCGTTATGGAGCTGCCGCTTGCTGCTGTTAAAAATTAAACAGACAAAAATGCGGAAAAGCGTTTACAATTCCAAGATTAAATAGTATAATCATTACACGCGAAACGTTTTGAGTGAAAACGTTTTTGTGAAAGTTGTCCAGTGTAAATGTGTCACAGAGTGTCGAAATACTGTGACTTTTTATATTGCGGCACACCAAAAAAAATGTTGGGAGGAAGAAAATTGGAAAAGATCAAACAAAATCCAATCGTAAAGAAGCTGGGACTCAACAGGATTCTTCTTATATGTATCCTGATCCTGATGTTCATAGTCTTCAAAGTTGCACTGGGTGCTAAGTTCCCGGTAGCGGAGAGTATTACAGCCACTTTGAACTATGTATATTTCCTTGGCTTCTTGTCACTCGGTGTAACTTTCGTAATCGCAACAGGTGGTATCGATTTCTCTATCGGACCGGTTATGTTCTGTTGCGCACTGGTTTCAGGTTACTGCCTGAATTCTTACCACGTACCGTTAGCAGCTTCCATGATCATCAGCATACTGATCGGTCTGGCTTTCGGTATCTTCAACGGATGGCTGGTAGCGTATATGTCCGTACCGCCGTTCATCGTATCCATGGCTTCCATGAATATTGCCAAGGGTATTGCATCCGTATTCACAAAGACACAGTCTGTCAGCTGGCCGCAGAGTGCTGATCCGGTCAATGGCTGGTTCAGAAATATCGTATCCTTCAAGGGATTTCCGGTAGGTCTGGTCGTATTCCTGGTAGCTGCTGTACTGTGTGGTATCGTTCTTTACAATACCAAACCTGGTCGTTACATTCTCTGTCTTGGTTCCAACCGTGAGGCCGTACGTCTTTCCGGTGTTAATACCAAGAAGTGGGAGATGCTGGCTTATGTAATCTGTGGTCTGTTAGTTGGTATCGCTTCTCTGTTCTTCGTAGCAGCGTACACAACAGTTCAGCCGGGTTACGGTGATCAGTACAACAATGAGGCTATTGCAGGCTGTGTAATGGGTGGTACATCCATGGTCGGCGGTCTGGCTTCCATCGGTGGTACTGTGATCGGTGTGGCTATCATTTCACTTCTTCAGCAGGGTATCATGGCATTTGGTCTTGGTAAAGGTCAGCAGATGATCATTACCGGTATCATCGTAATCGTAGCCGTATATGCCGACGTATCCGCAAGACGCAGAAAGAACTAATCGGAAAGGAGAAGAGAATGGGCGAAGTTATTTTAACAATGAAAGAAATTGACAAGTCTTTCCCGGGCGTACATGCTCTGGATCATGTAAACTTCGAAGTAAGACGCGGTGAAGTACATGCTCTGATGGGAGAGAACGGTGCCGGTAAATCTACCCTGATGAAAGTTCTGACAGGTATCTATCAGAAGGATTCCGGTACTATTACATATGAAGGTAAAGAGACCGAGTTCCACAGCACCCGTGAAGCACAGGATGCCGGTGTCGTTATCGTACACCAGGAGCTGAACATGGTCGGCGACCTTACCGTAGCACAGAATATCTTCATCGGACGTGAGCCGAAAAAGGGCTTCAAGATCGACGATAAGAAAATGATCGAAGAGTCTAAAAAGCTGTTCGAAGAGTTACATATCGACATCAACCCGAAAGAAAAAATGAGTAACCTGACTGTAGGTAAACAGCAGATGTGTGAGATCGCCAAAGCTATCTCCCACAAAGCCAAAGTTATCATCTTCGATGAGCCGTCAGCTGCTCTGACTGAGAAAGAGATCGCGGATCTGTTCACCATCATCCGTGACCTGCGTGAAAAACAGCTCGGTATCGTATATATTTCCCACCGTATGGACGAGATCAAGGTCATCACAGACCGTGTTACTGTCATGCGAGATGGTGGTTATGTAGGTACACTGATCACTGCACAGAGCTCCAAAGAGGATATCATCAACATGATGGTTGGCCGTGTCATCTACGAAGATCCGAAGACACAGAGTGCCGTTCCGAAGGACGCACCGGTCGTTCTGAAAGTAGAACACTTAAATGCCGGCAAGATGGTTCAGGATGTCAGCTTCGAGCTGCATAAGGGTGAAATCCTTGGCTTCTCCGGACTGATGGGTGCAGGACGTACAGAGACAGCCAGAGCACTGTTTGGTGCAGATCCGAAGACCAGCGGCAAGATCTCTGTTATGGGTAAAGATGGTCAGCTTCACGAAGTGACCATTCACAGCCCGCAGGATGCTGTTAAAGCCGGTATCGGTTATCTGTCTGAGGACAGAAGACGTTACGGTGTCGTTGTACAGAAGTCTATCATCGAGAATACAACACTGGCCACCATGGAACAGTATACCTCCGGTCTTCTGATCAATAAGGGTAAAGAGAAAAAAATCACCCAGAAGTATATTGAAGAGCTGGCAACTAAGACACCGAGCGCAGATCAGCTTGTTGTTAACCTATCCGGTGGTAACCAGCAGAAAGTCGTTATCGCTAAGTGGCTGGTTCGCGACAGTGAGATCCTGATCTTCGATGAGCCAACCCGTGGTATTGACGTCGGTGCCAAGAATGAGATCTATAAGTTAATGAATAGACTGGCAGCTGAAGGTAAATCCATTATCATGATTTCTTCAGAAATGACTGAGATTCTCCGTATGAGTGACCGTATCATTGTTATGTGTGAAGGTAAGAAGACCGGTGAGATCGACATTGCCGAGGCTACACAGGAAAATATCATGGATAAGGCCACAAGAGATATTCAGGATTAAGGAGGAGAAGAGTCATGACAAAGAAGAAAAAAAGCCTGTTAAGTGACCAGAGAATCATTGTTTGTCTGGTTATTGTTGCATTGATTATCATCTTCTCTCTGCTGAGCAAGGAGTTTAGAAGATACACGACGTTCCTTAGTATGTTCGATTTCTCATACTATGACACACTGATGGCCATTGGTGTTACATTCCCGCTGATCACAGCCGGTGTTGACCTGTCCATCGGTACTGGTATGGTTTGTTATGCGCTGATCGGTGGTACACTGGTCCGCGGCTACAATTGTCCGATCGTCGTTGCTATGCTCGTTTGTGTTGCTCTGGGACTGATCTTCGGCCTCTTAAACGGTATTTTGATCGGTATGATGGATCTGGCACCGTTTCTGGCAACACTGTGTACTATGATGATTACCCGTGGTGTTGGTTCCCTTTTCAGTGCCACACCGTGGCCGACAAACGGACAGCCGGGTGGATGGTTCCATTCTATCTTTAAGCTGACCTTCGGTTCC
>JAHZHB010000033.1:22603-35332 GCA_019420465.1 Lachnospiraceae bacterium
TCCCGATCGGTCTTCTGCTTATGGTCATTTTAGTGTTGGTTATGGAGTTCGTTCTGAACCATACCAAATTTGGCCGTTACACGATCGCTATCGGTTCCAACAAGGAAGCTACAAGACTTTCCGGTATCAATGTCAAGTTCTACCATGTTATGGTATATGTTATCTGTGGTCTGTTCGCAGGTCTTGCAGCCATCGCATATGCAGCTGTAACACCGACTGTACAGCCTGGTACAGGTGCCGGACTTGAGATGGATGCTATCGGTGGTGTATTCGTCGGTGGTGTATCCGCATCCGGTGGTTACGGTTCCGTACTCGGTTCCTTTGCCGGTATCTTCGTTATCATGCTGTTAAAGACAGGTCTTCCGTACATCGGTCTGGAAGCCAACTGGCAGCAGATCATCACCGGTCTGGTACTGATCTTCGCCGTACTGATCGATATTATGAAACGTAAACGTGCAGTTGTTGCATAAGTTAAAATAAACTGCAGGTGATTAATTATAAGAGCAGATTTTTTGATACATTGTATAATGCTATCCAGAAATCTGCTCTTTTATTTACGCGGGCAACGAACCAAAGTCCATGCTTGCATGAGACCTTGTCGATTGCCGCGATAACTTGAGAAACTCGCGGAGCGTGTCTCTCATAGTTGCCTTGGCATATAAAAGAAAGCTTCAGCGTAGATCTGTATTATAGTATATTTAAAATTGCAAAAGTATATATAACTATTCTGTGCCGGATTTGTACAAAATGAAATAACAACGGTTCAAACTTAAGTAGAACTGATTTCCGGAATCTAGGTAAAATATACTAAAATATTTCCTAAAAAACGTCAATTTGTCAAAAAACACAAAGAGTATTGACAAATGAATGTGCAAGGTGCAATAATAAGAAGGCGTTAGAAAACGCAACATAAGAAAGAATATGCGATGGCGAAACGTTTAGTTTTGACATTTCATATAAAAAGGAAAAGATCAAAAAAAGATCAAGGAGGAACACTAACATGAAAAAGAAAGTTTTAGCATCCGTTCTGAGTGCAGCAATGGTTGCAACAATGTTCGCAGGATGCGGATCCAGCTCCAGCGCAACACCGGCAAGCTCTGCAGCTCCGGCTTCCAGCGCAACACAGGAATCTTCCGCAGCACCGGAAAGCTCTGCTGCAGCAGAAGCATCTGATGCAGAGGTATCCGAAGCACCGGCAGCTTCCAGCGCTACTGGCGAGACAGCTGATGACCCGACAAAACAGTTCGATGGTCTGACAGCTAACGAAGCTTACGAGTTCCCGATGATGGTTAAATCCTTCCAGTCTACATACTGGCAGGCAGCTGTTAAAGGTATGCAGCAGGCTGCTGATGAGCTCGGTGTTAAATTTAACCCACAGGGACCGAACTCTGAGTCCGATATCGCTGATCAGGTTAACATGATCAACACAGCTATCAACACCAACCCGAAGGGTCTTGGCCTGGCAGCTTGTGATACAAGCTCCGTACTGGATGCTCTGCAGACATGTGCAGACAAGAATATCCCGGTAGTTTGCTTCGATACTGGTGTTACTGACGCTCCGGAAGGCTCCGTAGTTTGTACAGTAGCTACAGACAACGCTCAGGCTGGTTCTGTTGCAGCTGATCATATGTATGAAGCACTGAAAGATATTATTGCAAACGCTGATGGCCAGGTTGTTATCGGTGAAGTTAACCAGGATGCTACAGCTCAGAACATTCAGCAGCGTGGTTTAGGTTTCATCAACAAGATGATCGAACTGGTTAAAGCTGATGGCAAGACTGTTGCTGTATCCGGTAACGAGTTCTATGTAAACGGTGCTGAAGGCGCTGACGGCGATGCTGCATCTGCAGACGTTGTTATCGAGGTTGCCGTACCGGCTCAGACAACTGTAGAGCTTTGCTCCACAGAGGCTCAGACAATCCTTTCCAAAGATAACGTAATCGGTATCTTCGGTTCCAACCAGGTTTCTGCAGAGGGTGTTCTGGCAGCTAACGCTAACCTGAACGTTCTTGGTGGTGACTTCGCTAACGGTGATGTTCTTGGCGTTGGTTTCGATGCTGGTTCTATCATCAAAGCAGCTGTTACAGACGGCACATTCTACGGCGCTGTTACACAGTCTCCGCTGATGATGGGTTACTACGCAATCTACGCTCTGACAGCAGCAGCTAACGGACAGGAACTGCAGGATGTTCCGACATCTGGTTACTGGTATGATTCTACTAACATCAACGACGAGAGCATCGCTCCGAACCTTTACGACTAATCGAAAGGCTTACCGTTTGTTAGTATAAACATGACGTGAGTAGATTTAAGGGGGAAGTACCTTAGGGTACTTCCTCTTTTTATATACCGTTCACATCGTGTGTTGCAATATCATTGACAACGATAAACGCTAATCATCGTATCTGATCCGGTAAAGCAGTTCTGATTGCGTCTGGAAAAACCGTAAAAAATATGCTACAATCTCCCCGGACTGAAATATCTGAAAAGATACAGTTTGAGGAGGATGAAAAAATGAGATTAATGATCGTCAGACACGGTGATCCGGATTATGATAAGGATTCGCTGACAGAAAAAGGTTTCAGAGAGGCAGAGCTTCTGTCCGAGAGACTGATAAAGGAAAAACTGGATTATATATATGTTTCGCCTATGGGACGCGCACAGCGAACGGCGGAGCCGACACTGAAAAAGACCGGAAAAAAGGCTGTCACCTGTGAATGGCTGCGGGAGTTTTCACCCCAGATCATGCGTCCTGATGTGACGGATAAAAAGATGATCGTCTGGGACTGGCTGCCGAAAGACTGGCTGGCAGATCCGGCCTATGCAGATCCGGCTACCTGGTGTGACACAGAAATCATGAAAGCCGGACATGTCCGGGAGGAATATGAGTGGGTGATCCGAAATTTTGATCAGGTGCTGGCTACACACGGATATGTCCGTGACGGTGAAGCTTACAGAGTAGAAAAAGAAAATGAGGATACCCTGGTATTTTTCTGCCATTTCGGTCTGCAGTGTGTACTGCTCAGCCATCTGATGAATGTTTCTCCGATGACTTTGTGGCACTTCACAAGTGCGTCACCATCCAGTGTGACTACGATCTATACAGAGGAGCGAAGAGAAGGGACGGCTGTATTTCGAATTAACAGCTTCGGTGATCAGTCTCATCTGTATGCGGGAAATGAAAAACCGTCCTTTGCGGCCAGGTTCTGTGAAACATATCATAATACACAGGAACGTCACGACTGATCGTGAAATATGCTGCTGTCTACAGGAGGCAAACAAGGGGATACGTTTTCTAGTGTGAATATTAACCGCAAAATGCAGAAAAAATTTGTCGAATATACAAGTTTCGGATTGACAGCAACAAATATTTGCTTATAATAATTGGTAGTGCCAATTTTGGTACTACCAATTTTTGTTGCGGAAGAGAGATGGAATATGAAGTATGTAAAGCAGTTCGTGATCATTATCGCGATATCGTTTCTTGGTGAATTTCTGAAATATGTACTGCCACTGCCGGTACCGGCCAGTATATACGGCATGATACTGATGTTTGCAGCGTTGCTTACCGGTGTGTTAAAACTGGATGATGTGAAGGATGCGGCGAAATTTCTGATCGAGATCATGCCACTGATGTTTATCCCGGCAGGTGTTGGCCTGATGGTGTCCTGGGATACATTAAAACCATTGCTGATCCCGGTGGCCATTATTACTGTGGTGACGATCATCACTGTTATGATCGTCAGCGGTCATACAGCACAGTTTGTGCTGCATAAACAGGAAAAAGGAGGTGCAGATCATGCAGAATCTTCTGACAGATAGTGTTTTCTTTGGCGTAACACTCAGTATTGTTGCCTACCTGATCGGTGATCTGATTAAAAAGAAGACTGGGCTGGGCATCTTTAATCCGCTGTTGATTTCTATTGCCATCTGCATCGCTGTGCTGGCGGTATCGGGTGTGGATTATGATACATATAATGCCAGTGCGCATTATCTGAGCTGGTTTCTGACACCGGCAACCGTCTGTCTGGCTGTACCGCTGTATGAACAGCTGGAGCTGTTAAAGAAAAACTGGCTGGCTATGCTGCTTGGTATCGGCACCGGTGTACTGACGAGTGTGGTTACTGTATTTGTGCTGGCAAAGCTCCTGGGATTGAATCATCAGGAATATGTGACACTCCTGCCAAAATCGATCACGACAGCGATCGGCATGGGTGTATCCGAAGAACTGGGCGGTTATGTAACGATCACAGTAGCTGTGATCATTATTACCGGTGTACTGGGAAATATTCTGGCAGAACTGATCTGCAAAGTATTTAAAATCGAACACCCCATTGCCAAAGGTCTGGCGATCGGTTCGGCATCCCATGCGATCGGTACGGCTAAAGCCATGGAGATGGGTGAAGTCGAAGGCGCGATCAGCAGTCTGGCGATCGCTGTAGCCGGTGTGCTGACTGTAGTGGCTGCGTCTGTTTTTGCCAATTTCCTGTAACATGCGGCTTTTGACTGTGGACATGCTATGCTGTCAGAAAAAGGAAATGTACAGGCAAATCTTATAAGAAAAGGAGAGGACAAGTTGACCGGACAGGAATACGATAAGGCATTTCAATACATATACCGGCTGATTCTTGACGGGACTGTCCGTCCGGGAGACAGACTGCCGACGGAACGTCTGATCGCTGAGACACTTGGTATCAGCCGCAATTCCACCAGAGAAGCACTGAGTATTTTTCTGGCCATGGGGATGATCGAACGGCGCCAGGGATCGGGAAACTATGTGGCCGGAAACTTCGGCCCGGCCCTGCAGCAGATGATCTACATGATGCTGGCTGTAAACACGACCAATCAGAACGATATCTGCACATTTCGAAAATATATGGAAAAAGCCGTATGTGCGGCCCTGAATGAGGCTGATAAAGAGGAAAACTGGTATATAAGGCTGGAGGAAATCCTGAACCGTCCGGTGCGGACGATAGAAGAAGAGATCGAACGGGACAGAGATTTTCATTATGGGCTGATCTGTGAGACAAAAAACACGTTCTGGATCACGATCATGGATGCTGTGGTCGAGGTATATCGTGAGTGGATCGACAGATGTCTGAGAAAAGTATCCGAAGCTGTCCGCGGTGAACTGGGACAGATACATAAGGATATCCTGGAAGGTCTGAAGAAAGGTGATATGCAGCGCTGCCATGCGGCGATCGACCGGCATTACGATATCATAGATGCAGCGATGGAGGTAGAAAGATGAAGTATGATCTGTTGATTTTTGATCTGGATGGCACGATCCTGGACACGCTGGAGGATCTGAAGGAAAGCACGAATTATGCGCTCACTTTTCATGGTTATCCGGCACGTACACTGGACGAGGTGCGAAGATTTGTGGGAAATGGTATCGGAAAGCTGATCGAGAGAGCTGTACCATCACAAACATCTGCAGAGGAGACAGACAGGGTACTGGCAACGTTTAAACGTCATTATGGTAAACATTGTGCGGATCATACAAAACCGTACGTGGGTATTGAGGCGTTACTGAAAAAACTGCGTGAAAAAGGCTGCCAGACGGCCATCGTGTCGAATAAGGCGGATTTTGCAGTACAGGAATTGAAGGACCAGTATTTCCCGGGCCTGTTTGATTTTGTGGTCGGCGAACGGGAAGGCATTCGCAGAAAGCCGTGCCCGGACAGTGTGAATGAAGTGTTAAAGACGCTGGGTAAGACGGTCACACAGGCCATATATATCGGTGATTCGGATGTGGATATCGATACGGCAAAAAATGCCGGTATGGATGTGATCGGTGTCAGCTGGGGCTTCAGAGGCAGAAAGTTTCTTGAAGAGCATGGTGCTGCAAAGATCGCAGATCAGCCGGAAGATATCTGGAAGTTTGTGGAATAACAGAAGTGTAAAAACAGTAAAAGGAGAAAGCAGAAACAGAAAAAAGACTGCTTTATCCTTTTTTTGTATGTACGCGAAAATAGACACAATACGTCGGAAAACTATTCTTCTTTTTTATCTTTTCGTAAAATATGCAGCATATAATGAAACACCTTTAAAAGCTCGGCTGCTTCGGCATCTGTACATGTCTGCACCTCCAGAAGCAGTTGCTGTTTGTTGGGTTCATTGTCTGCGATATCCGAGTAGAAAAGCCTGTCTGCGGGAATCTTTAAGTAGGTTACCAGAGAATACAGACTGTCAAATTTGGGATTTCCCCGATAATTTTCAATATTTAATATGGTTTTGTCACCGAGTCCGAGTTCTTCGGAAAGCTCACTCTGGGTCAGCTGTGCTTTTTCACGGGCGTCGCGGATCACCATACCAAGATTCTGCTTGATCTTATCCATTGCATTTCACCTCATGCCTAGTTTACAGTACAGATTCCTGGTTAGGAATGCATTCCATTGGACTATGAAAGTGTAACACAAAGGACAAAGAAGAGTAAAAGGCATTATTGCCTTGTATACTGTCCGGGCGTAACATTTTTGTATTTTTTAAAGGTTTTGATAAAATAGCTCAGGTCATTGAAACCGCAGGCGTAGGCAATGTCCGTTACGGTTTCATGGGACGTGGATAAAAGGTAAGCTGCATGTTCGATGCGCTGGTAGTTCAGATAATCCATGGGTGTCCGGTGCGTCAGCTCCTGAAAGAAGCGGCAGAAATATTTGGGCGACATATGTGCTGCGCTGGACAGCTGTTCCAGAGTGATCGGATTCTGATAGTTTGCATCGATAAATTCCAGTACGTTTTTCAGCTGGTGAATTTTCTTATGGTCACGCAGAGACTGTGGCGGTTCTTCGTAGTACAGATGAGAGGCAAAGATCAGGCCAAAAAACTGGTAGAATCCGCCGTAGACACACAGCTCATATCCTGTTTCTTTCTGCAGAAAGGCGGCAAAGATCCGGTCGATGATCGCACAGACATCCTCTCTTTCCCTGTGGAAATGGTGAAAGATCAGTGCCCGGTGATCGATGATCTTCTGTATATACGGCTGGCAGGCCGGATTGTGTTTGAGAAACGTATTCATATCAAATACCAGACATTCATACACACAGTCGTGCGGGATACCGGAATGCAGGATACTGCTGTTGACAAAGATCATGTCACCGGCATCAGCCGTGAAGGTCTTTTCTTCCAGCGTTGCTTCAAAACTGCCGGAGAGGATCCGGATGATTTCGTATTCAATGTGCCAGTGGTAGGACATCACATACTGCGGATGCGTTTTGTCTACGTGATAGAACTCAAAAGGAAAATCGTACGTTCCGCGCTGCTTATCTTCATTAAAGTGGTAATATTGCACAAAAAAGCCCTCCAAATTTTTACTGTCACTTTTTCAAAAAGTGAATATTGTCATACTTTAGTCCAGTATAACACAAGATATTAAATGCAATCAATGCTATATTTACTATATGAGTTCAAAGTACAGAAACACTGTGCACTGGGGTAAAGCGTTTCGCTTTCCCTTAAGAACATAAACAAACAAATGGAGGGTTTTTATCATGGCAAAAAACAGATATGTCGGTGAGTATCCGGTAATCGGTATCCGTCCTACGATCGATGGTCGTAGAGGTGCCCTGAAAGTTCGTGAGTCTCTGGAAGACCAGACAATGGGTATGGCTATTGCAGCTAAAAAATTATTCGAAGAGAATCTGAAATATTCCAACGGTGAGCCGGTTAAGGTTATCATCGCTGATACAACGATCGGTCGTGTAGCAGAAGCTGCCGCATGCCAGGAGAAGTTTGAAAAAGCTGGTGTTGCCATCACATTAACAGTTACACCGTGCTGGTGCTATGGTGCAGAGACAATGGATATGGACCGCAACACGATCAAAGCTGTCTGGGGTATGAACGCTACAGAGAGACCGGGTGCTGTATACCTGGCATCTGTACTGGCTACACATGCACAGAAAGGTCTGCCGGCTTTCGGTATCTATGGCCAGGATGTATGCGAAGCTGACGATATGAGAATCCCGGCTGATGTTCAGGAAAAACTGATTCGTTTCGGCCGTGCAGCTGTTGCTGTAGCTACTATGAGAGGTAAATCTTACCTGCAGATCGGTTCCGTTACCATGGGTATCGGCGGATCTATCATGGATCAGGGCTTCATCGAGTCCTACCTGGGTATGCGTGTTGAATCCGTAGATGAGGTTGAGATCCTTCGTCGTATGGATGAGCATATTTATAATGAAGATGAATATCAGAAAGCTCTTGCATGGATCAAAGAATACTGCAAAGAGGGCTGGGACAAGAATCCGGACTTCGTAAAAGCATCTGATGAGAAGAAGAAAGAAACATGGGAGTTCATCGCAAAGATGGCTGTCATCATCGAAGACCTGTACCAGGGCAACCCGAACCTGCCGGAAGGCTGCGAAGAGGAAGCTGTTGGACACAACGCTATCTGCGGTGGTTTCCAGGGACAGAGACAGTGGACAGACTGGAAGCCGAACTGTGACTTCCCGGAAGCTATCCTGAATACTTCCTTCGACTGGAATGGCGCAAGAGAGCCGTTCGTACTGGCTACAGAGAACGATGCCCTGAATGGTCTGGGTATGCTGTTTATGAAACTTCTGACCAACAGAGCTCAGATGTTCGCAGATGTTCGTACATGCTGGAACGGCAAATCCGTAGAGCGTGTAACAGGCTACAAACTGGAAGGTCATGCTGCTGATGCCGATGGTATCATCCACCTGATCAACTCCGGTGCATGCTGTCTGGATGCTTCCGGCGTATGTAAAGATGAGAACGGCAACGCTGTAATGAAAGAATGGTACAACGTTACAGAAGAAGATCAGAAAGCTATCATGGATGCTACAGAGTGGTGTGCAGCCGATAACGGATACTTCCGTGGCGGCGGATTCTCCTCCAGATTCGAGACAAAGGCTGAGATGCCGGCTACTATGATCCGTCTGAATCTGATCCATGGCCTTGGACCGGTTCTGCAGATCGTTGAAGGTTGGACAGTTGCTCTTCCGGAGCAGGTATCTGATACTCTGTGGAAACGTACAGACTACACATGGCCGTGTACATGGTTCACACCGCGTACAGATGGTGTTACAGGCAGCCCATTCGAAAATGCTTACAGCGTAATGAACAACTGGGGTGCTAACCACGGTGCTATCTCCTATGGTCACATCGGTGCTGATCTGATCACTATGTGCTCTATGCTGAGAATCCCGGTTTGCATGCACAACGTAGCAACAGAAGACATCTTCCGTCCGGCTGCATGGAACGCATTCGGTATGGACAAAGAGGGTGCTGACTACAGAGCATGCGCTAACTTCGGACCGTTCTACAAAAAATAATTAACTTCTGTACTTAACAGATACTGTGTTCAAACGATACAGGGCCGTGGCTGTTTGGCCACGGCCCTTTTTACAAGGTATATCAACCACTGGTTTTTATGAATCAGGGTTTAATAAAAGAATATCCCCGAAGGGGCAGACTGTTGTATACAGTCGGAAAGGAAATGTTATGTTAAAAGGAATCCCGAATATTTTAACTCCGGAACTGTTAAAAGTACTTGCTGAGATGGGGCACACAGATGAGCTGACCATCGGTGATGGTAACTTCCCGGGACACAGCTTTGGCACACAGGTTATCCGTCTGGACGGCCATGGCGTACCGGAAATCCTGGATGCTATTTTACAGGTTATGCCGCTGGATACCTATCCGGACTCCACAGGCAAGATGGTACCGCCGTGTACACTGATGGCAGTAGAGCCGGGCGATGATGCCAAGACTCCGATCTGGGATACATATAAAGAGATCGTAAAGAAATACGACGATCGTGGAGATGCCTGCTTCGAAGAAATCAACAAATGGGATTTCTATGACAAGACCAGAGCAAAATCCCGCGTAGTCATCATGACAAGCGAGACAGCGATCTACGCAAACATCATTCTTCGTAAAGGTGTTGTTATCAACAAATAACAGCGTATAAGTCCGCCGGAGGTTTGCAGAAATCTTCCGGTAACGGGCAAAAGTCCGGCCGTGTCCGCTGACCGGTTTCGGATACGCAGAAAAAACAGGGTCTGCACTGGAAAATGCAGACCCTGTTTGAATTTGGTACACATATCAATAATTGGTCCGATGGACTAATTTTGATTTTTCGTGATGTGTAAAAAACTGTTTTTCGGGTACAGTCAGAACGTACTGTATTATTGCTGATCAGATGTTTCGGCGGAGTCTTTTTCAGACTCACTGACAGCGGATACTCCGTCGGTTGCAGATGTGCTGTCTGTGGCGTTCTCTGTGACAGTCGTATCGTCTGCGTCAGTGTCATCGGAAGCATCTGTTTCGGCAGTCTGTGCTTCGTTCGTGAGCTTTACGATAGCCTTGATATTGGTGACGATGATCACCACCCCGGCTACTGCAAAAAAGACAGCGGCGAGAATAAAGACAGGACTGGAAGCTTCACCGTTTTTGAAACCGGAAAAAAGCTGCCAGGCCAGATACAGTAAATATACGCCGGCCAGCATAATAAAGGTATGGCGACCTGTTTGATTACCACGCATAGTGTTTTCCTCCTGAAAGTTCAATAGGACTATCATAGCGAAACAGGCGTGAAAAGTCAATCCTTTCGGCAATCCTTTGCAAATCAGGACAGTTTTTTGTGCAAATCACAGACTTTTATTTCTACATATTTTAAGGTATTATAGTAAATAGTGAATACATCAAAAACAACGGGAGGTTTTTGTTATGAGCAATTATTATTTAGCAGTAGATATCGGTGCTTCCAGTGGACGTCATATTCTGTGCCATATGGTGAATGGCCAGATGCAGCTGGAGGAGATCCACCGTTTTGAAAATGGTATGAAGATGAAAGACGGAGAGCTTTGCTGGGAGATGGACAGACTGTTCCAGGAAGTTGTCAATGGTCTTAAAAAGTGTAAAGAGATCGGTAAGATCCCGGTAAGCATGGGTATCGATACCTGGGGTGTTGATTTTGCCCTGCTTGACAAGGATGACAATGTGATCGGCAATACCGTAGGTTACCGTGACAGCCGTACAAACGGTATGGATGCTGAAGTTTCCAAGGTGATCTCCGAAGAAGATCTGTACAAGAGAACCGGTATCCAGAAACAGATGTATAATACCATCTATCAGCTGATGGCAGTAAAGACAGCTCATCCGGACTATCTGGAAAAAGCTGAAGCTATGCTGATGGTTCCGGATTATCTGCAGTTTAAGCTGACAGGTATCAAGGCACAGGAGTATACAGAGGCTACTACAGGCCAGCTGATCGATCCGAATACAAAAGACTGGGATTATGAGCTGATCGATATGCTCGGTTTCCCGAGAAAGATCTTCCAGGAAGTACATAAACCGGGCACTGTTCTCGGACGTCTGAAACCGGAGATCGCCGCTGAGGTTGGATTTGATCTTGATGTTATGCAGATCGGTTCCCATGATACAGCTTCTGCTGTACTGGCTGTTCCGGCTAATGACGATGACTTTATGTATATCAGTTCCGGTACATGGTCTCTGATGGGTGTAGAGTCCAAAGAAGCAAACTGCTCCATGGAGAGCCGTGCCGCTAACTTTACCAACGAGGGTGGTTATAACTACCGTTTCCGTTTCCTGAAAAACATCATGGGTCTGTGGATGATCCAGTCTGTACGTCATGAGACAGGCGATGCCTATTCCTTCGCACAGATCTGCGATATGGCAGAAGAAGCAAAAGACTTCCCGTCCAGAGTAGACTGCAACGACAACTGCTTCCTTGCTCCGAAGAATATGACCGAAGAGGTTAAGGATTACTGCCGTCGTACAAACCAGCAAGTTCCGGAGACACTTGGCGAGCTGGCTACAGTGATCTATGCTTCTCTGGCAGAATGCTATGCAAAGACGATTCAAGAGATGGAAGCTATCACAGGCCGTACCTATGGCCGTATCCATGTTGTAGGTGGCGGTGCCAATGCCGGCTACTTAAACCAGCTGACAGCCAACGCCTGCAAGAGACCGGTATATGCCGGACCGACAGAGGCTACAGCTATCGGTAACCTGACAGCACAGATGCTCAGAGCAGAAGAATTTTCTGCTGTTGAGGAAGCAAGAGACAATATCTTCAAATCCTTCGGCGTAAAAGAATACAAACCGGAATAGGATCTGATCAGGATACGCAGACAGCTGTGGAAAATACGGCTGTCTGTGTGCTATAAAGAGGATAACCGTTTAGGTTACACCTGTTTTCAAGGTGACTATTTAAAATATATCTATTTGGAGGATGAAACATGCTAGTTAATACAAAAGCAAGAGTTGGTGTATTTTCCATCGCATTAGGCGCATATCTGCCGCAGTTCCCGTCTCTGGTACCGGAGTTTGAGGCTCAGTACGAGGCTTTTAAAAAGACTCTGCCGGATACCGTAGAGATCATTGACGGTGGTATGGTCACAACAAAAGAGCAGTCTATGGTAGCCGGTGACAAATTCCGTGCTGCAGATGTAGACCTCGTATTCCTGCAGATGCTGACATATGCTACATCTTACAACATGCTGCCGGCGATCCGCGATCTGGATGTTCCGGTTGTCCTGGTCAATGTACAGAAATTAAAAGCTCTGGACTATGACCACACAGACATCGCTTCCTGGTTAGGCGAAGGATATGCCTGTGGTGCTGTAGGTGAAGCCGTAGCTGACCTTGAGAGAGCAGGTAAACGTCATGCCGTTATCACCGGTGTTGTTGAGGGCGGAGATCCGGCTGTTCAGGCAGAGATCGAAGACTGGTGCAAGGCTG
>JAHZHB010000034.1 GCA_019420465.1 Lachnospiraceae bacterium
GACAAACGGTTTTCAAGACCGCCTCGTTATGACCGCTTCGATACCTCTCCGTGTATCTCTCACAGAGACAATTGAGATTATATCAGCCACTGTGAGAGTTGTCAACAACTTTTTTCAACTTTTTTTATTTTTTTCTATTTTTGCTTTTATTGATACTTTTCAGCCAGTAATTCTGCAGTAAACAGATCTTCCGGAGTGGTGATCTTTATATTATCGTAGGAGCCTTTTGTCAGATGTACTGCTTTTTCTTTTGCATACTCCACACAGGAAGCATCATCTGTCAATACAGCGGATGCATCCTCCAGTGCTTTTGTATAACTGTCAAAGATCAGCTGTCTTTCAAACACCTGTGGTGTCTGAGCCTGCCAGACCAGACGTCTTTCGGGTGTCTGGCGGATATTTCCCTCTTCATCTGCAATCTTGATCGTATCCTTTACCGGTACTGCTGCTATACAGGCTGCGTATTTCTGTACATCCGCATACAGATTTTCCAGCAGTTCTCCGGAAATGAACGGGCGGGCACCGTCGTGTATAAATACATAGTCTGTATCCTCACACTGTTTCAGCCCTTCATATACGGAATCACAGCGTTCTTTTCCTCCCGGGATGATACATTTTACCCTGGCAATCCTATACTTTTCAACGATTTCTTTCCGGCAGTAGTCGATTTCTTCACCGGAGGTTACCAGAATGATCTCCTTTATAAAGGACTGACGGGCAAAGCATCGCAGACTGTACGCAAGCACCGGCATTCCCCTGATCGACAGATACTGTTTTTTTACGGCTGTCCCCATGCGTTTTCCGCTTCCGGCAGCCAGTACGATCGCACTGCACTCCATTTATCTTTCTCCCAGCTGCAGATTTGGCACGGCATTGAGATCCCAGCCACTTCTGGTTCCTTTTATATATTCATAGTAGGCTGCGACACCGATCATCGCACCATTATCGGTACAGAAGATCGGGGAGGGATGATAAAAACGGATATTCTCCGCCCTGCAGGCCTCTTCCATGGCTGCACGCAGTGTACTGTTGGATGCTACACCTCCGGCAATCGCCAGTTTGTCGATATGATGCTCTTTGGCTGCGCGTATTGCTTTCTGCGTCAGTGTATCTACCACTGTTTTCTGGAAGGAAGCGGCAAGATCCGCTCTGTTGATCTCCATATGCTGCATATTTGCCTTGTTGATATAGTTCAGCACGGCACTTTTCAGCCCGCTGAAGCTGAAATCATATGGTGCATCCTCGATATGCGCCTTTGGAAAGACGATGGCATCGGGATTTCCCTCTTTTGACAGCTTATCGATCTTTGGTCCGCCCGGATAACCAAGCCCGATGGCTCTGGCCACTTTGTCAAACGCCTCTCCGGCCGCATCATCACGTGTCCGTCCGAGGATTTCAAATTCGCCGTAATCTTTTACGATCACCAGATGAGTATGACCACCTGACACGATCAGACACAGAAACGGCGGTTCAAGATCCGGATTTTCGATATAATTGGCGGACACATGGCCTTCGATATGATGCACGCCGACCAGGGGAATATCTGCAGCAAAGCAGATCGCTTTTGCCTCTGCAACGCCCACAAGCAGTGCACCTACAAGGCCCGGTCCATATGTTACGCCAAGCGCATCCAGATCTTTCAGGCCTACACCTGCCTCTTTCAAGGCTTCTTCTATTACTGTATTGATTCGCTCGATATGCTTTCTTGATGCGATCTCCGGCACAACACCGCCATATTCTTTATGAATATCAATCTGTGAGGAGATCACATTTGACAGGACAGTACGGCCATTTTTAATAACAGCTGCTGCCGTCTCGTCGCAGGAGCTCTCCAGCCCCAGAATCAGTATATCCTTCTCCATAGCACTTTCCTTCTTTTCCTATTCTTCTGCAAAATTCAGGGTTACGCTTTTACCGTCTGTTCCGAGATATGTTGACGGGAATATTTTCTGCACGTCGCCAAGATAATTTTCCGGATAGACTAAAGACGGGCTGAAATGTGTCAGCCACATTTCCTTTGGTTTTGCCTGTGCCGCCAGAGAGGCTGCCTCTTTAAATGTCATGTGTTTGTATTCTCTGGCTTTTTTATCCTTTTCCGGCTCGCCATACATCCCTTCGCAGATGAAAAGATCACTGTCTTTGGCATGTTCTGCGATCGCAGGCAGCGGGCGGGTATCTGTCGTGTAGGTAACTTTCAGTCCTTTCCGGGCTGCGCCCAGCACCATATCCGGTGTAAAGATCCGTCCGTCTTCGGCGGTGACCGTCTCGCCTTTCTGCAGCCGGTTCCAGTAACACAGGGGAATATTTTCCTGCTTTGCTCTGGCCGCATCGAACTTTCCGGTACGCGGTATCTCCAGAGTGTATCCATAGCACTGTACATTATGCTGTACCTTAAAAGCAGTAATATGATACCCGCAGATCTCGATCTGTTCCTCCGGCATAGTCAGTTCGTGAAATACCAGCGGAAACGGAAGCTCCGGGGCAATACACCGCAGTGCATTTACTACCCTTTCGAGTCCCCGCGGTCCGATCAGCGTCAGCGGTGCCGTGCGTTCCGCATTTCCCATCGTCAGCAAAAGGCCCGGAAGACCACTGATATGATCCGCATGATAATGGGTAAAGCAGACCACATCGATCGGCTTGAATACCCATCCTTTCTTTTTTATGGCAATCTGTGTGGCCTCCCCACAGTCGATCAGCAGATTGCTTCCATTATATCTTGTCATCAGGGATGTCAGAAATCGTCCCGGAAGCGGCATCATACCGCCGGTTCCCAAAAGACATATATCCAGCATAGTTGGCTCCTTGTCGTTTTATTTTAGTCTGCAGCTCATCAGTATGGCATCTTCTGTCGGTTCTTCGTAATAATTTTTACGCTCACCGTCCTGTACAAAATCAAATGTTTCATACAGTGCTATTGCCGGTGCATTGCTTTTTCTGACTTCCAGATGGATCGTCTGTATGCCGGCTGCGCGCATCCTGTCAAGCATCGTCTGAACCAGAAGGCGTCCGACGCCCTTTCGTCTGGACTTTTCTGCTACGGATACATTGGTGATCTCGCCCTCATCCAGGACCATCATGATACCCATATACCCCAGAACCTGCTTTTCTTCCTTTGCCACCAGAAACAGTGTGTCATTTCGCATCAGGAAGCTGAAAAAACCATTTTCCGTCCACGGTACCGAAAAATTCTGCCGCTCAATTTCCACGACCTGTTCCAGATCATCAAACTGCATTTCGTGAATCTGTATCATGCGTTCTCCTGTTCTCTTTTCAGACGTTCGGCACGCTCTCTTTCCGCCTGGGAAACGCGCAGATACTCCGGACGGTGTTCAGCCGCCGTCTGAATTTTTCCTTCTTTATAATATTTTGCAGCCAGGGCAGCTACTGCACCGGCTTTCTGTTTATTCAGATGCACCGGTGCAAAGCTGACCGATACTGTGCATTCTGCGAGGATCTGCTCTTTAAATACGGGGACGCCGTCTCCCAGAAATACAGCAGGTTCTCCCATGGTATTGATCTCTTCGATCAGTTCTTCAATGCCCTTTGCCTGCTGATCCCGCACAACTGCCAGCTCATGGTTTTCAAAGCGGTAGATGCCTGTGTACACCTGATGCCGTCTGGCATCCATGATCGGACAGATCATGCCGGGTGTATCAAAAAGATTACAGGCCATAGCCTCCAGTGTCGGTACCGCGATCAGCGGTTTGTCAAGCGCCAGTCCCAGCCCCTTTGCCGTAGCTGAACCGATACGCAGTCCGGTAAAAGAGCCCGGACCGGCAGAGATAGCTATCGCATCGATACTGTTCATATCCAGTTCGATATTTTTGCGTATCTCATCAAGCATGGGCAAAAGCGTCTGTGAATGTGTCTTTTTATAACAGATCGTATATTCTGCGAGCAGGGTGTCATCCTCTGTCACTGCAGCGGATGCGACCAGCCCCGAACTGTCCAAAGCCAGAATTTTCATGGTTATTTTCCTCTACTTTCTATACGGATTTTGCGGTAATCCAGACCTTTTTCCAGATCTTTTTCGATACATATATCTGTCGCCTCCCGGGGAATCAGCTCATCGATCAGCCCGGCCCATTCGATCAGACAGATACCCTGTCCGTAAAAATAATCTTCGTAACCGATCTCTTCCATCTCTTCCGGATCACCGATCCGGTATACATCGAAATGGTACAGTGGCAGACGGCCGCTGTCGTATTCCTGCAGGATCGTAAATGTCGGGCTCGTCACCGGTTCTTCGATACCAAGCCCGGCTGCCAGTCCTTTGGTAAAGACGGTCTTTCCGACGCCAAGATCTCCGTTTAACGTATAGATCTCCCCCGGCTTTACTCTGGCTGCAAGTTCTTTTCCTATATTAAATGTATCTTCTGGTGTAAAACTTTCAAAAATCATATCTTTACTCCTTTACAGCGACCACAGTATAGCACATCCTGGTTTTGGACTCAAGAAACAGTTCCCACTTGCGCAGCCTGTCTAAAACAGATATACTGTAAGCAAACCTGTCCACAGGACAAATATAAGGAAAAAGCCTGATCCGCACACATGGAGCAGCTTTTGGAAAGGAATCTTATGTCAAATCCAATTCTTACGATCACCATGCAGGATGGCTCTGTCATGAAAGGTGAATTATATCCGGAGATCGCTCCGAACACAGTCAACAACTTTATCAGCCTTGTCAAAAAAGGCTACTACAACGGTCTGATCTTCCACCGTGTCATTCCGGGATTTATGATCCAGGGCGGATGCCCGGACGGTACCGGTATGGGCGGCCCGGGATACTGCATCAAGGGAGAGTTTTCCCAGAATGGTTTCAAAAACGATCTGAAACACACCAAAGGTGTGCTGTCCATGGCAAGAACCATGGCGCCTGACACGGCCGGTTCCCAGTTTTTCATCATGCACCAGACATCTCCGCATCTGGACGGTGCCTATGCCGCTTTCGGTAAGATCACCGAAGGTCTGGACGTCATCGATGCCATTGCCGGTGTACCGACTAATTATATGGACAAACCACTGAAAGATCAGGTGATCCAGTCCATGGAGATCGATACCCTCGGTGTTGATTATCCGGAACCGGAAAAATGCTAATCCTGTCTGGCTGACAGCCCGTCACCGGTGAGCACACGCTCGCCCAGTCTGGCAAAATATATTTCCTCCTGTTCCTGCCACAGCGCATTACCGCTCGTTGCGTCCATGACCTCCGAGTGAAAAGATGCCAGCTCGGCAGGTTCCAGGAGGATTTTCATTCTGACCTGGTCCTCATACAGCGTATCCAGTACGATGATCTGCCGGGAAGCTGTCATATACTGCAGCTTGCCAAGACCGGTATAATCCGTCACGATATCTACCGGGATCCCTTTCTTTTTTTCTATGATCTCACAATGCAAAAGGCCTTCCTGTACTGCCTGTGAATACGCCCGTACAAGTCCCCCTGTTCCCAGCAGAACTCCGCCAAAATATCTGGTCACTACAACGGCCACATCGTACAGCTGCTGCCCCGTCAGCACATCCAGCATCGGATGGCCGGCTGTTCCCTGCGGTTCACCGTCGTCGCTGCTTCTCATACAGTTCTGTGTCTCCCCGAGAATATAGGCATAACAGTTGTGCCTGGCATCCCAGTACTTTTTCTTTGTTTTTTCAATAAAGGCCAGTGCCTCCTCTTCGGAATGCACCGGACATATCGTGGCAATAAAGCGGGACTTTTTTTCCGTGATCTCACCCTGCCCGCCTGTGTATACGGTTTTGGTAAAGACTGCCATTTCAGGCTCCTTTCTGCATGAACATGTACTGTAAGTATAGCATGTATGGAAAGGAATTGTGAAGAATCTATTTTTTTCTTTATTTCATTGTAGTGATTTGTTATAATTATGAGTCAGAATAAGGAGGTTTATCTATGAATTACGGCAGAAAAGGTTTGCAGTCCGGCCGCAAAAAACTTTCCTCCCATGGAGACAAGCTGGAACACGCTTTCAGTATAAATATCCTGAGAATCGTTTTGCTGTCGCTGATATTTTTGCTTGTCTGCGGTATCAGTCTCGGGCTGGGTGTTTTCAGAGGAATACTGGCTACTACACCGGATGTCAGCGAAGCCAACATCATGCCGGTCGGCTACGCCACATATATCTACGATGCCAACGGCAATATGATCCAGAAGCTTACCGGTTCCAATGCCAACCGTGTGGCGGTATCCATAAGCGATATCCCGCTGAATATGCAGCATGCGATCGTGGCCATCGAGGACGAGCGTTTCTACGAGCATAACGGCATCGATATCAAGGGTATTGTCCGTGCCGGTGTCAATGGTCTCGGCCGTCTGGCTACAGGACACATACCGAACGAAGGTGCCAGTACACTGACACAGCAGCTGCTTAAAAATAATGTTTTTACGACATGGACACAGGAAAATCAGCTGGATCGTGTCAAACGTAAGGTACAGGAGCAGTTTCTGGCACTGCAGCTGGAAGCCAACCTCACCAAAGAAGGCAAGGACACCAAAAGTGTCATTCTCGAAAACTATCTGAATACGATCAATCTGGGTGCAGGTACCTACGGTGTCCAGACGGCATCGTATAAATATTTCGACAAGAGTGTCTCTGACCTGACGCTTTCCGAATGTGCTGTTCTGGCGGCGATTCCGCAGAATCCTACCGCCTTTAATCCGATCAATCATCCGGACAACAATGCAGACCGCCGGGCCAAGGTGCTTCGCAATATGCTTGATCAGGGCTATATCGACCAGGCAGAATACGATGAGGCTCTGGCAGACAATGTCTATGACCGCATAGCCCAGGCACAGGAAAAGCAGGAGCAGAAAGACAGCGTTTATTCTTACTTTGTCGATGCGACGATCAGTCAGATCCTGGAGGATTTAAAAACCCAGAAAGGCTATACAGACACACAGGCTTCCAATGCGCTGTACAGTGGCGGACTGCGTATCTATACCACGCAGGATCCTGCGATCCAGAGCATTGTTGACGAAGAGTATGCTGATCCGTCCAATTTCCCGATCGGTTCCAAGATCGGTCTGAACTGGGCGCTGACCATCACAAAGGCGGATGGCACACAGCAAAATTACAGCAAGGAAATGCTCCGTCTGTATTTCCAGGATACTGAAGATGAAAACTTTGAGCTTCTGTTCGACTCGCAGGACGAAGCACAGTCTTATGTGGACAAATACAAAGCCCACATTCTGCAGGAAGAGGCAGGCTCCCAGATCCTTGCGGAACGTATTTCTTTCACCATGGAACCACAGTCCAGTATGACGATCATGGATCAGAAAACAGGCTATGTCAAAGCCATCATTGGTGGCCGCGGCGAAAAGACGGCCAGTCTGACCATGAACCGTGCCACGGATTCCACCCGTCAGCCCGGTTCCACCTTCAAGATCGTATCTACCTACGCCACAGCACTCGAACAGGGACAGACGCTGGCAACGATCTACAAGGATGAAAAATACGCTTACGCGGACGGAACACAGGTCCGCAATGCTACCGGCAGATATCTGGGCGATATAACGATCCGTAAAGCGATCGAACAGTCTGTCAACGTTGTCGCTGTCAAAACACTGACCGAGGTTACACCACAGGCCGGTTATGACCAGCTGCTCAAATTCGGTTTCACTACACTTGCAGACAGCGAGGAGATCAACGGCAAGGTTTACACTGATATCAGTCAGCCGCTGGCTCTTGGTGGTATCACACACGGTGTGACCAATCTGGAGCTTACAGCAGCATATGCTTCTATCGCCAATAGCGGTATTTATAATTCACCAAGCTTCTACACTACAGTGACGGATTCTGATGGCAATGTTATTCTGGAGCATCAGACAGACACACATGAAGCTGTCAGTGACAGCACTGCCTATCTGCTGACCAGCGCGATGGAAGATGTTGTAACCAAGGGTACCGGTAAGGCACTGCAGCTTGGCAGCATGCCTGTAGCCGGTAAAACCGGTACTACATCGGATTACAATGATGTCTGGTTTGCAGGCTTTACTCCGTACTATACAGCAGCTGTATGGGCCGGTTATGACGGAAACCAGAAGCTTGCCAAGAGCAGCACATACCGTACCTACCATAAGACATTATGGCAAAAGATCATGAAACGTATCCATGAAGGGCTTCCGGCTACAGATTTTGTTATGCCTTCCAGTGTGGAGAAAGCTACGATCTGTACGAAGAGCGGTCTGCTGGCGGGTGCGCACTGTAAATCCATCACGGAATACTTTGCACGGTCGACGATCCCGACACAGCAGTGTACCGACTGTGATGATGCATGGAAAGCCGAGCAGGAGCGTCTGGCAAGAGAGGCTGCGGAAAAGGCTGCTCAGGAGGCTGCAGAGAAGGCTGCTCAGCAGATCCAGGATGCTTTAAACGGCGGCGGTGACAACGCTGGTGGTGACAATGCTGGTGGTGACAACGCTGGTGGTGACAACGGCGGCGATACCGGCAACAGCGACGGTAACAATACAGGCGATACTACACAGCCGACAGAATAATTTTACAAATACAAAACCGGTCTGTGGGATCGGTGCTCAATCAAAATTGGTTCACTGATTCAATTATCGATATGCATGGCAACAGGCAAAAAAGAACTGACAGGAGATTTTCCTGTCAGTTCTTTTTTGACCATGCTGATCAATGTCTTACCGTTGGACCGGTTCTGATCAGTTGCAGAGGCCATATTGTTTTTATGCAGCTACAGCTTTTCCAAGTGCCCTGCAGGCTTCTGTAGCCTCATCGTCCGGAGCATCACAGCAGATCACAAAATCGCAGGCGAGGACAGCTCCGTCGTTTTTGCAGGTTTCTTCCCAGTTTTTCATCCAGTCACCGTCTCCCCAGCCGTAAGAACCAAACAGGGCGATCTTTTTACCGGACAGTCTGGCTTCGCAGGCGTTAAACATCGGCTCAAAGATTTCTTCTTCCAGAACTTCATCTCCCATAGCCGGGCAGCCAAAGGCAACAGCGTCGTAATCATCCATCTTTTCAGCGCCAAAATCCTCTGCGGAGATCATCTCGGCTTCAGCACCTGCTGCTTTTGCACCTTCCAGCACAGCCTGGGCCATGGCCTCTGTGTTTCCGCTTCCACTCCAGTATACTACTGCTACTTTACTCATCGTTTCATCCTCCTGATTTCTATATATGTCATGCAGCTACGGTAAGCTGCAGAACACTTCTTCCCTGTCGGTAAAGGCGCTGATAGACGTCTTTACATTTTTTGTAGCGGGCAAATGTGCGGATTGCTTCGCATTCGTTGACATACACTTTCCAGCAGCCACAGCATTTGCTGTTATGACCGGCATTTTCGATAAAGCCTTTTACGTCTCCGAGTGGATAGCTTAAGAACAGGCCGATCTCGTGTGGAAATTCTGTCTGTGTGGTTACCCGTTCATGCAGTTTTGCCAATGCGCTTTTTACGTCTGTATGTTCGTAACCGTATGTTTGCAGAAATTCTGTCACACCGGGTTTTTGCAGATCTTTTTTCAGTTTTTCGATCCGGCACACGTACACGAGTGCTGCTTTTCCTGTTTTTCTCAGGATCATCAGTGTAATGCCTTTGTCTTCCAGGCGGCTGTTCCACGATCTGACCTGTTCTTCCAGGTCTTCTTCGCGGGCATATGAACAGCTGAACAGATTTGCTGTCTTGATCGAAGCCAGTGTGGGTGAACAGTGTTCGATCAGATACTGATCCAGCATACATGAACCTCCCTGCTACAGATTTATGTTAGTTTTAACTAATATTATGTCAAAAAATTAAGCGTCTATACATTATTTGACGCTAATTTTAATTAGTTATTCCTAACTACGTTTACTATACAATATTCCATGCGGGATGTCAATATATAAATCTTTATTCAGGCTAAAACGGTTGTTTGTGACAGCCGAAAAAGACTGCCGTCATAGACCGGGTACACGCTCCCCTTCGGAAAATTCCGACGCTTGAATACAGGTTCTAAGTGTGCAGCTGCCCGTCAGTCAGAGGACCGTGGGCATTCGCTGGGTTTTCTGATGAAAACCCGGCTCAGAGCCCACTCATCAGCCGCCGGGAATGGCGGCTGATGCCTCTGACTGACGGGCAGCTGCGCACTAAGAACCTGTTATTCTCGCTTTAGGAATTTTCTGAAGGGGAGCGTGTACCCGGTCTATGACGGCAATCTTTTTCGGCTGAATCTACTTTTTCTTTCTTTTTTTCTTTTTTTGTATTTTAACTATGATATCGATAATTTTACGTATGATCCATGCACTGAACACACCAACAATTGCTCCTGCGATCACATCTGTCGGATAGTGAACACCAAGATATAATCTGGACAATCCGATCAGTGTGGCAAGAAGGTACAGGAACCTTCCGCTCTTTCTGTAGCCGGCCATATAGATAGCGGCTGCGACAGCGAAGGATGCTGCTGTATGGCCTGATGGAAATGAGGTGTTCTTTGGGATCGTTGTCAGTACGGTGAGCTCCTGAAACCGCACATAGGGGCGCACTCTGGCTACCATACGTTTCAGCCAGAGATTTGTCAGGATGCCGTTGAGCGCCAGTGAGCAGGATGTGGGAATACCGGCTTTTTTCCTTGTTTTCGGGACGCACAGAAGTACAATACATGTCGCTATCCAGAATGCGCCGTAGTCTCCGAACATCGTGATGATCCGCATAATGGGTGTAAGCCAGTCCTGCCGGATAGTGTGCTGTATCCACAGCAGGAACTGTCCTTCAATCTGCCAAAGTGGCTGCATATCCTGTCCTCCGTTTCTTTTCGTGCATGTGACAGCGAATAAGGCCCTGCTGCCGCTGCCTGTCATCTGTCGCTGTTTATCTTTTCACAGCCTGTTTCCTGCTATTTTCTGGAAATAAAGGCTTCTTTTCCGATAGCGTCTTCGTCAAGCTCCTGTCCGATGACAACAAACAGACCTCGTTTCACATCACAGGGTCTTATATTCATCACATCCGGTGAACAGTTAATTTCATACCACTGCCCCTCCAGGCTTTTGATATGGCCTTTGATACGCATAACGATGCCGTATTTTCTGTCTTTCATCAGGTGTTCTATACGTTCTCTGAGGTCAGCTTCGTTTTCACATCGGGACGCATACATACCGGACTGAAACACTGTGCCGTGATTGATCAGTTCTTTTTCATGGTCGACCAGATGATAGCCACTCTCCATAAACGCCGTGAAATCAGCATCTGTATAGCTGTCCCACGGTTTTGTCACAACATCATTGCCAAGTACTCTTGTGCTTCCATGTTCTTTTAACAGGTCATTCATCTGGGCGATCGTTGCCTGTTTCTGCGCATCATCGAACAGCTGGGTCTTACTCATGATCACTGTACCGGCTGCCAGAAGCTGGGCAAAGACCAGGTATCGTGAGGCATCTGTCACTGCCATATCCATCTTTGTATCTACCAGTGTCAGGATCGCGCCGATCTCGCAGTGGCTTTTCACCGGTTCATGTAACATTACATCAAAAAACTCGTCTACGTCATAGATACCCGAAGGTTCAACGACGACACGGTCAATCCCGGTATGGGAAGCATCGATCAGCATCTGTTTAAACGTGTCCTTACCAGTACAGCACATACACTGTCCGGCCAGGCTGCTGATCTCACAGCCATCGTCTTTCAGCAGTGTACTGTCCACATCCACGCTGCTAAACTCATTTTCGATCACGCTGGCCGAAACTCCCTGTTTTTTCAGAAAACCGAGATATCGGTGAATGAACGTTGTCTTACCTACACCAAGAAACCCTGTTACAAGATCTACTTTTGTCATGTTCTTATCCTCTTTTATGCTTTGTGAAACATTTTTTCAATCTGGATCGATTCCTCTGTCGTCCGCATGCAGCTGGCCATAAACCGACCTCTGGTATAGCCGGCTGCCGTAAAGATTGCTTCATAGCGATCCCACAGTGCAGCCGCAGTAGCTCTGGTCAGGATGCGTCTCTGGTTGCGCAGCTTTTCTCTGATCGGCTCCGGTCGTCCGGCATTGATCTTTCCCAGTGTCACGGACTGCAGTACGATATGATACCGCTCATCGTGAAGCATCTGTGCGCAGATCGTCTTTAACAGTTTACAGTCTGTCACTCTGGCCAGAGCTTCATAATAGGTCATAGCCACCATCTCTGCAGCCACGAGCACTCCCATCTCGCATTCGATGCCCGCACGGCGGCGAAGGAAACGAAATACGGTATCCAGTCCGCTGTTGATGCCCGGACGGATCTGGTAGCTGGCCAGAAAGATTTTTAACAGCTCACTGTGATAATTTTCTTCGGCGATCAGGCTGTCTGTGATCTTTGCATAGTCTGTCCAGCCGCTTTTTACCGCATACATCTGGGCGCAGGCGGACAGATGATGTCCCTCCGAGGATTCTCCGATAGCAAAGGCGCGCATCGACGGTGCGATCATGGCTCTGTCGGCTCTGGACAGGGTATCCAGGTGGATCAGATCCAGCTTTTTCCGGTTCTTTTTATTATGCTCAAAATAGCTGATCCAGTCGAAATGTGCCGGATCATGTATTCCTGTTTTTTCGAGTAATCTGTTTTTCATATGTCTATTCCCTCTTTGCATACTATTTCCCGACCCAGACGGGATATACTTGTAAATACAGTCTTTTTACTGTTTGCCTGAATCAAAAACCGTTTCACTGGCCGGTTTTTTGATATGCAGGGCAAAACACAATATCCGGGTATGCACACGTTGTACACACCCGGATATATTATACCCTAACTAAAGGCGGGAATCAATTCTGCATTTACTCTGCAGCGGCCTCCATGGCTCTCTCATGCGCCTTTTCTTTATAATGATGCGTCTCTTCGAGCATCATATCTTTGACTTTCATCAGACGGATCTGGGTCGATCTCTCGTTTTCATCCAGCTTCATCGTAATATACTTGATGTTGGCCTGTGCCTCCGGGATGATCACGTGTTCCAGCGCATTTACACGGCGTCTGGTCTTTTCGATCTCATCACTCATCAGCTGACAGGATTTCTCGATTTCTGCCAGTTTCAGCATATCCGGCAGGACATCCGCCAGGGATTTGACCGCATCATCCAGATCACAGGACGTAAATGCAAAGCCGTAGGAATAGATATCGTTTGCATCTGCTGTCTTGGTGCGCCAGGAAAATTCCGGGATATCCACACTCATGACATTTTTCTTATCTGCTTCGAGATATACTTCCTGTTTCGGAGCCAGAAGGGCTGTCTTTAATGCGGCTTCCGACATACCGGCCTTGGCAATGACAAAGTCCGTGTTGGCCCGTTTGATATTTTCCTCTACTTTCAGACGCAGCTGCATGTTTTCCTTTACCAGATCCAGAAACTGCCGCATCAGCTCATCCCGCTTGTCTTTGAGGAGTTTGTGCCCGCGCACAGCTGTCTGCAGTTTCTTTTTCTGTCTGGTAAGCTCCATTCGGGTAGGATTTACCTGTGTTGATGCCAAGCTGTTTCACCTTCTTTCCTACTCTTTGCCGTAGTACTGGTCGAGATATTTATCATCGATACGTTTCAGCTCACTCCTTGGCAGGATGGACAGCAGTTTCCAGCCGATCGATAACGTTTCTTCAATATCACGGTTTGTCTGATAACCCTGGGATACATATTCTTTTTCGAATGCATCCGCAAATTTGGCATAGATCAGATCGATATCCGACAATGCGGCTTCACCGAGGATCGTTAAAAGCTCTTTTGCCTCTTTACCACGGGCATAGGCGGAAAACAGCTGGTTCATCGTATTGGCATGATCGGCTCTTGTCTTTCCTTCACCGATACCTTTATCCTTCAGACGGGAAAGGCTCGGCAGTACATCGATCGGCGGGGTGATACCTCGTCTGTACAGATCACGGCTTAAGATAATCTGTCCCTCTGTGATGTAACCGGTCAGGTCAGGGATCGGATGGGTCTTGTCATCCTCCGGCATGGTCAGGATCGGGATCATGGTGATACTTCCCTTTTTGCCTCTCTGGCGTCCGGCACGTTCATATAAGGAAGCCAGGTCCGTGTACATGTAACCCGGATAACCACGGCGTCCCGGTACCTCTTTACGTGCGGCGGAAACCTCACGCAGGGCATCGGCATAGTTTGTGATATCGGTCAGGATGACCAGAACATGCATATCCTTTTCAAAAGCCAGATATTCGGCAGCTGTCAGGGCCACACGCGGTGTGGAAATACGTTCTACAGCCGGGTCATTGGCCAGATTGACAAACAGGACGGTACGGTCGATCGCACCTGTCTCTTTAAAGCTCTCTACGAAGAAGTTGGATTCCTCGAAGGTAATACCCATAGCAGCAAAAACAACGGCGAACTGTTCATCCTTGCCTCTTACCTTTGCCTGTCTGGCGATCTGCGCTGCCAGCTGGGCATGCGGAAGACCTGATGCAGAGAAGATCGGCAGCTTCTGTCCACGAACCAGCGTATTCAGACCATCGATAGCCGATACACCAGTCTGGATAAACTCCTGCGGATAGTTTCTGGCTGCCGGGTTCATCGGCAGACCGTTGATATCACGCCGTTCTTCCGGTAAGATCTCCGGGCCGCCGTCGATCGGACGTCCCATACCGTCAAAGACACGGCCAAGCATATCGCCGGATACACCAAGCTCCATGCTGTGTCCTAAAAATCTGACTTTACTGTTGGAAAGGTTGATACCTGTAGAGCTCTCAAACAGCTGTACAAGGGCATCACTGCCGTTGATCTCCAGTACCTTGCATCGTCTGGTCTCTCCGGAGGCAAGCTCGATCTCACCAAGCTCATCATATGCCACATTCTCCACGCCCTGCACCAGCATCAGCGGGCCGGCAACTTCCTGTATGGTTCTGTATTCCTTTGGCATCTTACTCCTCCTCCTTTCCTATCGTATTGGCAATCTCTGTATGCAGTTCTTCGACGATATCGTCCATTTCCTGTTTCAGATTGTCTTCATGTACATATTTATAACGACCGATCTTTTCACGAACCGGCATCTTTAACAGATCGTTGATGCTGGCTCCCTTGTCCAGGGCATTCTGGGACTCCTTATAGAAAGCCAGAACCAGCTCCATCATATTATGCTGTTTTTCCAGAGAGGTATACGTATCGATCTCATGGAAAGAGTTCTGATGCAGAAAGTCCTCACGGATCGAGCGGGCAGCTTCCATCTTCAGGCGGTCAGAGGAAGAAAGGGCATCCATACCGACCATCTTGACGATCTCATCCAGCTCTGCCTCATCCTGCAGAAGGCTCATCATTTCCTGACGAAGCTCCATCCAATCCGGTGCCACATGGCTGTTAAACCACGGTCCCATATCATCCAGATACAGAGAATAGCTGGTCAGCCAGTTGATCGCCGGGAAGTGACGTTTATAGGCCAGATTGGCATCCAGTCCCCAGAACACTTTGACGATACGAAGTGTTGCCTGCGATACCGGCTCGGAAATATCACCACCAGGCGGTGATACGGCACCGATCGCACTTAAGGCACCCTCTCTGCCATCCTTACCAAGGGCGATGACATGTCCGGCTCTCTCATAGAACTGTGCCAGACGGCTGCCAAGGTAAGCCGGATAACCTTCCTCACCCGGCATCTCCTCCAGACGTCCGGACATCTCTCGAAGAGCCTCGGCCCAACGGGAGGTAGAATCGGCCATCAGGGCTACCGAGTATCCCATATCACGGAAATACTCAGCGATCGTGATACCGGTGTAGATAGAAGCCTCACGGGCAGCAACCGGCATATCGGAAGTATTGGCGATCAGTACGGTTCTCTCCATCAGGGATTTTCCTGTTTTCGGATCTTTCAGCTCCGGGAATTCGTTTAAAACGTCTGTCATCTCGTTTCCACGCTCGCCACAGCCGATATAGACAACGATATCTGCCTCGGCCCATTTGGCCAGCTGATGCTGCGTAACAGTCTTACCGCTTCCGAACGGTCCCGGGATCGCAGCCACACCGCCTTTGGCGATCGGGAACATACAGTCAATAACACGCTGTCCTGTGACAAGCGGCATCTTCGGCGGCAGTTTTTTCTTATACGGGCGGCCTTTTCGAACCGGCCATTTCTGCATCAGGGTCAGTTCCTTTTCGCCGTCTTCTGTATCCAGGATACAGATAACCTCTTCCACGGTAAATGATCCGGAGCGGATCTCTTTGACTGTACCTTTCATTTCCGGCGGTACCATGATCTTCTGGGTTACAACCACAGTTTCCTGTACGGTACCCAAAACGTCACCGCCCTCTACTTCATCACCGACAGCGACTGTCGGTACAAATTCCCATTTTTTATCCCGTTTTAAGGCCGGTACCTCAACGCCTCGTTTCAGGCTGTTTCCGCCGGTAACACGTAAGATATCATCCAGCGGTCTCTGGATACCATCATAAATACTGGTGATCAGGCCGGGGCCAAGTTCTACAGACAGCGGAGCATCGGTAGACTCTACCGGTTCTCCCGGACGAAGACCGGAGGTCTCCTCATATACCTGCACACTCGCCTCATCCCCGTGCATTTCGATGATCTCACCGATCAGACGCTCTTTTGCCACACGCACAACATCGTACATGTTGGCATCGCGCATGCCCTCGGCGATAACCAGCGGTCCGGCTACTTTTTTTATCGTTCCTCTACTCATTTGGACAAATCACTCACTTTCTTATTTCTGTGAAAACAGGATATCACTGCCGACCGCTGTCTCCACGAATTTTCTGACATTCTCCACACCCTTGCCCGTATTGCCGAAAGCACCGGGGATCTGTACGATGCAGGGAAGCATCTCTTCTTTGTATTTGTCTATCACATGGCCAATCTGTTCTGCCATATTTTCTGTAATATAGATTACCGCATATCCGTTTGTGGCCAGCTGATGCAGCGTTTTTTCAGCCTCCTTCGGATCAGATACCGAAAATGTATCAAGTCCTACGGTCTTAAATCCGTATATGCTGTCGTAATCTCCCACAACTGCAATCCTATACATACATTTTCCTTATCCTTTCCCGGATCTTCTCATCCGGCATATTGTTGGCTTTGCCGGACAGAATAATGCGTACTGTCTTGATCTCATTTTCTCTGGCCAGCACATAGGCTACCAGCGGGCCAATGGATGAGGCCTCATATTTCTGCGAACGGATCGAATCGATCACCCGGTTATCACACCAGCATTCAAACGCCGACGGCGACTGCCGCAGCGCCTCGGCACATTCACCGTAGCCAAACGTTGTCAGGCACTCGCAGATCGCTTCAAAACCGGAAACAACGGCCTTTGAAAGCGCATCCACACTGATCGTTTTGCACGGTGCCATGGCTCTTTTTGCAAAGTCTTCGCTTTTTCCTGTCTTCTGGGCACGTACGGCGATCTTGATATCAGCGATCGCCACCGTATTTTCCGCGTATTCACGGATCAGCTCTGCCTCTGCCTTTTCTCCTGCTTTCAGGATAGCCTCCAGGCAGGCTCTGTCAACGATCACATCACACAGCTGACCATCCCGTGTATGCAGAAGCGACTCGTACGCTTCCTTTGCCGCAGCCTGCATATGATCCGGCAGACGGAAATATTCTTTATCACGGAGAATTTTTTCCATCTCTTCGCCGGAAATCGCCGCTTTTTCCATATAGATACCGGGATGATGTCCCTCACGGCAGATCTCTTTGATGGCTGCTTTCAGATTGTGGTACAGATCCGGATATCTGAGGACATCAAACACGGACATATCCACATGCATGCTGTCCATAGTCTCCCAGATTTTTTCTGTTTCCCGCATCAGCATATCGTCTGCGGACAGCTCCTGTCCGGCCTCTCCCCAGCCTTTTTCAGCCAGAAGCTGCAGACAGCTTTCTTCTGAATCGCAGGCCATCAGCTGATCGATATTTGCAGCGGATAAAAGATGTACCTCCAGAGCTCTCAGCCGGGCTACCGCATAGGTATATTTCATATCAAACATCATGTTTCCTCCTTACTTTGATCAGGGGAACAAAAGTTTTGAAACCCGGTCATTCAGTTCATCCTTCTTATCGGCAAACAAGGCTTTGAAGGAACAGTTCTCTTCGATACCACCATAGCTTAAAATAAAGCCTTTGCCCAGTTTTTCGTCTGTTTTTACGATCTCCAGGCTGCCACCGGCCTGTTTTGCCGCATCTTTGATCTTTTCGGCAAATCCTTCCGGCATACCGGCATAATCCGCCTCGCCAAGCTGCATCTGTCCCTGTTCGGGACGGGCAAATTTGTGGACCATATCCTCAAGCACTGCATAGTAGGCGATGCCGTCCACCTCGCAGAATGTATCATAGGCTTTCTGCACAGTTTCCTGTATCATCTCCTGTTTTGCTTTCAGAAGCTCTGTCCTGCGCATCAGATCGATGGCGGAGCTTCCTCTTTCTTCCAGTGCCCGCACATCAGCAGCAGATTTCTGTGCGATCTTCTCACATCCTGCTTTTGTTTCCTTTTCGGCAGATTTTTTTATGGCAGCGGCCTGAGATGCAGCATCTTTTCTCTTACTGTCGGCAGCACATTTCGCCTCGTCGAGGATACGTGCCACCATTTTTTCCAATCCAGTCATGCTCAAGCTCTCCTTTTATGCTCTGTCGTTACAGTTTACAGTCCTGTAAGCTGTAACTGTTAAGTTTTCTTATACCGGTACGTTTGTGATAACAAGTACGGAAGTCAGAAGAGCAAGGATCGCATATGTCTCAACCATGGCCGGGAACAGCATGGCTTTACCGAACTGATCTTCACGTTTGGCGATGATACCGATAGCTGCAGCGGATGTCATACCCTGATATTTACCGGATACAAGACCTACGATACCGATCGGCAGACAGCCGCCGAGGATCATCAGACCGGTAACCCAGTCGATTCCTGCAAGACCGCCACCAAGAAGTCCGATCTTTGATAACGTGATAAAACCAACCAGCAGACCGTAGATACCCTGGGTACCCGGAAGCAGCTGCATGATCAGAACCTTTGCGAATTTGTTCGGATCTTCTGTAACAACACCGGATGCTGCCTGTCCTGCAACACCAACACCGATAGCGGAACCCATACCTGCCAGAAATACTGCACTTGCTGCACCTAATAATGCGTAAACAACACCTATACTCATGAGTAATTATTCCTCCTTAATATCTACATATTTTGTATTTTCTTTGAACGGGGTAAACGGACTTCCTCCGCCCTCGTAAAACTTTCCGAAAAACTCTACGTACTGAAGACGATTGGTGTGCACGTAGGCACCCAGAAGATTGATCGCCAGACTTAAGGTATGGCCGATGATAAAGACCAGGATAAACATGATCACACCGATCACACTCTTTCCGCCCATACTGCCGATCTGGTTGATAACCTGTGCGATAACACCGGTTGCCAGTCCAAGCGCCAGAAGACGGGAGTACGAAAGCACATCCGATAACCAGCTGGTCACACCGTACAGCTCATAGGCTCCCAGTGCGATACGAAGACCAGGATTCTTCTTGTCTCTCGCCGAGAAAAGTAAAAGTCCCAGGGCACCAACGATCGTGATCACCTTTGCCAGCAGATTGACAGCTGACGGAAAAACGATCTGTACACCGGCGATACCGGCAAAAATGCTGGACGGGATCAGAAGTAACAAAAGGCCGATCAGGAATAAGAACCAGCAGCCTGTATCGATCACTGCCCCCATCACATCGCCGTTTTTGATACTGGTATAGCCTTTCAGGAAAAGTCCTGTAAACAGGTGGACCAGACCAACACCGAGTGAAAACAGTAAAAGCTTCATCGGATCATTTAACGGTGCGAACCACAGCGGCGGTATACCGACTTCATGTCCGAAGAACACACGGGAAACAACGTTGATCGCATCTCCGAAAAATCCACCGAACAGGATACCCCATATGATCGTTGAGATACCGCAGTACATAAACAGCTGCAGCGTCTGTTTCATACCTTCGCCCATCCGTGGGAACTTTACAAGCGCTACCAGACAGCCGATAAAGATCACCAGACCGTATCCTGCATCGGAAAGCATCATACCGAACAGGAAGATATAAAACATCGACATGAGTCTGGTCGGGTCGATCTCACCTTTTTTCGGAAGTCCGAACGATGCCAGAATTCCTTCTGTCGTCGATGATACCGGTCCGTTGTGTAAAAGCACCGGTGCTTCTTCATCCTCCGGAATATCTTCTACATCGATCCGGCAGTCATAGATATCACCGATCTTTTCCTGCAACAGCTGCAGCTTTTCGTCCGGGACATAGCCACTGATGAAAAATGCATGTTCCGACTGTGGCAGCTGGCCCAATACTTCGTATTTGTCTGCACGTATCCGGTAATAATCGGAAATTTCCTGCAGATCCTTTCTGCGGCCGGCGTTTCCTTCGATCTTTTTAACTGTTTCATGGATCATCTTTTTCAGGTTTTCAACCTGTATCTCACAGTCCTTCTTTTCGTCTGCCGGAATCCTTTTGATCGCCTGCGACGGTCTGGAAAAGCCATGCTGACGTAAGCTCTCTTCAAGTGTGGCCGCCTCTGCCTGCAGCACCGTAACAGCCAGATATGTGGTATCACGGTCCGTGTACAGGATCTGTACTTCGTAGGCTTCAGGCGCCTCTTCGTTCTCAGCAACCATGCCATAGATGTCATCTGCGTTCCATACGCCGGACATCGTACCCACGATAGTGACCGCCTGCTTTGTTTTGCTTCCGCAAAGCGGTATATCCAGTTTCAGCCACGGTGTTAAAGCTTCGATCTGATTTTCAAGCTTGACGATCGCCGCCTCATTTTCTGCGATCTGTCGGCTCCATTCAGTCAGCTGCTTTGCGTCCTGCAGGATCTGTGTTTTTCGTTCCACACAGTCACCGTACTCCGGCTTGCCGATCAGCGGCTTTCCTTCGAGTGAGGACAGCATGGACGTTTTTTCCGGTGCATACCGGTCCAGAACTTCCAGCGCCTGATCCGCTGCCACAGCCTGTTTTTCAAACACCTGACGGCTCTTTGCCGTATCCATCCTGTGCAGATCCTCTTCCTGCAGTCTGGATAGATCGATCTGCATGACACCGAGTGCCTGCAGTTTTTCCAATATGGCTTTTCGATCCTCTTTCAGCGCGCAGATACTGATTCTGTGCATCTGCAATACTGCCATCCGGACATCCCTCCTTTATCTCCTGATTTTTGCGTTCGTTTTCTTTCCAAAAGCTGCTGTACTTATACGGACAGCTTCTGTACAGAGCCGAACGGTCTGGCAGTTTCAGTACAGCATCTGTATCACAGCATCTACTGCATTCTTCTGCCGGGAAGCAGCCTGCTGTTTCATGTTCTCCACCTCTGCAGCGATCTGCTGTCTGGCTTTGTCCATCCTGGCCTCCTGAGCCTGTTTTGCCGCTTCAAGGGTCTGTGCTGCTGCCTGTTTTGCGCTTTCGAGTTCCTGGTTTTGCTGCGCTTTCGCCTGTTCACGGGCATCCTGCACGATCTTTTCACTGTCGGTATCACCGTCTTTGATCATCTGGGCTGCCTGCAACTCCGCTTCACGGACAGCATTCAGGGTTTCCTGCACCATCGGACCACCTCCTCTTTCAAAATCCTTGTTATTATATTAACACATCAGTCGCAAAATGAAAGACCAAATGTTAATTTCGTTACTTTATTGTCATTTTCACTGTACATTTTGTATATATTGCCCTGTATTTTTTTGTTTTTTATACACATTTCATCCATACATTTTTATTTTATACAGAGTTTGTTTTGGTTATTGTATACAGTATTTTGTTTTATTTTTTATCAGTTGTTTTTCTGTTCTTTTTATTGGATATGAATTTTTATTATATGTATCTTTCATTTTTTCATCCGGATTTTCTTTTTTTCTCAATATCTGTTTTTTCTGTACACTATACCCGCTGCAAAGCATAAAAAAAACAGACAAAACGGGAAAACTGTCTGTTTTATGACTAGTTTTCTCATTTTGTCTGATTTTTTATGCACAATATCTTTTTTCATCAACCGATTGCCTTATGCCGTCGGTCTGCCTCAGATTTTTCGCTCCTCTTTCGTCAGAGTCTCGTTCATACTGCCGGTACGATAGCCCATAAGATCCATCGTCACATATGTAAATCCATAACGCTTAAATTCACGGTAAACCTTCGCACGAACGTCTCTTTCCAGCAGTTTTGCAAACTCATCCGGGGAAATCTCGATTCGGGCGATCGTGCCGTGGATTCTTACGCGGACCTGGGTAAAACCAAGATCCAGAAGCAGCTGCTCCGCTTTATCTACCATACCAAGCTTTTCCTCTGTGATCGTCTCTCCATAAGGGAAACGGGAAGACAGGCAGGCAAAGGACTGCTTTTTCCATGTCGGAAGCCCCAGCTTGTGGGAAATCGCCCGGATATCTTCTTTATATAATTCACTGTGCCTTAACGGGCTCTTGATGCCAAGCTCTTTTACAGCGAGCAGACCCGGCCGGTAATCTCCGTTGTCATCCATATTGGAGCCTTCCACGATCGCAGCCACGCCCTGCTCTTTCGCCAGATTTCCCATCTTGGTAAACAGCTCCTTTTTGCAGAGATAACAGCGGTTTTTCGGGTTCTGAGCGAAGCCCTCGATCGATAATTCTTCGGACTCGCAGATCAGATGGCGGATACCTTCCTTCTCGCAGAAAGCTTTTGCTTCACCGAGCTCACGCTTCGGGAAAGAACAGGACACAGCTGTCACAGCGATACACTGGTCTCCCAGAACATCATGGGCCGTTTTCAGCAGAAAGGTAGAATCCACACCTCCGGAAAAGGCAACTGCCACGGGACCAAGCTCTTTCAGATAAGTTTTTAATTTCTCGTATTTTTCCTGCTGACAGACAGTCAGTTCACTCATGCTTCATCCTCCCTGTGTTTTTCACCAGCATCCGGCATCGCATCGTATGTGTCCAGAAAATGATGGCGTACACCATTCTGCTTGTAGGCGATCACTGTACTTAAGTTTACATTTTCCACACTTTTGAAAATATTGCTCTCCACAAACGGATTAACCTCTTTCAGACGTTTGATCAGTTCTTTGATCTCCACACGTTTGGAGCGGCTTTCTTCATTATTACAGGTCGTACAGGTGTCTGTAAACTTGCATGCACACTGGATAAAATGCAGATCATTGTAATCACGCCATGCCTTGATATCATCCTCACGGACAAGATACAGCGGACGGATCAGCTCCATCCCCTCGAAATTAGTGCTGTGCAGCTTCGGCATCATCGTCTGTACCTGGGCACCATAGAGCATACCCATCAGGATCGTCTCGATCACATCGTCATAGTGATGACCGAGGGCGATCTTGTTACAGCCAAGCTCTTTTGCGAAATTATACAGATAACCGCGGCGCATGCGGGCGCACAGATAGCACGGCGACTTTTCGATCGTATACACTGCATCAAAGATCTCGGATTCAAAGATCGTAATGGGCACATTGAGCCGTCTGGCATTCTCTTCGATAATGCCACGGTTGGCCGGACTGTAGCCGGGATCCATCACAATAAATTTCACTTCAAAATCAAACTTATTGTGGCGTTTCAGCTCCTGAAAGCATTTGGCCATCAGCATGGAATCCTTGCCGCCGGAGATACAGACCGCGATCTTATCCCCTTCTTTGACAAGCTCGTAATTGTTGATCGCCTTTGTAAATTTGCACCAGATGGACTTTCTGAACTTTTTCTGCAGACTTTTTTCCACGTCACCGGCGAAATCCTCTGCCATGTCTTTTCTCATATTTTCCAGCAGCCAGGCGGCAAATCCCCCCTCCAGACTGCAGGCATTATAGCCATGGGCAGCCAGCTCATCGGCCACATCCACAGAGATCCGTCCACGGCTGCAGCAGACGATCTGCTGCTTTTCCCTGTCCAGCTCCTTTGTCTCGAGAATATGATCTTTATCTGCATGAATCGCTCCCGGAATCGCACCTGATGCCATCTGCTCCGGACTTCTGATATCCAGGATCTGGTATCTGTCCGGGTTTAAATCCAGCATATCCTTTACTGTTATTGTCATTTTTCTTTCCTTTTATAATCTGTATGGTCACATTCGACCTTTTTACTTTGCTACGATATCTTTGATCACTTCACCGGCTATGATCAGACCGGCCACAGACGGCACAAAGGCTACACTGCCCGGAATATCACGGCGTTCTGTACACTTGTGAGCTGCTCCCGGCGTACAGATACAGTGATTACGGCAGCTGATGGACATATCCTCGATCGGACGGGTCGGTTTTTCCTCTGAATACACGACCTTAAGTTTCTTTACCCCTCGCTTTTTCATCTCATGGCGCATCACTTTTGCCAGCGGACACATCTTTGTCTTGTAGATATCGGCTACTTTAAACTGTGTCGGATCCAGCTTGTTGCCAGCTCCCATGCAGCTGATCACAGGTACACCGGCCTCCTTTGCCTGCATGATGATCTGAATCTTGGCTGTTACAGTATCCACAGCATCCACGACATAATCATATTTTGAAAAATCAAACTGATCGGCCGTCTCCGGCAGGAAAAAACACTGATGTGTCACAACCTCAGCCTGTGGATTGATTTCCAGAATCCTCTCTTTCATCACTTCGGTCTTATATTTTCCCACTGTTTTTCTGGTGGCAATGATCTGTCTGTTCAGATTCGTCAGACATACCTTATCATCATCCACCAGCTCCAGCGCACCGACACCGCTTCTGACCAGTGCCTCGCACACATAGCCACCGACACCGCCGATGCCAAACACCGCTACTCTTGCGCCGGCCAGCTTATCCATAGCTTCGTGTCCAAACAATAATTCTGTTCTTGAAAACTGATTCAGCATAAAACTCTCCTTACTCTACTGTCCGGCGGTTCACCGCCTCCCTGTACGCAGGCGGCACTGCAGCTGCCACTGCTTTTTAACACCGGTAAAAAGGCGGATGTCACACACCCGCCCTTATTTTCCTACTGCATTAGTAGGCTTATTCTATCTCTGTTTTACACTTTTGTCAATTTGATTCCCGCGAAATCTATGAAAAATCGCCGGATTTTCGTTATTTTCGGCATTTGAGCAGATGTCTAATCAAACGCCTCCAGCGTTTTCAGCCGTTCTTCATACTTTGTATCCACGCTTTCTTCAAAGGTGGCTTCTTTCATCATCTTCTGCAGCGCAACCGCTGTCTTTTTCGGATCCTGGATCGTACCGGCTCCGGCGATGCAGCCACCCGGACAGGCCATACCTTCCAGAAGATAGCCGTTGTATTTTCCTGTCTTTGCCATCTGCAGCATTTTCTTACAGTTTGCCAGGCCATCGGCATTGACGATCTTTACCTCACGCGAAGGCTCCAGACGTTTGATTGCCTTGACAACGGCGGCTGCCACACCACCACTGGCTGCAAAACCACGGCCGTCAGAGCTGGCACGAAACAGTGGTTCGCCCTCTTCGATCGTTGAAAAGTCAACACCTTTGGCGTCAAACATACCGGCAACCTCTTCAAAAGTCAGTACAAAATCCACATGACTGCGAATCGAATGGCGGCTGGCTTCCAGCTTCTTTGCCGCACATGGACCGACAAATACGATTTTTGCCTCCGGCTCACGCTGCTTGATCAGACGCGCCGTCAGCACCATCGGTGTCAGTGCCATGGAAATGCAGTTGGCATACTGCGGAAACAGCTTTTTCGCCATCATCGACCAGGCCGGACAGCAGGATGTTGCCATAAACGGCAGTTTTTCCGGCACCTCTTCCATAAAGTCCTTGGCCTCTTCGATCGTACACAGATCAGCACCGATCGCTACCTCACGGACATCCGTAAAGCCAAGCGCCTTAAAAGCACCGCGAATCTGCGTATTTTTCAGGCCCTCAAACTGTCCCGCGATCGCAGGTGCTATGATCGCATAGACCGGTGCATCGCTCTTTAAAGCCATGATTGTCTGGTAGATCTGGCCCTTGTCCACGATCGCACTGAACGGACAGCTGACCAGACACATACCGCAGGAAACACATTTGTCCTGATCGATCTCGGCACGGCCATGTTCATCGGAACCGATCGCATTCATACCACAGGCCTTGCTGCAGGGACGTTCCTGTTTGATGATCGCATTATACGGACAGCTCTGGACACATTTTCCGCATTTGATACATTTTTCTTCATCTATATGGGATTTACCGTTGACCATGGAAATCGCACCCTTTGGACAGACCTCTTTACATGGGTGCTCCAGACAGCCCTGACACCCCTCTGTGACAAATACTTTTTTCTCCGGACAGGCATTGCAGGCGAATTTGATCACATTGATAAGCGGCGGCTCATAATATTTTTCCCCGATGACACTGGCTTCCACACCCTGCGCGATCGGTGCATGCTCAGATACCGGTCTAAGGGACATGCCCATAGCCACACGCAGGCGCTCACCTACCACGGCACGCTCCAGAAAAATACTCTCACGGTAGCTGGCCATCTCTCCCGGAACGATCTTGTAAGGCAATGTCTCCAGTACGGACGGATCACTGCCTTCATAGGCCATACGGGCGATCTCGGTAAATATCTTATGGCGGATAATAGTTTTTGACGAATACAGTCCTCTCATGTTTCCTCCTGTCTGTTTACATTTAGTCTAATCTAACGTGCAAAAAAACCTGCCGAAACGACGACAGGTTTTAATCAGCAACATAAAAAGACAGTCTTTGCGAATGTCTGTGTATTCTTTATATAGTATCCTGCCATCTCTCGTAGCAACAGATCCATATCAGAAGCAAGTCTTCTGGCTTATAAGAGCGTATAACGTCTTACTTACAGCTGCGGGACAGCGCAGGTCTCTCACCTGCTTTCCTTTTTCCGGTATTACCGGTACTTCTGACTGTTGATTTCTTCATTTTACAGTGACAGGTTTTTAAAGTCAATAAATGTTAAGTATATAACAAATTCCATAATGGCATAGCTTTAAAAAGTGTTTTGTTCTTCTTTGCAAAATCTGCCTGTTCCGGCCTTATGACTCCTTTCATACATACATGGCCCACAGATTTCTGATCTGACCACTTAGCTGTTTATATGTCCATCTTTTTTGACTGTTTTCCTGACTGTTGGTATCATTGATGATAAAACCGTCACCGTCATATCCGATGATCGTCATAAAATGACCGGAGTCTGTAAAGTCTCCAGGCCCCACATTGATGATGATCGGACAACCTGCATCCAGTTTCGCCCTGATTTTTTCCTCAGCCATCGGCACTTCCTCTGCATGAATGCCGTAATGCTCGCAACCCTCACTGATCAGCGTCCAGCTGCTGCCAGACCCCGGCACACTGTATCCGGCACTTTCTGCGTATTCTGCCACAGATGCCGGTGTCACTGTCTTATCTCCGGTCAGATATAAAACAACCATCGCCAGATTGGTCGGTCCACAGCCGGTATAACCAAGGAAACCTCCGCTGTACAACGTATACCCCCAGCGTTCATCCCACTGCAGCAGAAGCGGCACAGTATCAGATTTTGCTTCTTTGGAAAGGTCGATCTTTTGCTTTTTATCTTTCATCTTCGGATAATCATAGACAAAATCGATCGTCTCACTGTTTTTCTCAGCCATTTCCTTAAGCTGGTCCGGATACTCGTCACTCTCTTCTATACACTGCAGCTTGTCTGCCTGCGTCAGTGCCCCTGTCATTCCGAAAAATCCCCTCTTTTTTTCTGTATTGTTCTGTCCACTTCCTCCCTGGCCGCTGTATGACTGCGCTGTTTCCTCTGTCATCTCACCGTCCTCTGTCTGAAGCAGTTCTGCTGCTTTCTCCGTCCGAAGCAGTGTGGCTGTTTTCTGTACGACGAACAGCGCGACCAGACACAGCATCACCATACAGGCACAGGCTCTTATACGTTTTTTCCTTCTTTTTCGTTTCTTAAGTCTGCGCAACTGTTGTTTTCTTGCTTCTGTCATTGGTTCTTTCATAAAAATGCCTCCCGCCATGCTGTATATCTACAGTATAGCAGGAGGTTTTCGCTGACCTGTTGCAAAGTTGTGTCCGAGTTGTCAAATCCGGCGGTTTATTCGTTACTGTTCACTCAATAGTTGAACATCTGCTGTTCAGGTATGCAAGAACATGATTCCAGAGTCTATTCTTCATAAAGCCAGATAAACACTTCACCATATACATCCAGATACTTTTTACTCTTCGCGTACCCGGTATTTCCGCCATAATACTGATATTCCAGGCGCAGTGCACTGTCCTGTGTCGTGCAGGAAAAGCCATATGCATATTCATAGGCTGTATTTCCGGACTGGCGCATCATCTCACCGGCCTGTGGCACATCCATGGCTTGTGGTGTTCCAAACTTCAGATCTTCCCCGTACGCTTTCTCATACGCTTCTGCTGCTGCCATACAGCAGGTCTCGTCCGGCTCCATCCTCACCAAACCAAGCTCTGTCATGACAGGCAGACCGGACACAGCATCGATGATGATCTCCACAAACTGATTATAGATATAGCCAGAACCCAGCCAGCCGGACAGCTGCTTATCCTCCGGGGATACCAGAAAGTCCGGCTCTTCTATATAAATATACCCGTTTTCTTCCTGTACATCCCGGCCCGCTCCCTGATCTGTCGCCACCTGGACTCCCGGCGCGTCTGTCATATTACTCTCAACAGTATCCAAAAGTCCCTTTTCTTCCAGAATATCTGTATATGCTGTCAGGAATTTCTGTATTCTCTTTTTTGCCTGCTCCCGGGAAAGCTCTGTATCCAGCGGCTCACGTACATTCATATACAGATCCCCGCCAAGGACAGACATCTGCTCCACCATCTTCTCCATTTTGGTGATCCTTGTCTGCGTATCCATCGTATAGGTATAAGGAGATACATCGCCATTATCCACCTCACCCGTCCCTGTAGCCAGCTTTGCCGCTTTCGCATCCAGAAGGAGCTCTGGGACAAAGGTGCCCGTCAGTGCGATCAGCAGGGCCGCCGTCACCGTAAGAAGGACATACAGCACTTTAATCTTCCTCTTCTTCATCGTCGGCCTCCTTCTGTAAGATAAACGTCACACACGTTCCCTGTCCGGGTATACTCTCATAGGAAAGTGAGGTATGATGCAGCTTTGCGATCTTTACCGCCAGTGCAAGACCAAGCCCCGCCCCGTGTTCTTTTCGTGAACGGGATTTGTCCACCATATAAAAAGCCTCAGTGATCTTTTGCAGATCTTCTTTCGGGA
>JAHZHB010000035.1 GCA_019420465.1 Lachnospiraceae bacterium
CAGTGGATCAATGCCGGGGACGGTTATGTACTGACCGGCAGCAGGATGAAGCTTCTGACAGATGATCTGGCAGCTTTAAGTGCAGAGCGTATCATCAGTGATGTAAAAGATCTGACAACATATGGTCTGGCTGATTCCAGACGCACGATCGATATTACCATGCAGGATGGCACAGTATACCAGCTGATCTACGGGGATAAAAATACAACAACTAACGAACTGTACGTGCAGCTGGCCAGCGATCCGACGACCGTATACCTGACAAAAACAGCACTCGACAGTCATTTTTCCGGCCGTGTGCAGGCTTTTGCCGCCTACGATGCTTTCCCGGAGATCGAACCGGCCAGTATGCGGGAGTTTGATGTTCAAAAGGCAGAGCATTCCTATATACTGACAATGACAGGTGACGATCAGTGTTCCGTAACCGGCGATGACGGTGTGACACAGCCGGCCAACCTGACAGCACTCGGTGCCGTACAGCAGAATCTTTCCTATATCGGCTGGGTCAGAAATATGGAGTATGACTGTAAGGATATGTCCGTGTATGGACTGAAAGATCCGCAGTGTGTACTGAAAGTGACCTATGGTGACGGTGATACCAGACAGGAAGTGACGATCAATATCGGTGATCAGGACGGATACGGTGATTATTACGTGAGCCTGAACGATTCCACACAGGTCAGCACGGTGCACGACGAATATCTCTCCGATATTGTCAATGGTCAGGCAACCTCTTTCTGGAGTCTGACATACAGCTTTGTTTCCATCAGTGATCTGCAGAAACTGACCGTGACGGTGGACGGTGCGACACATACGCTGGAGTATAAGGACGGCGTCACAGCAGAAAATAGTAAGACAGAGACTGCAGATACGGAAAACAGTGCTGTAACAGAGACTTCTTCGCAGGGTGAAGAGTGGCTCTTTGATGGACAGCTTGTGGAAAAGGAGTTATTTACAAAGTTTTATTATGACTGTGTCAGTGTAACAGCACAGGAGCGTATGGACAGTGTACCGGCAGATCTCGGGGATGCGGTGATGACGCTTACCTATGAGCTGAAGGATGGCAGCGTGAAGGAGATTTCCTATTATCCGGGAGACCAGAATTTCTACACGGTTGTATATGAGAATGGGACAAAGGCAGGAAGTACGAATAAACTGTATGTGAACCAGATGCTTGAAGACCTGAAAAAACTGAGTGAGTGATGGACGGGCGGACGATTTCCCGCCACACAGACAGACACCGTGGGTAGTATCATGTATGGCAAACAAGTGCAACGCTTTGCTGAGCTAACGGCTAACTTCATCTAACGCGCTCGCATAAGCGAGCTCGCGCGTAAGATTACGTAAGCCGTGGATCTCATCAAACCTAAAAGCGCACTTTGAATCGTTTGCCATACATGATACTACCCACGGTGTCTGTCTGTGTGGCGGAAAATCTGACTTAAGAGGAAGAGGTATAGGACGGGTGAGGGTGGTGTGAATTTTGGTTTCGAAGATTGGAAGGTTAATTTTGAAAATACTATATCATATAAAAGATGAAGGAAGTCGCATAAGGCTGTGTGGCGTGAGTATTGATATGATCTGTATTACAAAGTCAGGAAGAAAGAGCCAGGGCAGGCAGCCAGGGAGAACAATATATCTGCAGCCAAACGATTAAAAATGCGGTTTTAGGTTTGATGAGATCCATCGCTTACGCAGACTTGGCGCGCGAGCCTGCTTTAGCGAGCGTGCCTAGTCGGAGTTAGCGATTAGCTCAGCAAACCGTTGCATTTGTTTGGCTGCAGATATATTGTTCCCCCTGGCTGCCCGCCCTGGCTCTTTCTGCCGTCCGTCTTAAGTATTTTTCAGTTGCTTTCTGTTAATGAAAAAGGTATGATATAGAGTTAGAAAAAGACGAAAAAGAATGTAAACGGAGGTTTTTACAATGAAACAGACTACAATGGATCTTCTGGAGAAATACGGCCAGACGCATCTTCTGAAATTTTATGAGCAGCTGACACCGGAAAAGCAGGATGCACTGGAAGCGCAGCTTGAAAAGCTTGACTGGGGCGTGTTTGACTGCTTTGGAAGCGACAATACACCGGCAGGCAAAGGTAAGATCGAGCCGATTGGCGCGCTCAGCATTGCAGATATCGAAAAGAAAAAAGCAGATTATGTAAAAACAGGACTCGAAGCTATCAAAGCCGGTAAAGTCGGAGCACTTCTTCTGGCCGGCGGTATGGGTACACGTCTTGGCTGTGACGGACCGAAAGGCAGCTTCAATATCGGCGTGACCAAAGAGCTTTACATCTTCGAGCAGCTGTTTAAAAACACCATGGACGTTGTAAAACAGGCCGATGCCTGGATCCCGTTCTTCATCATGACCAGTGACAAAAACCATGAGCAGACCACATCCTTCCTGAAAGAACATAACTATTTCGGTTACAATCCGGAGTATGTATTCTTCTTCACACAGGATATGGCTCCCTGCATGGATTACGATAAAAAACTTCTGATGGAAAGTAAAGAAAAACTGGCTTCCTCCCCGAATGGTAACGGCGGATGGTTCACATCCTTTGCCAATGCCGGACTTCTTGAAAAAGCGAAAAAGATGGGCGTGGAATGGCTCAACTGCTTCGCCGTAGACAATGTACTGCAGCGTATCGCTGATCCGTGCTTTGTCGGTGCCGTCATCGATGAAAACTGTGTCAGTGGTTCCAAGGTGGTCAGAAAAGCTGATCCGGAAGAACGTGTTGGTGTACTGTGTCTGGAAGATGGTAAACCGTCGATCGTAGAGTATTACGAAATGACACATGAGATGAACTATGCGCAGAACGAAAAAGGGGAATACCTGTACTGCTTCGGTGTTATCCTGAATTATCTGTTCCGTCTGGACAAGCTGGAGGAGATCGTTGCAAAACGTATGCCGACGCATGTAGTAGAGAAAAAGATTCCGTATGTGGATGTCGATGGCACTGCCCATGCACCGGAAAAACCGAATGGCTATAAGTTTGAGACACTGATTCTGGATATGGTGCATATGATGGATAACTGTCTCGCTTATGAGGTAGAGAGAGAGCATGAGTTCGCACCGGTGAAGAATAAAGAGGGTGTGGATTCTATTGAGACGGCAAGAGCACTGCTGAAGAAGAATGGTGTGGAACTTTAAGATTCTGATGGTTTAAGACGGACGGTTTCGCCCGCAGATGCAGGCAGAAGGGGTGTGTGTTCTGTTTCAAAACAAGTGCAACGGTTTGCTGAGCTAATCGCTAACTACGACTAACGCGCTCG